>CANGTC010000203.1 GCA_947456505.1 Beijerinckiaceae bacterium
GCTATGCCCTGCCTGGCCTCTTCAACGTGATCGCCATGGCGGAGGTGGCCAAGGTCAATCTGCCGGTGGCCGTGCTGGTCTGGCTGATGATCATCCCCATGCTGCTGAAGATCGACTTCGGCTCCTTGGGCGATGTGCGCCAGCATTGGCGGGGCGTGGGCGTCACGCTCTTCATCAACTGGGCGGTGAAGCCCTTCTCCATGGCGCTGCTGGGCGCCGTTTTCGTGGGCCATCTCTTCGCGCCGCTGCTGCCCGCCGACCAGATCCCCTCCTATATCGCGGGGCTCATCCTGCTGGCGGCGGCGCCCTGCACGGCCATGGTCTTCGTGTGGTCGAACCTGTGCGAGGGCGAGCCCAATTACACCCTGAGCCAGGTGGCGCTGAACGATGTGATCATGGTCTTCGCCTTCGCGCCGCTGGTGGGGCTGCTGCTGGGGGTGGCCTCCATCACCGTGCCCTGGGACACGCTGTTCCTTTCGGTGGTGCTTTATATCGTGATCCCCGTGATCCTCGCGCAGCTCTGGCGCGCCTCCCTGCTGCGGCGAGGCGGCGCGGCGTTGGCGCGGATGCAGGCCGCGCTGGGGCCGGTGTCGCTCGTGGCCCTGCTGGCGACGCTGGTGCTGCTGTTCGCCTTTCAGGGTCCGCAGATCCTCGCGCAGCCCCTGGTCATCGGCCTGCTGGCGGTCCCCATCGTGATTCAGGTCTATTTCAATGCAGGCCTCGCCTATTGGCTGAACCGGACCTTTGGCGTGGCCTGGTGCGTGGCGGCGCCTGCGGCCTTGATCGGCGCCAGCAATTTCTTCGAACTTTCCGTCGCAGCCGCCATCAGCCTCTTTGGCCTGAATTCAGGCGCGGCGCTGGCGACCGTCGTGGGCGTGCTGGTGGAGGTGCCGGTCATGCTCTCGGTGGTGCATATCGTGAAGGCGAGCCGGGGCTGGTATGAGGCGGGGGCGAGGCTCACGCCGCCTTGAGGCAGGCGACCCCCGACACGATGAGCATGGGGCCGAGCCGCACCGCCACCAGATCGAGCCTGTGGACGTCTATATCCAGGCGACTTTTCGGGGCTGATCTAAATTATTGAAATTAATAAATATTTTTTAAACGGGAAGCTTTCCTGCGAAAAGCACCATGCATTTTCGCATGGCGCGCTTGCGTAAATTCGCGTTCTGATCAAACTTAATCTTGACAATAAATATTCATCAGGGGACATTCATGTTCAAGACCCTTTTATTGGCCAGCGTCGCCGCTGGGTCAATCATCGCCGCGACCCATGCGGCTCAGGCGGGTGGATTTGCGCTGCGTGAGCAGAGCGCGGCGGGTCAGGGCCTGTCTTTTGCTGGCGCGGCGGCGGGCGGCGCGGGCCTCGCCTCCATGTTCTGGAACCCGGCCACGATGACGAACAATGAGGGGGTCCAGACCTCTGTTGGCCTTACGGCTCTCATTCCCTACACCAGCCTCACCAATGTCAGCGGCACGAGCCCGGGCTATGCGACTTTCACGGGCAAATCGACCAGCGGCGATGAGGCCCTCGACGCGATCGTTCCCAACGCCTATCTCAGCTGGCAGTTGAACCAGAACATCTGGCTTGGGCTCAGCGTCAACGTGCCCTATGGGCTTGGCACAAAGCCCGATAGTTCCATATCTTTCCCAAATCCACGAAGGTCGCCATCCTCGACACTTCCAATCCGAATTACATCGCGAGCTATTCGAACGCCTATATCGACAAGCTCAACGTCGACGTGAAGTCCCATGTCGACATCATCTCGCTCAGCATGACCTATCGCTTCGACACGCCCGCGCCGTCGCCCCGCCTGCCCGGCAAGGTCACGAAGTAAGGCGCTGGACATAGCGACCCCAAAAATAACCGCCTCTCGCGTCTCATGCCGCGAGGGGCGTTCGCATCTTCATCGTCTGTTTTCCATGCGGCCATCATCGGCGCGCTCAGTTCTCTTTCGCCTTCACCCCCAGCACATCGGCGAGGCGCGTGGTCGCTTCCTTCTGCCGTTTCACGATGGCGGCCAGTTCTTCTGGTCCTTCCGCCGCCACAACCAGTCCGGCGTCGAAGAGTCGTTTGGCGAGGGTGGGATCCTTGAGCGCTTCGATCACGTCTGCGGCGATCTTGCGGCGCAGGTCCAGAGTCATGCGTGCTGGTCCATAGAAGCCCACCGTCGATTCATAGCCCAGCGTGGGGAAACCCGCTTCGGGCGCGCTCGGCACATCCGGCGCCAGCGGCGTGCGCGTGGGCGCTGCGATGGCCGCCAGTTTCACGCTTCCCGCCTGCACGAAGGGCATGGGCATGGACAGCGAAGAGGAGACGAGCTGAATGCGGTTGGCGGCGAGATCGGCGCCCGCCTGAATGATGTCGCGATAGGGCACCACGGTCACATTGAGCCCCTGCTCCTTCACAAATGCGCGAACGCTGAGCTCGGCGAGCCCCGCTCCACCGGCGACATTGAGCGTCCCCGGGTGCTTGCGCGCCAGTTCGACGAAGGCGCGCAGGGTCGTCGCGCCTGACTCGGTGGAGACCGCCACCGCAAGGCCCGAATCCGCCGTACGGACGATGGGGTTGAGGTCGCGCTCCGCGTCATAGGGTGGCTTCGACGGCAAGGTGTAGGGATGCACGATGAAGGAGGCGGTGGAGGCGTAAAGCAAGGTGTGGTCGTCATTGGCGGAAAGGAAGGCGTTGATCGCGATCAGCCCGTCTCCCCCCGGGCGCGGCTCCACAAAGACCGGTTTACCCCATTTGATCTGCAGTTTTTCAGCGATCATTCGCGCCGCGATATCTGTGGCCGAGCCTGGCCCGAAAGGCAGGATGAAGCGCACGGCGCGCTCGGGATAGGCCTGCTGCGCCTGCGCCGGCGCTTGGGCCAGCGCCAAACCGCAGGTGAAAACAGTGGCTGCGCAAAAGCGAAGCAGGAATTGCATGATCCGTCCCCCAATCGCCTGTTCTGTTTGGTTTGCATGGCGAATGACGGGAGCATCAACGCTCCCTGCGCGCGAGTCAATTCGGGCGCAGGCCCCCTTGCGTGCTCCGCATGGGCGTCTTGACAAGGTCGCGGCTACGGACCATGCGGAATGGAGTTGAACGTTGAAAATTATGGGTCAAAGGGGAGGAACCATGGCTGGCAAGTTGAGCCGTTTCATCATGACTGCGGCGGTCGCTCTCGTCCTGCAGGCTGCAATCTCAACTGTGGGCGTCGCCCAAACCTGGCCGACGCGCCCCGTACGCCTCATTCTGCCCTTTGGTCCGGGCTCTGGCGCCGATATCGCCGCGCGCCTGCTCACCGACAAGCTGCAAGCCCTCTGGGGTCAGCCGGTGGTCATCGAAGGCAAGCCTGGCGGCGACGGGCTCATCTCCATCGGCACGGTGGTGAGCGCCAAGGATGATCATATCCTCTTCTTCGGCCCCAGCAGCGCCTATGTGGTGCATCCCTATGTGCATGACAATCTGCGCTATGATCCCGAAAAGGATCTGACGCCTGTCGCGGGGGTGGCGAGGGTGCAGGTCGCCATCGCGGTGCCGTCCAGTCTGGGGATCGCCAACCTGAAGGAATTCGTCGCCTTTTCACAGGCCAACCCCAACAAGGTGAGCTATGGCGTCGCGCCCGGGTTCTCCGAATTTGTCTTCGACGGCTTCCTGCGCGAAGTCGGCCTCAATCTCGCGAAGGTCGGCTATCGCGACATCACGACATCGCCGATGGACCTTGGCGAAAACCGCCTGCAATTGGTGATGATGTCCTACGCCGCCATGCGCTCCCATGAGGAGAGCGGCAAGATCAAGGTCATCGGCATGAATGATCAGAAGCGCTCGCCCATCGCGCCCAATGTGCCATCGGTGGTGGAGTCCGGTTACCCGTCGCTGGTGGCGAGCCCCATCCTTGGCTTCGTCGGCCATCGCGACATGCCGCTGGCCCTGCGCCAGAAGATCGCCGCCGATGTGGTCGCGGTGCTGCAGGACAAGGCCCTCGGGGAGCGCTTGTCCCTTACCGGACAACCCGTCGCGCCCATGGGCGTCGAGGAGTTCGGGGCGGGCATAGCCGAACAGCATGCGCAGGTGGCGCGCATCGCCAAGGTGCTGGGCATGGCCCGCAAGAACTGAGGCGGGAGCGCAAGCCGTGAGCCTGCGGGCTCACCGCTTCTTGAAAATCTCATCGTAAACCTTCGCCGCCGCCCGCGCCTCCTCGCCGTTGAGCAGAACGGGGATCACGGTTTTGGCGCGCAGGCGCGTAAAAGCATCCTTGGGCGTGGGCTCCACATCGTCGCGGGTGGGCAGCCGCCCCGTCGCTGCGGCGAATTGCTGGGCCTCGCGGCTGATCATGAAATTGGCGGCCATCAGCGCCGCGTTGGGATGGGGCGCCCTCGGGTTCACCCCAACCTGTGAAATGAACATGGACACGGGGTCCAGCGGGAAGAACTCGAGCGACGCCCCGGTCAGCTGCATGTTGCTCGACAGCATCGTATAGTTGGACAGGGTCACCATATATTCGCCCGCCGCCATGGCCCGGGCCAGGGCCAGATGACCATCGACGATGACGGGATTGAGTTCGCGCACCAGATCCTCCAGCAGCTTGCGTCCGCGCTGCTCGCCAAAATGCTTGAAGATCCCGATCATCCATTCGCGGTCGCTGGTGTCCATGGCGACGCGGCCGGCACATTGCTTCTTCTGCAGAAACTCTTCGTAGGTTTTGGGCAGGTCCTCCTTTTTCACCAGCGCCGTATTGTAGGCGGGCGCATTGTAGGCGGCGTAGACCCCATACCATCGCCGATCCGGATCGCGCGCTTCGGGGCGCAGGTTCCTGGCTTCCGGCGGATCGAATTGCTTGGTCATCTGCGGCGGCAGGCGGCTTACCACCGTGGAGGTCACGATGTCCCAGGAGGATTGCCCCGCCCGGGTCTCGGTCATGATGCGCGAGGTGAGCGCCGCCTCCGCGCCCCGGATGAAATTGATCTTCACCCCCGTCACCTCCTGAAACAGCTTCAGCAGCGGCAGGGCCTCCTGCTCATTCGTGGAGGAATAGACGGTCAGCTCCCCCTCGGCCTTCGCCGCCGCCAGAATCTCGGGCATGACCCAGGAGGGCGTCGGCCCCTGCTGGGCGCGCAGGGGCGCGGCGGTGGCGCCGATCAGGAGCGCGGCGCGCAGGATTGTCCGCAGAGCGATCATCGTTGTTCCCCCCTTATCCGGTCTGGCCGCCGCTGTGCGGGATGTTGGCGCCCTGGCCTTTTCCCGTCAAACCGGAGCGTCTAGCCCCGCGCCAAAACTTGCACTACCATGCGCCGTCGCCCAAGCGGGGCGGCCAAGACGGCAGATTCAACCGCGACGCTGGAGCTTCCTTGTCCCCCATCATCAGCGCCATCGATTGCGACGTCCACCCGACCCTGCCGGGCATGAAAGCGCTTTTGCCCTATCTCGAGCCCGTCTGGCGGGACATGGTGGAGGTGCGCGGCATCGACTCCTTCGAAAGCGCCAGCTATCCGCCCCATGCGCCCCTCTCCGCCCGTCCCGACTGGCGCGATGGGAGGGTCCGCGCAGGCATGAATGCGCCGGAGATCCGCACGAAGGTTCTGGAGGGTCTGGGCGCCGACGTCGCCATCCTCAACTGCATCTATGGCGTGCAGCTCGCCCTCAACGAAGACATGGGGAACGCCTTCACGAGGGCGCTCAACGATTGGGTGCGCGCCGAATGGCTCGACCATGATCCGCGCCTGCGCGCCTCCATCGTGCTGCCCATGCACAATGTGGAGCACGCCTGCGACGAGCTGGAGCGCTGCGCCGCCGACCCGCGTTTCGTGCAGGCTCTCATGCTCTGCATGGGCGAGGTTCCGTTGGGGCGGCGCTCCTACTGGCCGCTTTACGCCAAGGCGGAGAAGCTCGGCATCCCCATCGGCGTTCATGCGGGCTCCAGCTTTCGCCATCCCGTGACCTCCCTGGGCTGGCCCAGCTTCTACATGGAGGACTACGCCGCCCAGTCCCAGGGCTTCCAGTCCCAGCTGACCAGCCTCATCACCGAGGGGGTCTTCGCCAAGCATCCCGGTCTGAAGGTGGTGCTGATCGAATCCGGCGTCACCTGGCTGCCCGGCTATATGTGGCGGCTCTCCAAGTTCTGGCGCGGGCTGCGCTTTGAAGTGCCCTGGGTGGATCGTCCCCCGCTGGAGATCGTGCGCGACCATGTGCGCCTCACCATCCAGCCCTTCGACGCGCCCGAAAATCAGGAGATCGTGACCCAGCTGATCGACCAGCTGCAGTCCGACGATCTGCTGCTCTATTCCAGCGATTATCCCCACTGGCATTTCGATGGCGATGACGCCATGCCGCCGGGCGTCTCGCCTGCGCTGGCGCGCAAGATCAGGATCGACAATCCCCTTGCGACCTATGGGCGCCTTTCGGCTCCCGCCCAATCCCCGACCCTGTCTCGCAATGGAGGTCTCGCATGACGACGGATGTTCTGCGCCCCAGCCTCGATCCCGCCTCCAACCGGCTCTGCGTAATCGATTGCGATGTGCACCCCAAGGACTCCATCGAGGACATGAAGCCCTATCTGGCGAAGCGCTGGATCGACTATCTCGCCACCTATGGCGTGCGCAGCCGCCATGGGTTCCAGAACGGGTTCCTCTATCCCAAGTCCCAGCCGCAGGCCGCGCGGCGCGATTCCTGGCCGCCCGATGGCGGCTTGCCCGCGAGCAATCTGAAATTCATGCAGGAGCAGCTGCTGGATTTCTACGACATCGAATATGGCGTGCTGAATTTCCTCTCGCCCACCGGGCAGGGCGCGCAGAATTCCGATCTTTCCGTCGCCATGGCCTATGCCAGCAACGAGGCCCATCGCGACCGCTGGACGGGGCC
>CANGTC010000204.1 GCA_947456505.1 Beijerinckiaceae bacterium
GCGGGCGGGCAGGCCCGCGATATGGAGCGCGAGGCGCCGGGGCGTGGCGAAACTGGCGGCGCCCTCATAGAGCAGGCCCCGCTCCACCAGGGCCTCGGTGACGCGCTTCTTCAGGTCCGCAGCGGCCTGGGCCTGCATGCGGGCGGGAATTTCCTCGGAGAAGAGTTCAAGCAGAAGATCGGACATCGGCGACGGGGCTCTTTTGGGGGGGCCAAAGCGGGCCTTTGGCAGGGCGGAGCCGTACAACGGACGCGCCGATGTGTCGAGCGGGGCCTCAAACGGGATGGCCCGGGACGCTGATCGGCTGCAGAAACAGCAGGGGTGGAAATCAACAATAAAACGACGTCTCAAGTAAGAAAATTATGCACCATATGTATTTTAAAAAATATTATATGTAATTTTTATAGAAACAAAGCACATGATAATTAACGCTGCGTAACCGTGATAACACGTTTTATGTTTATGGGCTTTTCATTCTTATGGCTCGCAAACGAGACTTCAATAGACCCAAAAGCGCAGTCCACCGCGATCCCTGTCTGGCGCTCATGAACTGTAGGCCAGCGCAGAATCTTGCGTCATTCGCCCACCTCAAACGCGCCCTGCTGACTGCAGCGGGCGGCGCGGCCTTGCTCATCTGCGACCAGAGCGCCGCCTGGGCGACCTGCACCCCCTCGGCGTCGAACAGCGTCACGGCGATTTGCACGAACGCGACGACGACGCAGTTTGGAACGGGTACGGAAACCAACGGCACGATTACCGTCAATACGAATGCTAGCCTCTCCGCCGCCATCAACCGCGCTGATGTGCGTGTGACCCGCGACGCCGGCCTTGAGAACACGCAAGCGGGCTCCGGCAAAGCGCGGGTTGCGGGCTCGGCGGTGGCCGCTGAGCTGGCCTATGGCCTCGCTTGGGCGGGCGCGCTGCGGGCGACCCCCTATGTGGGCTTCCGTTACACGGATGTCTCCCGCGCCGCATATGCGGAAGACACGGTTTCCGGGACCGTGGATTACCCCATCGCCTATGCGGCCTATCGTCAGCGCCTGGGCGCAGCCACCATGGGCCTGCGGCTGAATGGCATGGCGAGCGACAGGATCGGTTATCAACTCGGCGCGGGGATCGACTATTACGCCTTCAGCGCGGCGAGCGCCTATGCAGGCTCGAGCGATATCGCTGGCCTCGAAACCTTCGCCCTTCCGGCCGCCTCTCTCGCCCACCGGGCGAGCCCCTTGGGATCAGGCGCCATTTTCTACCAGATCGACCGGACCCAGCGACTGACCGGCCAAGTGTCGGTGCGCGGCCAGGCCTTCACGAGCCAGACGGCGGTGAGCGTGATGGGCGGCTATCAGGCGGCGTTCTGAGGCGGGCGGGGCTTTGTCCCCGGCCCCGCAACGCGCTACAAGGACCCATGGCTTCTGAAATCACCTTGAGCGCGGCGGCGGCTGCGGGACTGCTCTCCTTTCTGAGCCCCTGCGTCCTGCCGCTCGTGCCTCCCTATCTGACCTTCATCGCGGGAACGACGGTGGAGGAGCTGTCTGGCGCGGGCGAGCGACGGGCGCGGCGGGATGTAGCCCTCGCGGGCCTTCTCTTCGTCCTGGGCTTTTCCACGGTCTTCGTGGCGCTGGGAGCCACGGCCTCGGTCTTCGGCCAGATCATTCGCCAATATATCGACCTGCTATCCACCGCTGCGGGACTGGCCATCGTGGCCATGGGGCTGCATTTTCTGGGGGTGTGGCGCGTGGCCCTCCTCTACAGGGAAGCGCGGGTGCAGGTGGAGAAGCCGGTCGGCGTCTGGGGCGCCTATGTCATGGGCCTTGCTTTCGCATTTGGATGGACGCCATGCATCGGCCCGATTCTCGCGGCCATTCTGGCGGTGGCGGGGTCGGAGGATACGGCGCTGAAGGGCGCGGGGCTGCTGGCGGTCTATTCGGCGGGGCTTGGCCTGCCCTTTCTGGGGGCGGCGCTGGCCATCGAGCCCTTCTTCCGCTTCATCAAGCGTTTTTCTCGCCATTTCGGCAAGGTGGAGAAGGTGGTGGGCGTGCTGCTGGTGCTCACAGGCGTCGCCTTCCTCACGGGGGGCATGCAGACCTTCTCATTCTGGCTGCTGGACACATTTCCCGCCCTGGCGCGGCTGGGATAGGCTGCGGGCGCCTGCCCACTTGATCTCCTCAAGATTTGTGGTTTCACCCTGCGCGCGACCGCGCTAGAAGTGGGATAACCAAACGCGATCTCAGGGAGAAAACATGTCGCGGCTCAACGAAGGCTCCAAGCGCATCCTCACCACCCACACGGGCAGCCTCCCACGGCCGGACGCGCTCTCTGCGCTGCTCTTCGCGCGTATGACCAAACAGCCCTATGACGCCGCCGCCATGCAGGCCAAGACCAAGGCCGCCGTCGCCGCCACCGTGCGCAAGCAGATGGAGGTGGGCATCGACGTCGTGAGCGATGGAGAGCAGTCCAAGACCAGCTTCCAGCTCTACGCCACCGAGCGGCTTGGCGGCCTGACGCCCATCACCCCGAAGCTGGGCGAACGCCGCACCCGCGAGAACATCAACTTCCCCACCTACTACCGGGATGGCGTGCACTCGGGCTCGGCCCAGGCGCGCTGGGCCTGCACTGCGCCCATCACCTACGCCAATCTGGAGCCGCTGAAGGCGGATCTCGCCAATCTCAAGGCGGCCCTGGTGGGCGTCGACCCCATCGACGTCTTCATGCCCTCGGTCTCGCCCTCGAGCTGCGCGGGACTGATGGAGAACAGGTTCTACAAGACCGAGGATGAGCATATCGAGGCGGTGGCCGAGGCGCTGCGGCACGAATATGAGGCCATCGTGGAGGCGGGCTTCTGCGTGCAGATCGACGATCCGCGCCTCGCCATGCACTACATGCTGGCGCCCGAGGAGAGCATCGCGGAGGCCCGCGCCTGGGCGGCCAAGCGCATCGAGGCGCTCAACCACGCCCTGCGCAACATCCCCGAAGAGCGCGTGCGTCACCACACCTGCTACGGCATCAACATGGGCCCGCGCACCAGCGACATGGAGATGAAGCACCTCGCCGACCTCATCGTGAAGATCAAGGCGAAGTACTATTCCTTCGAAATGGCCAACCCGCGCCACGAGCACGAATGGCGCGTGTGGGAGCATGTGAAGCTGCCCGCAGGGCGCGTGCTGCTGCCCGGCTGCATCACCCATGCCTCCGTCATCATCGAACATCCCGAACTGGTCGCCGAGCGCATCCTGAAGATCGCGAAGATCGTGGGCCGCGAGAGCGTCATGGCCAGCTCCGACTGCGGCTTCGCCTCCACCCTGCACCCCGGCCAGCGCCCGGAAGTGGAGCCGGAGATCGTCTGGGCGAAGTTCGAAGCGTTGGCCGAGGGCGCGCGGCTGGCGACCAAGGAACTGTGGGGCTAAAAACCCGACACAAAAAAGGGGTTGCGAACCCAAAGCCCGCAACCCCCGACTGCCTGATCCTGACTACCTACTGCCGCCGCCTCACATCTGCTCGTAGATCAGCTTCCCGTCAGCGGCCTTCTTCCAGATATAGACCACGTAATCCGCGTCCTTGCGGTCGCCCTTCGCGTTGTAGGCCAGAGGGCCGAGGACGGTTTCGAACGTGTCGCCGGAGTGGATGGCTTCCGCGACCTTCTTGGGGTCGAGGGACTTGGCCTTCTCCGCGCCCAGCTTGATCAATTGCACCGCTGCATAGCTGTAGAGCGTATAGGCCTCCGGATTGATCTTCTTCGCCTCGAAGGCCTTCACCACGGCGGCGGCCTGGGGGCGACGGGTCGGGTCGGGGCCGAAGGTCATCAGCGAGCCTTCCACGCCCGGGCCCCCCACGGAGGCGAATTCCGCCGCCGCGATGCCATCGCCGCCCATCATCACTGCCTGCACGCCCTGGTCGCGCATCTGGCGCACGATGAGCCCGCCTTCCGTATAGAGCCCGCCGAAATAGACGAGATCCGCGCCGGACTGCTTGATCTTCGACACGATGGCCGCATAGTCCTTCTCGCCGGTGTTGACGCCCTCATAGAGCACTTCGGTCATGCCCTTGGCGTTCATGCCCTTTTTGGTCTCGTCGGCGAGGCCCTTTCCATAGGTCGTCTTGTCGTGGACGATGGCGATCTTCTTGCCCGCCATTTTCGTCACGATGAAATTGGCCGCCACTTCGCCCTGCTGATCATCGCGCCCGCAGGTGCGGAACACGTTCCACAGCTTGCGCTCGGTGAAGGTGGGATTGGTGGAGGCGGGCGTGATCTGCAGGATGCCGTTCTCGTTGTAGACCTCGGACGAGGGAATCGAGACGCCGGAATTGAAATTGCCGACCACGAACTTCACCCCGTCGCCCACGAATTTGTTGGCGATGGAGACGCCCTGCTTGGGATCGGAAACGTCGTCGCCAAGGCTCATGGACAGCTTCTGGCCGAGAATGCCGCCGGCGGCGTTGATATCCTCGATGGCCTGCTCGACGCCGTTCTTCATTTGCGCGCCGGTGGCGGCGCTGGGGCCGGTGATGGGACCGGCCATGCCGAGTTTCACCTGCGCCTGGGCCGCGCCCGCAAGACCAATGCCCGCCGCAAGGACAAGGCCCGACAACCAGAGCTTGCTCATTCGAATCTCCATCAAGATGCGAACCCCCCGTTCGCCATGGGGGCAAGATGGAGCTTTTTGCGCGCGCCGTGAAGGGGGGCGTGAGCGCAGACTTTACAACTTTTCGGGACGAGCGACCGGCTGTCCCAGAAAGGGATATTGCGACCGCATCTGCCGCCCCCGCGTCAGGACGAACCCTCCGGCGCCCATGGCGAGCATTAGGACGAAACTCGCCCCCCACCCGCCCAGACCTCGCAAAACCTCGCTCCACTGGCCCGCCAGCACGCCAGCGACAAGCCTGGCGGCCGGTATGACCGGCACGCCAAACAAAGCCCAGCACAGAAAAGACGACGCGGCCGCCAGCAGCAAGGCATAGGGGATGAGACGCGCTGCCGGTCGCCAAGTGCGGGCGAGCGCCCGCCCGGTCGCCATGGCCCCGGCGCCGCCAAGACCAAGCACAAGCGCCAGCCCGATCACAATTTCAGGCTCAAAGGAACCTGCGGAGATTCCTCCCATCAGTGCCCCCCTTCGAGATAGGCGGCGCGCACCTCGGGCCGCGCCAGCAACTCGCGCCCCGTGCCCGACAGGGTGACGCGGCCATTGACCAGCACATAGGCCCGGTCGGCGAGGCGCAGGGCGTGGAAGGCGTTCTGCTCCACCAGAAACACCGTCAGCCCCTCGCGCTTGTTGAGATCGCGGATCGTGTCGAAGATCAGTTTAACCACCAACGGCGCAAGGCCCAGCGAGGGCTCGTCCAGCAGCAGCAGGCGCGGGCGGCTCATGAGGGCGCGGGCGATGGCGAGCATCTGCTGTTCCCCGCCAGACAGGGTGCCCCCGCGCTGCTGCGCCCGCTCCTTCAGGCGCGGGAAGATGGCGAAGACGCGCTCGAGGTCTTCGTTGAAATGCGCGCCGCCATGGAGCGAGGCGCCCATTTGCAGATTTTCGTAAACGCTCATGCGCGCGAAGATGCGCCGCCCCTCCGGCGATTGGGCGACGCCAGCGCGGGCGATGTCGTGGGGCGCCATCTGCGTGATGTCGCGACCATCGAAGATGATCTTGCCGCTGCGGGCGCGCGGGCTGCCGAAGATGGTCATCATCAGCGTGGACTTGCCCGCCCCGTTGGCGCCGATCAATGTGACGATCTCGCCCGCATGGACCTCGATATCTACGCCTTTCAGGGCGATGATATTGCCATAGTAGGTCTCGACGCCCTGGACGCTCAGCAGGGGTGCGCTCATGGCCTCTCTCCCGCCATGCCCGCGATTTCGCTTTCCGCCTCCGCAACCTCCGCCTCGTCATCGACGCCGAGATAAGCGGCGATCACGCGTGGGTCCTCGCGCACGTCCTGCGGCGCGCCATCGGCGATCTTGCGGCCATAGTCGAGCACGATGACGTGATCGGAAACCTGCATCACCACGGACATGTCGTGTTCGATGAGCAGCACCGAAACGCCATCCTCATCACGGATCGAACGCAGCAAAGCAGTAAGCTCTGCGGACTCGCGCGGGTTCAGCCCTGCGGCGGGCTCATCGAGGCACAGCAGCACCGGGTCGGTGCACATGGCGCGAGCGATTTCGAGCCGTCGCTGGTCGCCATAGGGCAGCGCGCCTGCGGGGTCGTCGGCGCGCTCGATCAGGTTGATGCGCTCCAGCCAGCGCACGGCTCGGGCCACAGCCGCGCGTTCGGCGCGCTGGAACCCAGGCGTGTTGAAGAGGCCGAAGAAGGTGAGGCCCGAGGCGCGCATGAGTTCGTTGTGCTGGGCGACAATGAGATTTTCGAGCACGGTCATGCCCGCAAAAAGGCGGATGTTCTGGAAGGTGCGGGCGACGCGGGCGCGGTGGGCGATCTCGTGATCGGCCATGCGCTCCAGCAAAAAGAGTTCGCTCCCGTCCACGGTGGCGAAGCGCCGGCCGGAGCGCGTCAGCGCCTCAATGGCGGCGGGGTTCGCAGCGCCCTTGCGAGCCAGCGCGAGGCGCCCTTGCGTTGGTTTGTAAAAGCCCGTGATGCAGTTGAAGACGGTCGTCTTGCCTGCGCCATTGGGGCCGATCAGCGCGGTGATGTCGCCGCGCCCCACGCTCACATGAAAATCGCTGACGGCGGTCAAGCCGCCAAAGCGCATGGTGAGCCCTTCGACTTTCAAAAGCGGATCGCTCAACCATCGGCTCATCCCTGGCCCTCC
>CANGTC010000205.1 GCA_947456505.1 Beijerinckiaceae bacterium
AGCGCCTTGGCGGCGTCGCAATAGGGGCACCAGAGTTTCGTGTAGATCGTGACGGGGGGCATCGGCATTCCCAAGGCGTTGCAGTGTCGCTCCTTTATATGGGCAGTCACGCCTACGTCACAATGCCCCCTCGCCAATGATCACTCGGGCGAAGACCAGGAGATCCACCTGCGCCGCTCCCGCCCGCAGCAGCACCCGCGCGGCGGCGTTGCTCGTGGCGCCGGAGGTGAGCACGTCATCGACCAGCACGATGCGCCGCCCCTCGACCAGATGGCGCTTCTCCTGCGGGACCTTGAAGGCGCCCTGAACATTGGCGGCGCGCTGGATGCGCGAGAGGCCGACCTGAGGCGGCGAGCGCTTGGCCCGCTCCAGGGCCAAGGCCTCCACCGGCACGCCGCAACAGTCCGAAATCGCGCTGGCGAGCGCCATGGACTGGTTGAACCTTCGATGGGCGAGGCGCATGCGGTGCAGGGGGATGGGGACCAGAAGGTCCGCCTCTTCGAGCAGTTCCACCCCGGCGCGCGCCATCCAGCGGCCCAGCGGGCGGGCGATCTCCAGCCGGTCATAATATTTCAGCCGGTAGACAAGCTGGCGCGCCGGGCCCTCGTCAAACCCGGCCACCGCCCGCGCCCGCGCCCAGACCGGCGGGTCGGCCATGGCTTCGGGGGAGAGCAGGCCCGGTCCGAGATCCTGGGCGAAGGGCGTGCCGAGTCGCTCGCAATAGGGCCGCTCGATGAAGCGCACCTGCCGCCAGCAAGCGGTACAGAGCGTATCGGGTGCGCTGGTGGCGCCGTGGCAGGCGAGGCACGAGGGTGGATAAAGCAGATTGAGGCCCATCCGCCCGACGGCGCCGAGGGTTTGCATGATCTCGCGCCCGACCCTGCGCCCGCGCAAGGGGGGCGGGTCAGCAGCCGTTTGCTGGTCCATGCCTGCGGGAAGCCACCGCATCCTGTCGCCTCTCATCATGCTCAGTTTAAGTAAGCTGTTCGTCGCTAGCAAGCGATCAGGGGGGCTTTGCTGGCGCAAGCAGGCCCTGATCCTGGCCTGAAGCGGCTCCCGCGCCTGCTTCCGGTTGACTTATCCGGAGCTCTGGGTCATTAGAACCCGTCTCCCGCGCGGCTCAGGCCGCGTGTTTTCGTTTGCGTCGGGCTTTCCGGCGGCGGAATGGGGAAATTCGCTGGTCAACTGCAAAGAAGCCGGCCGCCGGGAAACCGGAGAGGCTGGATCGAACACGAGGATGAAAGATGTTCGCAGTCATCAAAACCGGCGGTAAACAGTACACTGTTGCCGCTGAAGATACGATTACCGTCATGACGCTCGCTGGCGAACCCGGCGACAAGGTGACTTTCGACACCGTGCTGATGCTGGTCAATGGCGAAGCCACGACCGTGGGCGCCCCCGTCGTCGCTGGCGCCACGGTCTCCGGCGAGATCGTCGAGCAGGCTCGCGGCCCGAAGGTCATCGCCTTCAAGAAGCGCCGTCGCAAGAACTCGAAGCGCAAGCGTGGCCACCGTCAGGATCTGACGATCGTGCGCATCACGGGCATCTCGGCCGCCTGATCGGCTTTCGGGATTGTCGTAAACGGGGTATAAAGCCCCATATCAGGTTCATCAGTCCGATCTGGCGCATGGCGTCGCGGACACGAGGTTTGGAGCAGTTCCATGGCTCATAAAAAGGCAGGCGGTTCATCCCGCAACGGCCGCGACTCTGACGGCCGCCGTCTTGGCGTGAAGAAGTTTGGTGGCGAGAGCGTGATCGGCGGCAACATCATCATCCGCCAGCGCGGCACCAAGTGGCATCCCGGCGCCAATGTGGGCATCGGCGTGGACCACACCCTCTTCGCCCTGACCGAGGGCAAGGTGGAGTTCAAGAAAAAGGGCGACCGCTCCTACGTAATGGTAGTGCCGGCCGCCAAGATGGCCGCCGAATAAGGTGGGGGACAGATCTCCTCCACCGGTTTTCAACCCCGGTGGACGAGGTCCTGTCATAAAGGACTGCTAGTCCGAGCTCTCAGAGCGAAGGGGTTGAGTCATCAGCCCCTTTTCTTGCGCCAAGGTTTCGCGCCAGGCGTATGTCTCGATGGAGCCCGGACATGTTCCCAGATTTGTTGCGCGACGATGTCTTTCGGTTGGAAACCCGGCGCCTTTGGTTGCGCTGGCCCCGTGCGACGGACGCCGCCCTGATCGCCCGGTTTCTGGGCGAGCGGGACGTCGCTGAAATGACGGCCCATGCGCCGCATCCCTATCCCCCAGGCGCAGCTGCGGACTTCGTGCTCAAGGCGCGCGCCGACAATATGGGCGGGAGCGATCTCGTTCTTGTTCTTGCGCCCAAGGTCCGGCCAAGTGAAATGATCAGCGTCATCGGCTTGCATGGGCGCGGCGCGCAGGACGCCGAGCTGGACTTCTGGCTTGGCAAGCCCTTCTGGTCGCAGGGCTATATGAGCGAGGCGGCGCATGCGCTCCTCGACATGGCCTTTTCGCTCACCGATCTGACGGCTGTTCACGCCGTGGCGCGGCAAGGCGACCTGGCGTCCAGGCATGTGCTGGAAGCCTGTGGCTTTCATGCGGCGGGGTCGGGCGTGGAGACGATTCCCGTCGAGCGTTTCGCGCTTACCCGCAGCCAGCGCTTGCTGGCCGAGTTGACTATGGCGGGGAGGGATCTGGTCCCGCCCCATATGCAGACCGCCTGACCGGACCCAGCCCGGCCGGGTCCGCCATTGAAGCGGAGCGTCGTCTGGGGTAGAGGCAGAACCATGAAGTTTCTCGACCAGGCCAAGGTCTATGTGCGCTCCGGTGACGGGGGTGGCGGAGCCGTGTCCTTTCGCCGGGAGAAGTTCATCGAATTCGGTGGTCCTGACGGGGGCGATGGCGGGCGCGGCGGCGATGTGATCGTCGAATGCGTGGATGGTCTCAACACGCTGATCGATTATCGCTACCAGCAACATTTCAAGGCGCAGACCGGCGTGCACGGCATGGGCCGCAACCGCGCAGGCGGGCGCGGTGCGGACGTGGTGATGAAGGTGCCTGTGGGCACTCAGATTTTCGCCGAAGACAACGAGACCCTGATCGCCGACCTCACAGAAGTCGGTCAGCGTTATGTGGTGGCGCGCGGCGGCAACGGCGGTTTCGGCAATCTGCATTTCACCACCTCCACCAATCGTTCGCCCCGGCGCGCCAACCCCGGCCAGGCCGGCATCGAGCGCACCATCTGGCTGCGCTTGAAGCTCATCGCCGACGCTGGGCTCGTGGGCCTGCCCAATGCGGGTAAATCGACCTTCCTGGCCACGGTCTCCGCGGCCAAGCCGAAGATCGCGGACTATCCCTTCACCACCCTGCACCCCAACCTCGGGGTGGTGCGGGTGGATGAGCGCGAATTCGTGCTTGCCGACATCCCCGGCCTCATCGAGGGCGCCCATGAGGGCCTGGGCCTGGGGGACCGCTTCCTAGGTCATGTGGAGCGCTGCCGCGTGCTGCTGCATCTCATCGACGCCGGCGGCGAACATGCGGGCGCGGCCTATCGCGTGGTGCGCCACGAGCTTGAGGCCTATGGCGGGGGCATCACCGACAAGACCGAGATCGTCGCCCTATCCAAGGTCGACACGGTCGACCCCGATACGCTCAAATTGCAGCTGGAGCGCCTGAAGCGCGCCGTGCGCACCTATGGGCCGCCCGCGCCCGAGGGCGAGAAGCGCCGCGCGCCCCTGCTGATCTCCGCCGCCTCCCACAAGGGTGTGACGGATGCCCTGCGCGCGCTGATGTCGATCATCGATGCTGCTAAACTGGCTGAAGGCGACGACAATACCGAAGCCTGGCATCCCTGAGAGACGGCCCTTGAGCGCAACACCTATCCTCGCCTCGTTTCGCCGCATCGTCGTCAAGGTCGGCTCCTCCTTGCTGGTCGATCAGACGGCGGGGCTGCTCAAGCGCGAGTGGCTGGAGGCGCTGGCGGATGATCTGGCGGAATTGCACCGGCGCGGGGCCGATGTGCTGGCGGTCTCCTCCGGCTCCATCGCCCTGGGGCGCACGGTGCTGAAGCTGCCCAAGGGTCCGCTGCGGCTGGAGGACAGCCAGGCGGCGGCCGCCGTGGGTCAGATCGAGCTCGCCCGCACCTGGGCTGAGGCCCTTGGTCAGCGCGGCATCACGGCGGGGCAGATTCTCGTCACGCTCAATGACACGGAAGAGCGCCGTCGGTATCTCAACGCCCGCGAGACCATCGGGCGCCTGCTCGACATGCGCGCCGTGCCGGTCATCAATGAGAACGATACGGTGGCAACCACCGAGATCCGCTATGGCGACAACGACCGCCTCGCCGCCCGTGTCGCCACCATGGCCAGCGCCGATCTGCTGATCCTGCTCTCGGACATCGAGGGCCTCTACACCGCCCCGCCGAAGGACGATCCTTCCGCGCGGCTGATCCCCGTGGTGCCGCGCATCACCTTCGAGATCGAGGCCATGGCGGGCGGCGCCGCGTCGGAACTCTCGCGCGGGGGCATGCGCACCAAGATCGAGGCGGGCAAGATCGCCACGACCGGCGGCGCCCATATGATCATCGCCGATGGCCGGGTGCGCAACCCGATCAGCCGCATTGCTGAAGGCGCGCCCTGCACCTGGTTCCTGACGCCCTCGACGCCGGTCACCGCCCGCAAGAAATGGATCGCCGGATCGCTTGAGCCGCGCGGCACGGTGCATGTGGACGCCGGCGCCGCCCGCGCGCTCTTCTCCGGCAAGAGCCTGCTGCCCGCAGGCGTCACCCGCGTGGAAGGCAATTTCGACCGTGGCGACTGCGTGGTCCTGCGCGACCCCTCAGGCGCCGAGATCGGCCGGGGGCTGGTGGCCTACGACGCGGGCGAGGCCGGGCAACTGGTGGGGCGCAATTCGCGCGACATCGAGGCCGTGCTGGGCGTGCCGGGGCGGGCGGAGATGATACACCGCGATGATATGGCGTTGGTGGGGGAGTAGTCTCCCCCGACCCTCACCCCCTCAAATCGTCCCCGCCTTCATCAGCCCCGCCATATGCTCCGCCTGGCGGATCGCCAGCGACACGATGGTCAGGGTCGGGTTTTCCGCGCCGCCGGTCGTGAAGACGCTGCCGTCGGAGACGAAGAGGTTATTCACATCGTGGGTCTGGCCATAAGAGTTCACCACGCCGTCGCGCGGCTTGGAGCTCATGCGGTTGGTGCCCAGATTGTGGGTCGAGGGATAGGGAGGCGTCGGCAGGGTGCGGACGGCGCCCACCGCGTCGTAGATCGCCTTACCCTGCTTGTAGGCATGATTGCGCATGGCGATGTCATTGGGGTGATCGTCGAAGTGAACGTCGGCGACGGGCATCCCATATTTGTCCTTCGCCTTGCTGAGGGTGATACGGTTGGACTCCTGCGGCATGTCCTCGCCCACCAGCCACATGCCAGCCATATTGGGATAGTCATCCATGGCGCTGGTGAAGCTGCGGCCCCAACCGCCCGGATCGAGGAAGGCCGCCATGAAGGGCACGCCCAGCGACAGGGTCTCCATCTCGTAGCCACCAACGAAGCCCCGGCTCGGATCAAAGCGCGCCTCATCGCGGATGATGCCCGCCATGGTCGTGCCGCGATACATGTGCACGGGCTTTTCGAAGACCGCATAAACCGAACCGGTCATATGACGCATGTAGTTGCGTCCAACCTGCCCTGAGGAGTTGGCGAGGCCATCAGGGAATTTGGAGGAGGCGGAGTTGAGCAGGATGCGCGGGCTCTCGATGGAGTTGCCCGCGACGGCGACGATGCGCGCCTTCTGTCGCTGGATCTTGCCGTCCTTGTCCGCATAGACGACGCCTGTGACCTTGCCAGCCTTGTCGTGCTCGATCTTCAGCACATGGCTTTGCGGGCGCACCTCCAGCTTGCCGGTGGCTTCGCCCTTGGGGATTTCCGTATAGAGCGTCGACCATTTCGCGCCCCATTTGCAGCCCTGGAAGCAGAAGCCCGTCTGCCTGCAGGCGTTGCGTCCGTCGCGCTCGGCGGAATTGATCGCCATATTGCCGGTGTGGCATTCCTTGTAACCGAGCTTGTCGGCGCCGGCCTTCATGATCTTGAAATTGTTGTTGCCCGGCAGGCCCTCGCGCCCGCCCGTGCGGGTCACGCCCATCTTTTCCTCGGCGCGGGCGTAATAGGGCTCGAGCTCGGCGAGGCTCAGCGGCCAGTCCAGCAGATTGGCGCCGGCCACCTTGCCATAGGTGGTCAGGGTCTTGAACTCATGGGGCTGGAAGCGCAGCGAGGCGCCGGCCCAATGGGTGGTGGAGCCGCCCACCGCCTTCACGATCCAGGCGGGCAGGTTGGGAAAGTTCTTCGACACGCGCCAGGAGCCGGAGGTCGTGCGATTGTCGGTCCAGGCGAGTTGGGAGAAGCTGGCCCACTCGTCATTGATGAAATCGGTATATTCGTGGCGGGCGCCCGCCTCCAGGATCACCACATCGACGCCCTTCTGGGCGAGCTCGTTGCCGAGCGTGCCGCCGCCCGCGCCGGAGCCGATGATGACGACGACGCGGTCGTCGTTCAGGTCATATTTCGCAGCCATTGTCATTCCCCAATTCGATTATTGTTTGTTTCAAGGAAAGTGGTTCGGGACAGTCCGGCTCAGAGCCAGTCGATGTCGTTGAACCCGCGCTCGATATAGCCGCCCTTGGAATAGGACTCGCCCTCGTAGCCGAAGATCGGCCAGACATCCTGCTGGTTGTAGAGGCTCACCACGAGGCCGCTGC
>CANGTC010000206.1 GCA_947456505.1 Beijerinckiaceae bacterium
CCAATCGCCACGGCGGTGGAGCCATAGCGCACGGTGTCGGCGCGGTTGAGCGTGTCGGTCTCGTCGCAGAGGCGGAATTCCTGCTGGCGACAATAGCGGCAATGGCCGCAAGGCAGATATTCTTCGAGCGCGACCCGGTCGCCCTCTTTCAACCCGAAGCGCCGCCCGGCGTCGCCCCCCAGCCGCTCGATGCGGCCCACGGATTCGTGGCCCAGAACCAGCGCGCCCTTGGTCTTCGGATATTTCAGATAATAGGGCCAGTCGCTGCCGCAGACCCCGGTCATCTCGATGCGCAGCAGGCCCGCATCATCGGCGATGGCGGGCAGCGGCAACTCGCGCACCTCGGTCTTGCGAATGTCGAAACTGACGGCGGCGGGAATAGTCTGCATGGGTCGCCAATGCTTGCAAGAGAAGAGATGAAGCGCAAAGCCTCAGATGGAGAGATGCCCCGTGCCTTCGCGCGCGACCAATTCTTCGGACCTGGCCGTATGGAAAGGCTCGTCCTGCGGCAGCACGAAGGAGGCCGAGCGCACCGCATGGCAATGGGGCGCAAGCGCAGGCGGCGCCTCGCCCTTTTCCAGCGCCTGCGCGGCGCGCATCAGGCGATGCCGCGCCATGATGATGGCGTTGTCGGTGGTGCAGAGATTTTCGCGCGTACGATCGCTGATCGGCCCCATGCTCTCCTGCACGGAGGCGTCCTGCTGGGCGACGCCATGGACGCCGCTGAAGGTGATTCCCGCCTTTTGCCCTGCGCGATCCATACCGTAATCATTGTCCTTGTTGAGCTTGGGCCGGAAGGTGCCGGGCTCGAACTCCACATGGATGCCGTGCCCGCCCTGCATGGCGCCGAGCTCCATGTCGCTGAGCGGGCGCGCGGGGTGATAGGTGAAGGTCCAGGCGAAGCAATTCTCGTCGTCGATGGGCGTCCAGGCGTGGCCGTTCAGCGCATTGTCCCCATAGGGGGGAATCATCGTGTACCAGGGCATGATCCATTGGGTGATGCGCCAGTAATAATGGCCCGCCTCCGCATTGCGGCGCGCGCCGATGAGCAGCCCGCCTTCGGATTCCACGATCTCGAATTTCGGTGCCTTGTCGGCCTGATATTGCGCGCCCTTGGTGGAGCGATGCAGAGGGTCCGTATGCAATTCGCCGCTGTGCAGCCAGGACACATGGGCGGAATCGATGCCGCCCTCCATGGCCTGCAGGAAATTGCACTCCTGCAAACGCTTGGTCACGAACACATGGCCGGGCGGCAGATTGAGCCACTCGAAGCCCGGCATGGGCGGCTGCTCAGCGGGATCGCCCATATAGGTCCACAGGATGCCCGCGCCCTCCACCAGCGGATAGGACTTCAGCTTGATCTTCTTCGCATAGCCTGATTCTGCGGGCTCGGAGGGCACCTCGACACATTGGCCGGTGACGTCGAATTTCCAGCCGTGGTAGGGGCAGCGCAGCCCGCAGTCCTCGTTGCGTCCGAACCATAGCGAGACCCCGCGATGGGCGCAGAACTCGTCAATGAGGCCAAGCCTGCCCTCGCTGTCGCGGAAAGCGAGCAACCGCTCGGACATCACCTTCACCCGCACCGGCGGGCAATCATTTTCCGGCAATTCGCTCGCCAGCAAAATGGGCGTCCAGTAGCGGCGCAAGAGGTCGCCCATGGGCTCACCGGGACCCGTGCGGGTCAGGTAGAGGTTCTGCTCGTGCTTCATCACCAAACTCCGGACAGGCTTGCGTCTATTGCTTGAGCGCCTTCAGGCGCTCGATCACTCTTGGGGGCATCTTATACACGCGATCGACGATGGCTTGCACATCTTCTCCGCTCTGCGGCGCATCGACCTGCAGCCCCGCCTGGCGCGCGTCGGTCAGAAAGGCGGAATCGGCGAAGGTGGCGCGCATGGCGGCCTTGATGGCGGCGACACGGTCCTCCGGCACGCCGGGCGGCAGCACATAGGGGCGGCTGATGTCGGTGAGGGCGAAGCCCGCCTGGGCGAGCAGGCGATCCTCGGGATCGCTCACATGGTCCATCAGGGAGGGCACGTCGGGAAATTCAGGGCGGGTTCGCGTGCCGAACTGCACCATGAGCTTGATGGTCCTGTCCTTCACCCATTGGGGTTTGAAGGCGGTGAGGCTTGAGTAGAAGATGCTGGGATAGCCGTTCACCTCGCCCTGCTCCATGGCCAGCAGCGCCTCGTTCTGGCCGGGATAACCGGAGATCATCTTGAGCTTCAGCTTCAGCACTTCGTTCTGCAAGCGGGCGAAGAAGGCGGGCGAGGACGAGGGGCCGGAGGTCGCCACCGTCACCTCGGTCTTGCGCAGATCATCCAGCGAATTCACCGGCGCCGACTTCCACATGGCCATGAAGCCCGTGTCGGGATCGGTGGAGCCCAGATAGGTGAATTTGCGCGCGTCATAGCGCAGCCCCTCCGTGCCATAGGCCTGCTCCAGCGGGCCTATGTTGAGCAGGGCGCCGATGACGGTTCCGTCCTTCTCGGCGAGGTTGTAAATCCAGTTCGTGCCGACGATGCCGCCACCGCCCGGCATGTTCTTTACAGAGACCGAGGGCTTGCCGGGGATATGCTTGCCAATGTGCTTGGCCAGCGTGCGCGCCAGAATGTCATAGGCGCCGCCCGAGGAGGTCGCGAGCACGATGGAGATGGTGCGTCCCCTGTAGAAATCCTCGACGGCGTCGGCGCGCGCGCCCGATGCGCCCGCGCAAAGCCATGCGCAAAAAGGGAGAACCAGAAGCGATTTCTTCACTTGCGGCTCCTTCCCAAAATCACGCGCCGCGCTTGGGCTCGTTGCCGAGATCGAGCACGCGTTTGGCCAGAATGTTGCGCTGGATTTCCGAGGTGCCGCCATAGATCGTCTGGCGCCGCACCTGCAGGAAGGACAGGCCCACAGAGACCTTGCGGCCACCCGCCATCATCGGCTCCACCGCCATGCCAAGGGAGCCCGAAGCCTCCAGCATGAGATCGCCCAGCGCCTGCGAGACTTCAGCGTTCAGGATCTTCAGAATGGAGGCGCGCGGCCCCGCCCGCTCTCCCGCCCGCACAGCAGCCAGCACGCTGGTGAACATGGCCTGGAAGGCGAGCGCGTCGATATAAGTGCTTGCGAGCCGGTCGCGGAAGGCCGGATCATCGCAGGCGCCTGTCTGCAGCGCCACGCGCTTCACCCGGTCGAGCATCACGATCACCTTTTGCGGCGAGGAGCTCATCATGCGCTCGGCTTCCAGCAGGGTGTTGGCGAGCATCCAGCCCTGATCGACGCCCAGCACGATATTGGCGGCGGGAACCTCCACATCGTCAAAGAAGACCTCGGCGAATTCCTCCTCGCCCGCGATGGTGCGGATGGGACGCCTGCGGACGCCCTTGGACTTCATGTCGATGAGGATCATGCTGATGCCCTGGCGCCTATCGGCGGCGTCGGGATTGGTGCGCACCAGCGCGAACATGAAATCGGCGTGATGGCCGCCGGTGGTCCAGATCTTCTGGCCATTGATGATGAAGCTGTCGCCCTCGCGCCGCGCGCGGGTGGAGAGCGATGCCAGATCCGAGCCGGAATTGGGCTCCGAATAGCCCTGGCACCACACGGCCTCCCCACTGAGCATGGCGGGCAGATAGGTGGCCTTCTGCTCGGGCGTGCCGAAGCGAATGAGGATCGGGCCGATGTGGCTGATGGCCTGGCTGGAGAGTTCCGGCGCCCCTTTGTGAGCGGACTCCTCGAACAGGATGAGCCGCTGCTCGACGCTCGCGTCCATGCCGCCGTGCTCCTTGGGCCAGGCGGGCGCGATCCAGCCGCGCTTGGCGAGCGTCTCATGCCACCACATGGCGTCCGCCATTTTCGGGCGCGTGGGCAGATCGCACAGATGCGCTGGCAGGGTGGCGTCGAAGAATGCGCGCACTTCGCGGCGGAAGGCGGCGTCCTCCTCGCTTTCGGAGCGGAAGAGATCGAACAGATCGGGCGCGTCGTCTTCAAACAGGCTATCGGCGATGCGCGTGCGATGGGCCTGGGTGGTGCGATAGACGCGGGTGAGCACCATGATGCGCTTGAGGAAGAGGCCGATGTCGCTTTCATCGGTGAAGCCCATGGCTCCATGCATCTGCACGGCCCATTTGCCAACGCGCAGCGCCATCTCGCCCGCCCGCGCCCGCGCTGCGGCGATCAGTTCGAGCATGCCCGGACGACCGCGATCCGCGAGCCTTCCAGCCTCGCTCACCAGCGCGCGGGACATTTCGATATCCGCATAGGCATCGACCGCACGGTGCTGCAGGGCCTGAAAGGCGCCGAGCGAGCGGCCGAACTGGCGGCGTGTGCGCATGTAGTCGAGCGTGCGGTCGAAGACCTCCGCCGCCGCGCCCACGCTCTCCGCTGCAAGGCCGATCTGCACGGCGAAGCGCAGGCGATCCAGCAGCGCCTCGGCCTGTGCGCCGCGCGCCATGATCTGGGACGGCGCGACAAGCACATTGTTGAAAACGAGATCAGCGCTGGCATGGCCATCGACCAGCGCGGTGGAGGTGACCTCAAGCTGCGCGGCGTCGTGGGGCAGATAGACCAGCGCGAGGTCGCGGCCCAGTTTCACATCGACGATGAAGCCCTGCGCCTGCGCGCCATCGGGAATGGCGTGTTTGGAGCCGGTGAGGCGAAAGCCTCCCTCCGCTTCCTCCAGCTTGCTCCCATGGCCCGGCGCGGGGCGCAGACCGGCGCTCTGCAGGGCGGGGAGCACGGTGGCGTGGCCTTCGAGCACTGCGTCGGCATGGGGCACGCCTGCATTCAGCAGGCCTGCGCTCGCCAGCAGGGGCGCTGAGATGGGCAGGAGCTTGCGGCCGAACTGTTCGAGCACCACGGTCAGCTCAAGGCAGGAGAGCCCCATGCCGCCGATGTCCTCGCTGGCGCGCAGGCCCGTCCAGGCGCCAGCGGCGAGGGCCTCCAGCCAGGCCTTGCGCTGGGCGCCGTTGAAGGGCTTGCGCCCCAGCAGACCCAGCCCCGCCGATTGCTCGGCGAAACGCGCCGCGTTGTCGCGCAACAGCCCGTTGTCGTCATTCATGTGCAATCCCTCCCCAGGGCAGCCCTTACTTGGTCGGCGCGTCGATCAGCGCCTTGGCGCGCGCCAGAATGTCAGGCGGCGTATTGACGATGGAATCGGCGATCCTCTGGGAATCTTCGCCAGTGCCGGGGCTGATGTCCATGGCGGCCCTGGCGGCCTCGGCGAGGAATTCGGGATCCTTGATCATGGCGTCGAAGGCGCGGCGCAGGGCCTCCACCCGATCCGGCGGCACGCCCTGAGTGGTGACGAGGGAACGCGACAGATCGGTGTCAGAGGAGAAGAATTCGAGCAGCTTGCGGTCGGACTCGTTGGTGGCGAGCTCCATCAGCAGCGGCACATTCGGCAGATCGGGATGGCGCACCAGGCCCACCTGCACGAGGATGTTGATCTTCTTGTCCTTCAGCCAATCGGGCTTGGTGGATTTCCAGGAGGCCCAGGAGTTGGAGCCGCGCCCCTCGACCTCGCCGCGCTCCATGGCCAGATTGACCTCGTTGCCCCCGGGATAGCCGGTGACCACGCGGAATTTCGTACCCGCCACCGTGTTGATGAGCACGGGATAGAGCGCGCCAGCGGTGCCCATGGGGGCGCCCAGCAGCACCTCGCGAGTCTTGGCCTGCTCGACCGAAGTGACGCCAGTGGTGTGCCAGGTATTGACCACATTGGGCGCGCTGGTCGTATTGCCGAGCCAGATGAATTTGCGCGTGTCGAATTCGATGCCCGGCGAACTCACGGCCTGCGCGGCCATCATGTTCTGCATGATCATATGCACCACCGTGCCATCGCGCGGGGCGATCTTGGCGAGCCAGTTGCCCGCCTGAATGCCGCCGCCGCCGGGCATGTTGCGCGGCACGATGGTGGGCTCGCCCGGGATATATTTGCCCATGTAGCGGGCGATCAGGCGGCCACGGAAATCATAGTCATTGCCGGGAGAGGTGCCGATGACGAGGCTGATCGTCTTGCCGCGATAGAAATCCGCCACGCTCTGCGCCTGCGCCTTCGGCCCTGCGGTCATCAAAGCCGCGCAAACGAAGCCCGCCATCGCGATCCTGCGACTGATCATGCCATCCTCCCCTTCGCCAGCGTACCGGCCCCAGGGCGCCGCGCCCTTTTGCAAGAGGCCGCGCCAGTCTATGCTGTGGCATACTCATCTGGAGGAAAATGCGCAATGACGCCAGACCCGGAGGTTTCGCCCATGACCGACCTTGGCGCGCTCGCCAACGCCAGCGATCTCGACGACCTGCGCCGCCGCCTTGATCCGCTGGACTTCATGGCGGGCTGGAACAAGCACGAGCCCTCCCTGTGGAAAGAGCCGCGCACGGACTTCAAGCCCATGGTCTGGCGCTGGGAGGCCGCGAAGGCGGGGCTGGACGCGGCAGGGCGCATGATCGACGCCGAGCAGGCGGAGCGGCGCAACCTCTTCATGGTGAACCCCATCGAGGGCAACCATTACGCGACCCTGCGCACCCTCGTCAGCGCCTACCAGATGCTGCTGCCCGGCGAGAAGGCGCGCACCCATCGCCAC
>CANGTC010000207.1 GCA_947456505.1 Beijerinckiaceae bacterium
GATGGCGTTGGTGGTGTCGCCGCCCGCATTGGCGAGCCCGATGATCTTGGCCTTGGAGGCCTGCGCCTGCAGCAGGAAGGACGAGAAGTCCGAACTGTTGAGGGGATGGCGCACGGAGCCCAGAATCTTGCCGCCGTTGGCCGTCACCACGGCTGTCGTGTCGCGCTCCAGCGCCTGGCCGAAGGCGTAATCGGCGGTCAGGAAGAACCAGCTGTCGCCGCCGCTCTTGACCACTGCCTTGCCCGTGCCATTGGCCAGCAGATAGGTGTCATAGGTCCAGTGGACCGTGTTGGGCGTGCAGGCCGCATTTGTCAGGTCGGAGGTCGCCGCGCCCGAGTTCATGTGGACGATGTTCTTCTCCTTGGCGACGCCGTTCACCGCCAGCGCCACGCTGGAGGTCAGCACGCCCACGACATTGTCGACCTTGTCCTTGTCGGCCCATTGGCGGGCGATGTTCACGCCCACGTCCGGCTTGTTCTGATGGTCGGCGGAGATCATGTCGATCTTCCAGCCCTTCGCGACCAGCCCCGAGTCTTCGATGGCCATTTGCGCGGCGAGGATCGAGCCCTGACCACCCACATCCGCGTAGAGGCCCGACATGTCGTCGAGCACGCCGATCTTCACATTCTTGTCCTGCGCGAAGGCTGCGCCCGGAAGGGCCAGCGCCGCGACGAGCGCCAAAGTCGAAACAGAGGTTTTCATTGCTTTCTCCCTGATGATTCCCAGTCAAACACCCAGATAGTCGTGAAGTTTGTCCATATTGGCGGCAAGGTCCGCATTGGCGAAGGCGTCGATGACGCGCCCATGCTCCATCACATAGAAACGATCCGCCACGGTGGAGGCGAAGCGGAAGTTCTGCTCCACCAGCAGAATGGTGAAACCCTGCTGCTTCAGCTGCGCGATGGTGCGGCCAATTTGCTGGATGATGACGGGGGCGAGGCCCTCTGTCGGCTCGTCCAGCATCAGCAGGCGCGCGCCCGTGCGCAGGATGCGCCCGATGGCGAGCATCTGCTGCTCGCCGCCCGAGAGCTTGGTGCCCTGGCTCGTGATGCGCTCTTTCAGATTGGGGAAGAGTTCGAAGATCTGCTCCACCGGCAGCCCGCCCGGCCGCACCTGCGGCGGCAGCATGAGATTCTCAAGCACGTTGAGGCTGGCGAAGATGCCCCGCTCCTCCGGGCAGATGGCCAGGCCCAGATGCGCGATGCGGTCGGAGGTCAGGGCGATGGTCTCATGGCCCTCGTAGCGCACCGAGCCCGTGCGCTTGCCGATCATCCCCATCACCGATTTCAGGGTCGTGGTCTTGCCTGCGCCATTGCGGCCCAGCAGGGTCACGACCTCGCCTTCGCGCACGGAAAAATCGACGCCGTGCAGAATATGGCTCTCGCCATACCAGGCCTGCAGGCCCTTTACCTCCAGCAGCGCGCGCGCCTCATCCATGACCGGACCCCATATAGGCTTGCTGGACCTCCTTGTTGGCCGAGACGGTGGCGTAATCGCCCTCCGCAAGGATCTGCCCGCGCGTCAGCACCGTGATCGTGTCCGACAGATTGGCCACCACGTTCAGATTATGCTCGACCATGAGCACCGTGCGGTTGACCGAGACGCGGCGGATCAGCTCCACCACTTTCTCGATATCTTCATGGCCCATGCCCGCCATGGGTTCGTCGAGCAGCATCATTTCGGGGTCGAGGGCCAGCGTGGTGGCGATTTCGAGGGCGCGCTTGCGGCCATAGGGCATCTCCACCGCCGCAATATGAGCGAACTCCGTCAGGCCGACGTCCTCCAGCAGCGCCATGGCGCGGTCGTTGAGGGCGTCAAGCACCCGCTTGGAGCGCCAGAAGTCGAAATTGTCGCCGCGTTGGCGCTGCAGGGCCACGCGCACATTCTCGATGCCGGTGAGATGGGGAAAGACCGCCGAAATCTGGAAGGAGCGCACCAGCCCCAGCCGCGCCACATCCGCCGGCGCCATGGCCGTGATGTCGGCTCCCTTGTAGGTGATGGACCCGCGGGTGGGTTGCAGAAACTTGGTCAGCAGGTTGAAACAGGTGGTCTTGCCCGCCCCATTGGGGCCGATGAGGGCGTGGATGGAGCCCCGGCGCACGCGCAGGTCCACATCCCGCACGGCCGTGAAGCCCGCGAACTCCTTCGTTAGCCCGTTCGTTTCGAGGATGAAGTCCTCCGCCACGCTTCCCGTCCCCCGCGTTTCCGCCGCTTCGCCTTGAGCGCGAAGCTAAGCGTACCAGCAGGAAATACAAGCGCCATGCAAAGCTCAGGCGCTTAGACCATAGGCGAAGGCCGGGAGCTCAACGGTCAAATTGCTGTTACAATTCGCTTCTTTCCCGGGGGCCTTCACCCCCGGGAGAAGCGGCCGCGATCAGTGCGCCATGAGCACGGGAATGGTCATGGAGCCAAGGATGGTGCGAGTCGTGCCGCCCAGCACGAATTCGCGCAGGCGCGAATGGCCATAGGCGCCCATGACCATATAGTCCGCCCCGCTGTCGGCCGCATAGGACAGCAGGGTGGCGCCGATGTCCTGGGCGGCGGGCAGCTTCTTCAGGGTGGCGGAGATGCCGTGGCGGGTGAGGTGGCGGGTGATGTTGAAGCCCGGCAGCTCCTCGTTGGGCAGGTTTCGCCCGGCGATGCTCACCACCTCCACCTTGCCTGCGCGCTTGAGAATGTCGATGGAGCCCGCCACCGCCCGGGCCGATGGCAGACCGCCATCCCAGCATATCATGGCCTTGCCCAGCTTCGCCGGGCCCTTGTGGATGTTGGGCACCACGAAGACCTGACGGCCCGAGCCGAACAGCGCGCCCTCCACCATCAACTCGTCGTCGGAGCCTCCCTCGTCCCCGCCCTGACCGGCCACAGTTATGTCGAAGTGGCGGGCGAGCCGCCCGAAATCCTCGCGCGCCTGGCCGGAGATGGCCTGAATCATCACCAGCTCCGTCTGCACGGTCGCGGGCGCGGCGGCGGCGATTTTCTTGAAATTGGCCTGCGCGGCTTCCCGCGCCTGTTCAATGGCCTCGGCCATGATGTCGTAGGGATATTCCCCCATGAAGGAGGCGGGCGGGACGATTTCGAGCACGATGCCCGCCGCCGTCAGATGGGCCCCCATTTCGGTGGCCAGCGACAGGGCGAAATCGCTCACGCCAGCGCCGCGATCCGTGGTGTCGATGTGAAGCAGGATATCCTTGATGGCCATCTTACCCGTCCTTTCCAGACTATGCTTCACCATCGAAGCTGCGCGGCTGCTGCGCCTTGCGCTGGATCAAAGTCGCCAGCTGACTATTTGGTTGCAGGGGCGAAGGCCTGATTGGTGAAGGGGCTCGTGCGCGGCGTCTCGATCACCACAAAGCCTACGCCAGCAGAAACGTGACAAGCGTTGCAGCTGCGCGTCAGCTCCAGAAAACGCGGCGTGAATTGCGCCTTGTTTCTGGTTGATATGGCGGCGCTGAGATCATCCAGCGCCTTGGTGGCGGCGGTGACGGTCTCCACGGGAATGTTGCGATAGACCTGCGCCGCCTCCATGAAGCGCGTCTTCAACTGGCGCGCTTCATAGTCCGCCAACGGCCAGTTGTTGCTGACGCCAGCCATCCACAGAATGGCGTGGCGATGCAGGATGGAGATCATCATGTCGCTGAGCGCGCCGATGGATTGGGGCTGCGTCTCCGGCCGCTGGGCGAAGGCGGGCTCTTCGCTGTGGGCGGCGTTCATCAGGCATGCGGCGAGCGTGGCCGCGCAGAGGACTCGTCGCATGCAATCTCCTTCGTGCGCGCGCCAATCAGTGCGGTTGCGCATTCGCTACGAAGCAACGCAGATCCTCGTAGGCGCGTTCAATCGCATCTGTGGCGAAACGCAGCTCCTCGACCGCGATGGTGTAGTCGGTTGAATCTGCGCGCTGGCGCAGACCATCGACGAGGTCGCGCAGGCTCCAGATCTGCTCCGCCAGAAACTCGAGGCATTCCGGCGTTTCGTCTGCGGGCTCGGGCGCCTGTTCCGGCCTTTCGGCATTGAGTTCGTCCATGGCTGTGCTTTCATGACGACGACGTCCGGCGATGTCGCCATCGCCGGACATTGCAACATGGGGATTTAGTTGAGTTTTAGGTTAGTCTTTTGGAAGTCAGTCTTGCGGACAGACCACAAGCTGTTTCCACTCGAGCCCGCGCGCGGTGGGCACCTGCATGCGCGATCCCGTGCATTGCGGCGGCACCGGCGCGATGCCCGCGCCCTGGGAGATGGCGGGGCTTGGCCCAAGCTGCAGGGCGGCGACAGTCACCAAGGCGCCCGCAGCGAAGGCGAGCGATGTTTTGAGAAGGCTTTTCATGACCAGATCCTCCGGATGAGTAGTCCGGGCCTCTTATGGCGCCTTTGTGCGCCGGGGGCTTTGATGCAGGTCAAAGATTTGTTGTTTTTCAATGGCTTAGGTTGGGGTTTGGGAGGCGCTGGCGTACCGGTCCGTTTTCCCGGAAATTGACTTGACTTTCTGCGCGGGAACGCGATCTTTGCAACAGAGAGGGACCATTGAGATGAAGTCATCTTTCAGGACACATCGGCGTCGCCATGCGCGCGCGCTGGCCAGCGGCTTCGCCTCGGGCCTGAGCGCTCCCCTCCTTCTGATTTCAGGCGTCTTTCAGCTTTCCAGTCGTAAAATTTCAACTCTGAACGAGACGTGGCGAGATGTCGGTCAATTCATCGGGGCCAGCGCCGACCGCTATAAGCGAGGTGACCGAACCGCTGGGTGATCTGGGCTCGCAGAGCGGTGAGGTTATCGAGGACGTTGTCGGCGAGCTCGTTACGGCAGGCCTCTCGGCAGACCGAGCATCTGTGGTTGCGAGGCTGGTCGTCACGCGCATTCACCAGCAATCTGGCCCGCTCCCTTCTGTCAGCGATTTTGCGGGCTATGAGCAGGTTTGCCCTGGCGCGGCTCGCGACATTCTGGATATGGCGATCCGTCAGCAGCAGCATAATCACGCCATGGAAAGGGCCGAACTGGCCTGGGAGGCCGGTCTCAAGCTGATCGGCATGGCGGTGGCGCTTCTGAGTTTCGCTGGAATGATTTACGGCGCTGTGGAAGCGGCGCAGCTTGGCCACGATCATGTGGCCATCGCGATTCTGACTGGGGCCGGGATGCTGGGGGTGGGCGGATTATTCCTTCGCCAGTGGCTACGCCCTCCCGTCGAGCTGCAAGCGGGCGCCCCCGAGGCCAATCCCAAGGGGCGCCCTTCAAAGCGCAAGTAAGCGGTTGAATGGCAGTTGCGTTAAATGGCTCACGCCGCAGGCAGGGGCTTCACCTTTTTCACATCCTCATCGCGCTCGGCCTCCCACAGATCCAGCGCGATCTGCATGCGCAGCCACAGGCCGCCATCGCGTGCGAACAGGCGACCAAGCCGCGCCGCCAGATTAGGCGAGACGCGCTTGCGCTCCTCCAGCACATCATGAAGATGTTGCCGCGATATCCCCAGCCGCTGCGCAATCTGCGTGCGCGTGAGCCCGGTGGCGTCGAAGACCTCATGCAGCAGCGCGCCCGGATGGGTGGGGCGGCGGTTGGGATTCCGGGTGGCGACATATTCGGTCACTGCGAGCCTCGTTAGTGGTATTGCTGGAAATCGACCCTATAGGCGTCACCGTCGTTCAGTTCGAAGGTGATGCACCAAGGGCCGTTGACATGGATCGAGAAGCGGATCGGGTCAAACCCGTTCAATGGATGAAAGTCGAATCCCGGAAGGTCCATGTCCTCCGGGACTTTAGCGCGATCAAGCGCATCAAGCCGTTTCAGGATGCGGCTATTCAGCCTGATGTCGATCTTAGCGGTTGAGTCTTTCGACCAAAGCTCGCTAAGGCCCTTATGGCGAAAGGACTTGATCACGGCTTCGAATGTAAGCGGATTGCTGACGGCCTGTCAACAATTTGCTGACACTGTTTTTGTATTTTTATCCCCAACGCAGTCAGGCATTTCCTTTATGCTGCGACACGCTGTAAAAGCTGACACATGGATCGCAACGCTTCTGCTAGCCACCCTCCGGAGCCCCCCAACCTTGCATAACCCATGGACATTCTCCGTCGCCCCGATGATGGACTGGACGGACCGGCACTGCCGGTCCCTCCACCGTCTCATGACGCGGCGGGCGCGGCTCTATACGGAGATGGTCACCACCGGCGCCGTCATCTTTGGCGATCGCGCGCGGTTGCTGGGCTTTGATGCTGGCGAGCATCCGCTCGCCGTGCAGCTCGGCGGGTCCGAGCCCGCCAAGCTCGCGGAGGCTGCGAAGATCTGTGTTGATCTGGGCTATGATGAGGTCAATCTCAATTGCGGCTGTCCCTCCGACCGGGTGCAGAACGGCGCCTTCGGGGCCTGCCTGATGCGCGAGCCGCAATTGGTGGGCGAGGGGGTCGCGGCCATGAAGGCGGTCGTCTCCGTGCCCGTCACGGTGAAGTGCCGCATCGGCGTGGACGATCAGGAGCCCCGCGAGGCCCTCTGGGCCATGGCGCAGAGCGTGATCGACGCGGGCGCCGACGCGCTCATCGTCCATGCGCGCAAGGCCTGGCTCAAGGGC
>CANGTC010000208.1 GCA_947456505.1 Beijerinckiaceae bacterium
CGGCCCGCCGCGAAATCCACGCGCCCGCCGCTGATGAGATCCAGCGTCGCCCATTGCTCGGCCACGCGGATGGGGTGATGCATGGGCAGTACGGTGACGGCGGGGGCGAGGCGGATATGCTCCGTGCGCGCGGCCACATAGGCCAGCAGCAGCTCGGGGGAGGAATTGACGCCCAGCGTGCTGAAATGATGCTCGCCGATCCAGGCGGAGTTGTAGCGCAGTGTGTCCGCGTAAAGGGCCTCGTCGAGGATGTCCTTGACGAACTGGTTCGGGGTGCGGGTGTTGTTCTTGTAAGCGTTGTCGCTCAGCGTGAAATAACCGAAATCCATGCAAACCTCCCTCAGCGCGGCGCTATCGCGCCTGCCCTCCAACATTGCCAATTTACCATCCGTTTGGCCCATGTCAAATCCATTGCCAAATAGGCAAAGCCTCTTGGCCTCACGCGGGGAGGGGGCTAGACTGCGCCCATGAGCGAAGCGGACAGCACAGATCACGACACAAAACGCCGCGGCATTCAGTCGGTCGAGATCGGCTTGCGGGTGCTCATGGCGGTCGCCGCCCAGCGGGGCGCTGCCCCCCTCACGGTCATCGCGGAGGCGGCGGGGCTTTCGGCCAGCCAGGCCCATCGCTATCTCGCCAGCCTCATGGCTGCGGGCATGGTGCGGCAGGAGGGTCGCTCGGGGCTCTATGATCTGGATTCCGGCGCCATCAGGCTGGGGCTGGCGGGTCTGGCGCGGCTCGATGTGTTTCGCGCGGTGGACGAGGCCGTGCCCGCTTTCGTGCGCCAGACCGGGCGGACCTGCCTCGTGGCGGTGCTGGGGGATGCGGGGCCGACGCTGGTGCGCTGGTTCGCGGGCGCACCCCCGGTCATCACCTCGCTGGCGGTGGGCTCGGTGCTGCCGCTGCTCCATTCCGCCACGGGGCGGGTGTTCCTGACCTTCGGCGACCGGCCCGCCATGGAGGCGCGGTTGGCGGGGCTCGAGGGGCCCGCGCGTGGCGAGCCCGCCATGGTGGAGGCCCTGCGGGCGCAGGTGGCGCAGGAGGGCTGCGCGCTGGTGGACGGCCATCTGATCCCCGGCTTGCGGGCGCTTGCGGCGCCGGTCTTTGATCTGCAAGGCAGACTGGCGCTGGTGGTGAACGCCATCGCCAGCGAGGCGATTCCGCGCGCGGGGGACGCTGACGCGAAGCAGGCGCTCATGGCGACCTGCCGGGGCCTTACGGAGACCCTGGGCGGGGTCTGGCCGCTTCAGGGTGATCTATAGGGTTTGCGAGGTTTAGCCCCGTCTCAAGGCATCCTCCCGCCATTGCGCAGCATGAAGGCTGCCAGCAGGAAGAAGGGGATGCAGGCCAGGATGATCGCCGCCAGACCCGTGGAGGGCAGGCCGGAGAATTCGATCAGGGGGCCGGTGATCACGGCGGTGAGCACGGTCATGCTGCCGCCGAAACTGTCATTCATGCCGATGGCGCGGCCGCGCTCGGCGGTGGAGGTCTCATCGGCCAGCAGGGCGGTGGAGGCCACATTGGCGCCCGCCCAGCCCACGCCCACCAGGAAGGTGCCGAGCGTCACCATGGCGTAGGTCGGCACGAAGGCCACCAGCCCGGCGCCGATCACCGAAATCCCGACGCCCGGATACATGATCGACCCGCGCCCGTAGCGGTCCGCCATCTTGCCCAGCGGAATGGTGAAAGCGAACATGCCCGCCGAATGGAAGGCGTGGGAATAGCTGATCTCCGACAGGGAATAGCCATGGTGCGACAGCACCAGCGAGGTCAGCACCATCACGATGGACATATTGCCCTGGCCTGCGCAATTGCAGACGACGGCGATGAGGATGCGGGGCTTCTTCAGCAGTGTCCAGGCGCTGAATTTGGCGGCCTCTCCACCGCCCTTGCGGGCGGGCGCCTCATAGCCCGGATAATAGTGGCCGAGATTCATGCCGATATGCTTGGGGTCGGGCCTGATCGACCGGACGATGACCATTCCGCCGATGATCAGCGCGGGCACCATGAACCAGGGCATGGCGAGTGGGTCCATGCCCACCTGCGCCGCATAGCGATCTGAAAGCACCATCATGACCGGCATAAGGCACAGGCCCACCAGCGAGCCCGTGGCCACATAGCCCAGCGCCCGCGCGCGCATCTGCGGGGGATACATGTCGGTGGCCGCCACCCGCATCTGCTGGGAGGCGTTCATGCCCATGCCGAAGATCAGCATGCCGCCCACGAAAATGGCGATGCTGCCTCCGATCAACGAATAGCCCACAGTCAGCGCGCCCACCAGCGCCAGCGCCAGCCCAAAGAAAATGCCGGGCAGGCGCCCATAGGCGTCGGTGATCTTGCCGATGGGATAGGAAACCGCGAATCGGCTGAGCCCGATCAGAGCCACCGAGAGGCCCGACAACCCCGCAGAGCCCGTCAGTTGATAGACCATCAGCGGCCCCAGCCCATAGGCCAGCTGCATCCCCGCGCCCGTGAAGGACTGGGAGAGAGCGATCAGGGCCGTATTCTTGCGGATGAGCGGCGGGACGGTGAAGGCGACGGTCTTCTGTGGGCTGTTCAAAGGTTCCGTCCCGGGTTCGGATGCTTGTTTTCCGTTTACTGCACATTTCCGAGGGGTGACGCAACCCGGTCGAGGTCACGTCGTGGGCGCCTAATTCCTGGGCGCCCCCGCACCCCCACTATGCAACCTGCGGTTTGTGTGAGCTGAAACGCGGGTTTACCAGCAGGGCGCGTTGACACCCGGGCGCAGCGCGCGGAAACAAGGCGGTGCGCGTCGATGGTCACGCGTGAACCGTGGATCCTCGCCTTGTCGATCTCTGTCGCCCTCCATCACGTCACCCACTACAAATACGACCATCTGATCGGCCTCGGGCCCCAGGTGATCCGCCTGCGCCCTGCGCCCCACAGCCGCACCAAGGTCACCAGCTATTCGCTGAAGGTGCTGCCCTCAGAGCATTTCGTGAACTGGCAGCAGGACCCCCACGGCAACTGGCTGGCCCGCTTCGTCTTCCCTGAAAAGACGAGGGAATTCCGCATCGAGGTCGACCTCAAGGCCGACATGGATGTGGTCAATCCCTTCGATTTCTTCATCGAGCCCTATGCGGAACATTTCCCCTTCGCCTATGAGCCAGAGCTGGCCCACGAACTCGCCGCCTATCTGGCGCCGGAGGCGTGCGGGCCGAAATTCGCCGCGCAGGTGAAGGGCCTTGCGGACCAAAAGGAGAGGACCATCAATTTCCTGGTGGCGCTCAACGCCCAGCTCCAGAAGGACATCCGCTATGTCATCCGCATGGAGCCGGGCGTCCAGGCGCCCGAGGATACGCTGACCCTCGCCTCCGGCTCCTGCCGCGACTCCGCCTGGCTGCTGGTGCAGATCCTCCGTCATCTGGGCCTGGCGGCCCGGTTTGTCTCGGGCTATCTGATCCAGCTCAAGGCCGATGTGGACCCCATCGAGGGGCCCAAAGGCACGGACAAGGATTTCACCGATCTGCACGCCTGGGCCGAGGTCTATCTGCCGGGCGCAGGCTGGATCGGCATGGACGCCACCTCCGGCCTCTTCTGCGGCGAGGGGCATATCCCCCTCTGCGCCACGCCCCATTACCGCTCCGCCGCGCCCATCAGCGGCATGGCCGATCCCGCCGAGGTCGAATTTGGTTTCGAGATGACGGTGACCCGCATCCGCGAGGCCCCGCGCGTCACCGCGCCTTTCTCGGATGAGTCCTGGGCCAAGCTCGACGCCCTGGGCGAGGCCGTGGATCGCGATCTTGAGGCGCAGGACGTGCGGCTCACCATGGGCGGCGAGCCCACCTTCGTCTCCAACGATGATTTCGAGACGCCCGAGTGGAACACCGAGGCGGTCGGCCCTACCAAGCGGAGCCGCGCCGATGATCTCATTCGTCGCCTGCGCGAGACCTTCGCCCCCGGCGGCTTCCTGCATTACGGGCAGGGCAAGTGGTATCCGGGCGAGAGCCTGCCGCGCTGGGCCTTCGCCCTCTATTGGCGCAGGGATGGCCAGCCCATCTGGACGGACCTCGCGCTGATCGCGCGCCCCTCCGGCGGGCCAGCGGCCAGCGGCGAGGATGCGGGCCTGCTGGCCCATGACATCGCCGAGCGGCTGGGCCTGGGCGCCGACTTCGTCATTCCCGCCTATGAGGATCCCGCCCACTGGATGCTCAAGGAAGCCGCGCTGCCCATCAACGCCGACCCTTCCAATCCGAAAATTGAGGACCCCGAGGAACGCGCCCGCATGGTGCGCACTTTCGAGCGGGGCCTCAGCAAACCCACGGGCTTCGTGCTGCCGGTGCAGCGCTGGAACGCCCTGTCTTCGCCACGCTGGATGAGCGAGCGCTGGCCCCTGCGACGCGGCAAGCTCTTCCTCACGCCAGGCGACTCGCCTGTGGGCTATCGCCTGCCCATCAATTCGCTGCCCTGGGTGCCACCCTCCGCCTATCCTTACGTCCATCAGCAAGATCCTCTCGAAGATCGCGGCCAGTTGCCGGACCCGCGCGAGTTGCGCAGCCTCTACACTCGCGATGCGGACCGCCAGCAGATCAATGGCCAGACGGCGGTGGTGGGCGCGGTGCGCACGGCGCTTTCGGTGGAAGTGCGCGATGGCGTGCTCTGCGTCTTCATGCCGCCGGTCGCCAGGCTCGACGATTATCTCGAACTCATCGCCGCCGTGGAGGTGAGCGCGAAGGATACGGGCCTGCCCGTGCATATCGAAGGCTATCCGCCGCCCTATGATCCGCGCATGGAGGTCATCAAGGTCACGCCCGATCCCGGCGTGATCGAGGTGAACGTGCATCCCGCCGCGTCATGGCGCGAGGCCGTGGACACCACCACGAAGCTCTACGAACAGGCGCGCCATTCGCGGCTGGGCGCGGATAAATTCATGCTCGATGGCCGCCACACCGGCACGGGCGGCGGCAACCATGTGGTGCTCGGCGGCGTCGATCCCAGCCACTCGCCCTTCTTGCGCAGGCCCGATCTCCTGCGCAGCCTCGTGCTGTACTGGCAGCGCCATCCCTCCCTGTCCTATCTCTTCTCCGGCCTCTTCGTTGGCCCCACAAGCCAGGCGCCGCGCGTCGATGAAGCGCGCCACGATTCGCTCTACGAACTGGAGATCGCCATCGCCAATGTGCCCCTGCCGGGGCAGGGAACCATTCCGCCCTGGCTGGTGGACCGGCTGTTCCGCAACCTGCTGGTGGATGTCAGCGGCAACACCCATCGCGCCGAGATCTGCATAGACAAGCTCTATTCGCCCGATGGTCCCACCGGGCGCCTCGGCCTGCTCGAATTCCGCTCCTTCGAGATGCCGCCGGATGCGCGCATGAGTCTGGCCCAGCAACTGCTGCTGCGCGCGCTCATCGCCTGGTTCTGGCGCGAGCCCCAGCAGGGCAAGCTGGTGCGCTGGGGCACGTCCCTGCATGACAAATTCATGCTGCCCCATTTCGTCTGGGAGGATTTCCTGGGCGTGCTGGGAGACCTGCGCCGGTCGGGCTACGCCTTCGAGCCCGAATGGTTCGAGGCGCAGCGCGAGTTCCGTTTCCCACTTTATGGCGTGGTCGAGCATGGCGGGGTGAAGCTTGAGGTGCGTCAGGCCCTCGAGCCCTGGCATGTGCTGGGCGAGGAGGGCGCTGCGGGCGGCACCGTGCGCTATGTGGACAGTTCAGTGGAGCGCCTGCAGGTCAAGGCCAGCGGCTTCATCCCCGGCCGCCATGTCATCGCCTGCAACGGCCGCCGCCTGCCGATGACCGGCACGGGCGTCCATGGCGAGGCGGTGGCGGGCCTACGCTACAAGGCCTGGCAGCCCGCGTCCGGCATGCATCCCACCATCCCCGTCCATTCCCCGCTGACCTTCGACATCATCGACACATGGAGTGGTCAATCGCTTGGCGGTTGCGTCTATTCCGTGGCCCATCCGGGCGGGCGCAATTACGACACCTTCCCGGTAAATTCCTATGAAGCGGAGGCGAGACGTCTGGCGCGTTTTCAGGATCACGGTCATACTCCCGGTTTCGTGCAACCGCCTCGCGAAGAGTCGGCGACCGAATTCCCGATGACCCTGGACCTCAGGAGACCCCTTGGCTGGTGAGCGCGCAACCGACCGTGCAGCGGATCGAGCAGGAGATCGGTCTTCCCCCCGCCGTGGCGGGCCGGGCGCGCAGCGTCGCATCGAGACCTGGACCGGCGACTATGCGCCGCTGCCCGGAATTCCCGATGAATTCGTCGATCCCTCCGGAGCGCCGCGCCCCCATTGGATGAAATTCCTCAACGCGCTCGCCCGCATCGAGCCCGAGGAGATCAACCAGCGCTTCGCCGCCGCTGACCGGCGCATCCGCGAAATGGGCATCTCCTACCGGGTGCATGGAGAGACGCGCGAGCGCAGCTGGCCGCTCGGCCACATGCCCCTGCTGATCTCCGAAAACGACTGGGAGGAGATCCGCACCGGCATCGAACAGCGCGCCGAATTGTTCGAGCGCATCCTCACCGACATCTACGGCCCCGCCCAGCTCA
>CANGTC010000209.1 GCA_947456505.1 Beijerinckiaceae bacterium
AAAAAGAAGGATGTCGCCATGTCCTTCGTGAAATCCATTCAGGAGGCCATCGACTATATGAAGGCGGACGAGCCGCGCGCGCGCAAGAATGTGGCTTTGTTCACCGGGCTTGATCCGAAACTGACCGAGGCCATGCCGCTCAACAATTGGGAATATCGCATCAATCCCTCACGCTGGCAGGCGACCATCGACATGATGGTGAAGAGCGGCGAGTTGCAGCAGGCGCACAAGGTCGAGGAATATATCTCGGATGTGTCGCGTCAGTTCGTCGTGAAATAAGCAAGTCGCAATCAACTGAAAATCAGGGAGCGCCCCGCAAGGAGCGCTCCCTTTGTTTTGGCGGGTCAGCGGTGGCGCGTCACCGTGTCGATCAGCGCGGGCTTGCCGGACTTCACCACCTCGATGGCGCGCAGCAGGGCGGCGCGCACATCCTTGGGGTCCTCGAACGGGCCTTCGCCATAGACGCCCATGGAGCGGGCCAGCGCGCCGAAATCGGGCTCGGGGCCGAAGAGATCCATGCCGATATGGGCCTTGTTGATATCGGTTCCGCGCTGGCGGGCCATGCGGATCTGGTGCTCCCAATCGTTGTAATAGGCGCGGTTGTTGTACATGACGATGAGCATGGGGATCTCGTATTTCGCCGCGATCCACAGGGCGCCCGCATCGAACATGAGATCGCCGTCGGGCTGCAGATCGACCACGAGACGCCCCGCCTTCTTGTGCGCCAGCGCCACGCCCAGCGACATGCCGATCTGGGTCGAGGTGCCCAGTTCCATGCCGGGGTGCCGGTAGGGCTTGTCGAAGTCCCAGAGCTTGCGCACGCCATGCTTGAGCGTGTTGGCGGTGAGCACCCAATCCTCGTCCTTGATGACATCCCAGACTTCCATGGCGAGGCGCCCGGTGGTCATGGGGGCGGCGTCCCAATCCTTGCGGGCGTCCTGCTGCCATTTGGCCCAGGTCTCGTCATGGCGCTGGCCGATGCGCGCCTTGCGCTCCGCGATCTTCGCCTGCAAGGCCGGATCGGCGGCGATGCGCTCCTCCAGCACCTCGATCAGGACGGGCACGCCCAGCGAAGTGTCGCCCAGCGCGCGCACGGAGCAGGGCTGCATGCGGCAATAGTCCATCGCCCATTTGCTGATGTTGACCTCGGCGAAGCCCATCTCCAGCCAGTCGGCGTTCTCGTTGACGATGGGCGTGATCTCGCGCTTCGTGCTGTCGAGTTCGTAGGTGGCCTTCTCGAAGTCCTTGATGTCGAGGCCCAGCACGCAATCGACATTCTTCAGCGCGCCCTTGTCGAGGCTGACGCAGAGCGGATGCTTGTTGGGGAAGTTGAGCGCGTTGTTGATGTCCCACACGCCCGCGCCGATGGTCTCGGCCAGTTTCACCAGGTTCTCGAACCCGCCCTCCCGGCGGCCCATGTATTCGGGCAGCAGCAACGGATAGTCCGCCGCGCAAAGCCGCTCGGCGATCTGGCCGATGGCGGCGGGGTCCGGCATCATGGGCGAGGGGGTCGCCACCGCATGGGCGGGCGGCAGCTTGATCTCCCTGGTGATCGGCGCCTCCTGCAGGGCGGCGTCGTAGCACATGTAGACCGGGCCCTGGGGCTGGGTGGTCATGATGGAATAGGCGCGGGCGAAGGATTCGGGCACGCCGTCGATGGAGGTGGGCTGGTAGTCCCATTTCACGTAATCGCGGATGGCGTTGCCCTGCACGAGGGCCGTATGGGTCCAGTCGATATGGGGGCGGCGCTTGCCCTCGTCCATGGGGCCGGTGGCGCCCATGATGAAGATCGGCACGCGGTCAATATAGGCATAGTAGATCGCCATGGTGGCATGCAGCATGCCCACGAGATTGTGCAGGATGACCGCCATGGGCTTGCCGGAGGCCTTCGCATAGCCATGGGCGATCTGCACCGCGATCTCCTCATGGTTGCACAGCATCATCTGCGGATCGTTCTTTCCGTAGTTGATGAGGGAGTCGTGCAAGCCGCGGAAGCTCGCGCCCGGGTTCAGGGTGATATATTCGAAGTCATAGCGCTGGATGAGATCGACGATGATGTCGGATTGCCAGCCGCGATATTTGTCCTCGGTGCGCTTGGTCATCGGTTCCTCCTGAGAATGCGGAGGCGTCAAGCGCGCTTCCTGCGATCAGCGCCATGATAGCGGGCGACCAGCTCCGCCTCAACCTTTGACCGCCAATGCTCCAAGGCGAGGCAGGCGCGGCTCAGTGGTTATGGTTGTGGCCAGCCGGAGCGGTCATGGCGCCTGGCGCTGAAGATGCGCCCATGCCCTGCACGGTGAATTCAACCTCGGTCTTCCCGCCCCGGGCGAATTCGAGCTGGGCCTTGAAGCGTTCGCCTTCCTTGAGGGCGCGCTTGAGACCCATGAGCATCAGATGATGGCCACCCGGTTTCAAGGTGACGGTCTCGCCCGGCTTCACCTCAAGGCCGGCCGCCAATTCGCGCATCTTCATCACGCCATTGTCCATGCTCATTTCATGGACCTCGACCCGCGCGGCGACTTCGCTGGAGCCGCCGATCAGTCGATCCGCCTCTGCGCCGCGATTGGTCAGGGCCAGATAACCCGCACCCACGGGGGCGCCGCCGGGCGTGGCGCGTGACCAGGCCTGCGTGATTTCCATCGCGGCGGACGCGGGTTGCTGGGAGAATGCCGAAGGGGTCTGCGCCAGCAGGACGATGGCTGCGGCGGTCAGGAGGTGGCTAAGGCGCATGGGAACCTGTCGTCTGAGAATAATCATGGGCGGATGAGACGCGCCTGACGAGACGGCGTCATGGATCTGGCGGGGGTGCGCGCGGGTTCGCCCCGGGCCATGCGCGCGAGTTCGCGGGTCGAGGGAACGCGCCTGCGCTCGTTGACGGAATCCTCCTCGTAGGTGACGAGGTTCTGGATCATGAGGTGGAGGCCCCGGCGCATGGTGGCGACCTCGTCGGGGGTCAGGCCCTTGACGGCGAGACCATTGATCTCCTCGGCGAGGGGCACCAGCTTTTCTTGCAGGGCGCGGCCCTCATCAGTCAGGAATACATAGATATTCTTGCGATTGTCGGGCCGTCGCTGGCGGGTGATGTAACCCAGCTTCTCCATGGCGTGCAGGGCGGCGAAGGCGGTGGGCTCCATCACCCCCGCCAGTTCGCTGAGTTCGCGCTGGGTGAGGCCCTCGCGCACCCACAGGATGCGCAGGAAGGTCCAGTGGCCCGAGGCCACCCCATGCTCGGCGAGGCGCATCTGGAGGCAGCGACCGAGGCCCCGGCGCGCATCGCGCACCAGATGGGCCAGACGGTCATCGGGCACCGCCGCATGCCAGTCCAGAACGGCCTGGGTGACGCCGGGGCGCAGCTGTTCCTTGGGAGAGGGGTTCGTTGGGTCGCTCATGCGCATCCTATAAACGCCAGAAGTCCGAAGCGCGACCAGAAAACATTAGCATGAGCCTGACTTCTCTGCTATCCCTCAATCTATATTCATTTAATTGAGTTTTCAATGTTCCAGCCTTTCTTTCCCGTCGGCGTCGCGATCAATCGCCCGCGTCCCTTCGACGCGCTGTCCCGCTCCTTCGAACCTCGCGTCCCAAAGGGTGGCGACAGCTGCGTTTGCTTTTATGGATCAGCGCGAGGCGGCCGTGAGTGACCCTCGCCGCCTTGATCCGGAGGATGGCGCGCGGCTTCTGCGCCGGGCCATGGCGGCGACCGCTCTGGTGGTTCTTTGCGCCATGGCCGCCAAGATTTTCATCTGGCCGCCGGATGACCCCGATAGCATCTGGATCACCTGGTATTTCTTCACGCAGCAGGATGCGCCGATTCTGGTCCTGGCCGCAGTGGCCCTTGTGATCCTGCCCTTTGCGCCAAAGCTCCCGCTTCCCCTTTTCCCCAAGCCTGGGCGTCGTCTCCTCCTCGTGGCCCTGTTGGCCGCCGCTGTATGCGTCTGCGGAGCCCTAGGCAGAACCTATATTTTCGAAGAGTTTGACCTGTCCCGAGACGAATTTCTGGCGGTCTTCGACGCGAAAATCTTCAGCACGGGACGCCTGTTTGCATCGTTGCCTGAGGAGTGGCGTCCCTTTGCCGACGCGCTGCAGCCCCAATACATGGCGCCGCTGAAAGGCGGGGCGCAGGTGGTGTCCTTTTACCTGCCCATCAACGCCATTGCGCGCGCCTTGTTTGGGGCCGCCGCCAATCCTGCCCTGTTGAACCCGCTTCTTGCCGCCGGCGCCGTTCTGGCTCTCTACGGCCTCGCCCGGGACCTCTGGCCCGCGCGGCCCGACGCCGCCCTTGTCGCCGTCACTTTGCTGGCGACCTCGTCGCAACTGCTTTTCATGTCCATGACAAGCTATGCGATGACCGCCCATCTATTTTTGAACCTTCTGTGGCTGCGCAGCTTTTTGAGAGGCGGCCCCTGGGGGCATGGCTGCGCCCTGGCGCTGGGCTTTCTGGCCTGCGGACTGCATCAGTTCGTCTTCCATCCGCTTTTCGCCGCGCCCTTCATTGCGCGCCTCTGGCGCCCGGGAGATCGTCGCCTATGCGTTTCATATGTCGCCGCCTATGGGGCGATGATCCTGTTCTGGGGCTCCTATCTGCGTCTGGCCTTGCTGTGGGATGGCGCCGGGTCTCCCCTTGGCGAGGGGGCGGCGGATGTGGGGGCAAGCGACCTGACCACCCGCATTCTTGAGTATCTGGATCGGTTCGAGCCCGCCGCCTCCATGCCGTTCTTCCTGAATTTGCTCCGCTTGGTCGCATGGCAAAGCCTGCTGTTGGCGCCCCTTTGCATCCCCGCCTGGGGGACGATTCGTCAGGATGAAGGCCTGGCGAGCCAGCTGGCGGCGGGAATCGCCCTGACCCTGCTCGCCATGTTCGTGCTGTCGCCCTTTCAGGGCCACGGCTGGGGCTATCGGTATCTCCACGGACTTCTCGGCAGTTTTTGCCTGCTGGGAGGTTATGGGTGGATCCGGGCGACACCAGGACCGCAAGGGATGATGGCCGGTCCGGCCGTCGGGGTCTTCGCCTGGGCGAGCCTCTTTGCGGTGCTGATCGCCTTGCCACTGCATGTGCGTCAGGCGCGGGCTCTAGTGACGCCCAGCCTCGCCGTTGATCGCGCTATCGCCTCCGCGGATGTGGATATCGTGCTGGTGGATGATGACGGCGTTCAGCAGGGCCATGATTTCGTGCGCAACGATCCATTTTTGCGCAACCGACCGCTGGCGCTCTATGTCTGGTTTCTGGGACCGGGTCAGCTGGAGGGCCTGTGCGCCCGTTATCGCCTCGCGCTTTTCGGACGAGAGCACATCGCCCGTTTTGGCCTCTTTGCGACGCCCGAACCCATGACCACGCGGTCAAGGCTGTTGCGAGAGCGGCTGGAACGCCTCAAATGCGCGCCCGTACTGAAATAGGATCGGTGGGGCCTTGGCGCCCACCGCACAGAGCGCCCGGAGACTTCCCAGGCTTGAAATGGTCGGAGTGAGAGGATTCGAACCTCCGACCCCCTCGTCCCGAACGAGGTGCGCTACCAGACTGCGCTACACTCCGACATCCGCGTGGCTCAGCCCGCAGAGCCGGTCTTATAGACGCGCCCGTCTGGGGGAGCAAGGGCAAGCTTGGCCCCCGGGCCCGATTTCCTGAATTTCGGCCACAATGGCCAAAAGAACCGAGATCCGGCCCTCAAGCCCCATGAAGCCACAGATCTTTTTCTATGGGACGGGAAAACGCGCACAGGCAGTTGCGGCTGGGCAAGCCCCGCTTTATGGTCCGCCCGCCTGCAAGGGCTGTCCAGCGAAAGCTGGGCGTTGGGGCGTCGCCAAGCGGTAAGGCAGTGGATTTTGATTCCACCATGCGGAGGTTCGAATCCTCCCGCCCCAGCCACTTATTCTCGTTAATTGGCCCATCCACGGGTCTCCGCAGAAAAGCCCGCGTTTAGGGGGGATTTTTGCCTATTTGTGCGTCTCCCGGACACGCGGAGACTGAAAATCGGACTTTTGCCGTCGATTTTAGGCCCCGGTCTCCGGTCGCCAAATTCAAATTTCCGGAATTTCAAATTGGCGTCTGTGGAGACTGGCTCGATTCGCGCGGAGACCGGTTTGATTTTATCGACCGGCTCGGTTTGCGCCCGCCAAAGATGGAAGGCAAATGACTGATCAAGTTGAGTGTTGGTTATTGGGCTGCGTTCAGTTCAGCCCAAACATGGCTTCTTGCTCTGCCCAAGCATGAGGCAAGGCCATCGTCAGGCCCAATACAGTCATGCCGTTCGGCGCGACGCCATCGGCGATCGCTTGGATGATCTTCGGCGAGAGGTATGCCAACACGGCCAGACGCCTCACGTACCGTTCGCCAAGATTTTCCGCAGCAGCGACATCGTCGAAGGAAGCCATCTTGCCGTCGAGGATGGAGCGCATCCAGCGATGAGATCGGCTGATCGCCTTGAGCAGGATGTCCCGTGTTTCAGCGTCAATGAATTCATGATCGCTTGGTGAGCTTGTGATGCCCTTGCGTTTGGGGCCATTTGGAATGAAGGTG
>CANGTC010000210.1 GCA_947456505.1 Beijerinckiaceae bacterium
CACGCGGTCATAGAGCGCGGGGGCGACGGCGAGGTAGCCCTGCGCCGCATAGCTGTCAGCAACCGCACGGATGTGGTGGTTGACGCCGAAAATTTCCTGAATGACTACGATGCCGCCGCGCGGGGCGCCAGCGGGCTTGGCCACATAGGCGCCGATGGTGACGCCGTCTTCGGCCGTCAGGGTGATGTGCTCTCCCATGGAAGTCCTCTGCTTTTCATTGGTCAGGGGCGAAGCGCCCGGCCCGGCAATAAAGAGCATCTTTCCCTTTCTGACCAGAGGGATTTATCAATCCATGTGCTGGCCGGGGCTGGGTTTTTGCGCCTGCTTTGGCCGACGCATCAACAGAACCAGCAGGGCAGTCGGCAGGCTGACCCAGAACATCAGCTTGAAATCATTCGTATAGGCCACGGCCAAGGCCTGCCGCGACACCTCCCCGTTCAGCGCCGCACGGCCCGCATAGGTCGCCATATTCCAGAAAAGGTAGGCTCCGCCGTTCTGCAACATGTGGTTGAAGCCCGTCAGCCCCTCCGCCAACTGGGCGTGCACGATCTGGCTGTTCTGGGCCAACATGAAGGAGGCTACGGAAACGCCGATGGCCGAGCCCACATTTCGCACCAGGCTGAAAAGCGCGGCCCCATCGGTGCGGAACTGCGCGGGTAAGGTGGCGAAGGCCAGAACCTGCAGGGGAATGAACACGAAACCCAGGCCAAAGCCCTGGATTCCGGTGACCCAGGACAGGGTGAAGGGCGTCACGGCGGGGTTCCAGGTCGCCATCTCCCAGAAGGAATAGGCCAGCGCCCCGATCCCCAGCACCATCAAAAGGCGCGGATCGACACGATTGGTGAGCCGCCCCGCCACCATCATGGCGAAGATAGTGCCCAATCCGCGCGGCACCATCAGTACGCCCGCATCGCGCACGGGATAGCCGCCGAGAACCTGAAGATAGGGCGCAAAAAGAGCCGAACTCGCCAGCAGCACCATGCCCACGGCGAACATCACCAGGAAACCCGAGGTGAAATTCACATCCGCAAAGATGCGTGGCGAGATGAAGGGCTTCTCCGCCAGCATCACATGCACCACGAAGAGGTAAAGGCCGAGCCCCGCCAGCGCCAGCTCCAGCCAGACCTCCGGGGAGGCGAACCAGTCGAGCTCCCCGCCCCTGTCCAGCATCATCTGCAAGGCGCCGATGCCCAGCGACAGGACGAAAAAGCCCGTCCAGTCGAAGCCCGAGGCGAGGCCCCGCTTTTCATCCCGCAGGAAGAACCAGAGGCCGGAGATCGCCAGCGCGCCAAAAGGCAGATTGATGAAGAACACCCAGCGCCAGTCATAGACCTCCGTGAGATAGCCACCCAGCGTCGGCCCCAGAATGGGACCAACCATGACGCCCATGCCCCAGATCGCCATGGCCGAGCCGCGCTGTTCGGCGGGGTAGAGATCCATGATGGTGGCTTGCGACAGGGGCACGAGCGCTGCGCCGAAAATGCCCTGCATCAGCCGAAAGGCCACCATCTGCGCCAATGACTGCGCCACGCCGCAGAGCATCGACGCGAGGGTGAAGCCCACCAGGCAGGTCACAAAGAAATTCTTGCGGCCGAAGCGCCCCGCAAGCCAGCCCACCGGCGAGGTCATGATGGCGGCGGCGATGATATAGGAGGTGAGAACCCAGGTGATCTGATCAGGCGTCGTCAACAGCGAACCCTGCATATAGGGCAGCGCCACATTGGCGATGGTGGAGTCCAGCGCCTGCATCAGCGTCGCCACCATGGCGCAGATGGTGATCAGCGTGCGATGTTCCGGCCGGGCGCGCGCGGAGGCCTCAGCGCTGATCGTTGCTGCTGACATAGGTTCCGCCTGCGGCGAGCGGAGCGGCGGCGCCCCAAAGCTCTGAGATGGCTCGTTTGTGGCCGGTGTCGATATCGGCCACCACGCTCATGCCCGCCCGCAGAACCGGGCCGCCGGATTGCGGCTCCAGCGCAATGCGCACCGGCACGCGCTGCACCACCTTCACCCAGTTGCCGCTGGCGTTCTGGGCCGGGAGAATGGAGAATTCCGACCCGCTCGCAGGGGCGATCGAAGCGATGCGTCCACGCCAGGTATGGCCGGGATAGGCGTCGATGGTCATCTCCACGGGATCGCCGAGCTTGGTGTGGGTGAGATCGGTTTCCTTCACATTGGCGTCGACCCAAAGGTCCTGCGTGGCCACGAGGCCCACCGCGCCGGTATTCGTCAGCGCCGCCGTCTGCGACACGAGAAATGTTCCGGGTTGCAAAGACTCCACAGCGGTGACGACGCCCGCGAAGGGCGCACGCACCGTGGCGTGATCAAGCTGGCGCTGGGCTTCATCCACCTGCGCCTTCGCGGCGAGATATTGCGGATGCTGCTCCACCGGCGCCTCCGCCTGACCGCCCAGACGAATGAGCGCGGATTGAGCCTGACGCCGCAAAGCCTCGATCTGTTGCTGGGCGGCCTCCAGACCGAAATGCGCCTGATCAAAGGCGCTGCGCGTGCCCGCATTGCTCAGGGCCAGCGCCGAGGCCCGTTCGAAATTGGCCTGCGCAAGACCGACCTGCGCGGCCTGGGCGGCGATCTCGCTTTGCAGGCGCTGATAGTCCTGCTGCGCCGCCTGCAAGGTGATGCGAATCTGCTCCAGATTGGCCTGCGCAACCCGCACAGCGATCTCGAATTGCCAGGGATCGAGACGAAACAGCACCTGCCCCGGCTTGACCTGCTCGCCCTCACGCACCTCCACCGAGGCGACGATGCCCGAAACGTCCGTTGTCACCATCAATTTGCGCGCGCGCACATAGGCGTTGTCCGTCGAGACCCAGCGCCCGCCGCGCAACCAGAAGGTCCCGCCGCCCAGCGCAACGGCAACTATGCCGCCGATCATGAGGACCGCGCGCAACCGGCCACGGCTTGCAGCTTGCGTTCCGCTCATGATCCCACCGCATCTGCGCCATCGCGCTTTTCTTCAAGAAGATTGAATTTCATCGCTGCCAGGCCAGCCAGGATGCGCTTCACATCCTCCGGCGCGACGCCCTCGGTGAGCAGCACATTGGACTCGCGCCGATAGGCGTGCACCACCTCCAGCAGAGGCTCTGCCGCCTGGGTCAGATGCAGCCTGCGAACCCTGCGGTCCCTTGGATCATGCCGACGCTCCACGACGCCGCGCGCCTCAAGCCGATCCACGAGACGGGCGATGGTGATCGGCTCCACCTCGACGAGCGCGGCAAGTTCATTCTGGGTGATGCCCGGCTTGCGCTCCAGCCAAACCAGAACGACCCATTGAGCGCGGGTCATGCCCGTCAGGCGCGCATGCTGATCAGCGCGCACCCGCATGAGCCGCGCCACATCATAAAGCAGGAACAGGAGATCATCGTCGAGAGATTGCTGCATCACGTTACCTTCACGTGAGATATAATAACGGGAGTTATGAGTTTGGCAAGGGCGGGGTTGGGCAGTCGGCAGTCGGCAGTCGGCAGTCGGAAAGGGTCTTATGGGGATAGGCCACCGGCAAGCAAAAACCCGCCCCAAGGGGAGCGGGTCTTTGATCACAGGCCGGGAGGGCCCGACTGCCGACTGCCTAATGCCTACTCAACCAGCATCCGCTTCAACAGCTCGATCTCCTCCGACAGCGAGCCGTCCTTGCCGGCGAGGCCCTCGATCTTGCGGACCGCGTGCAGCACGGTCGTATGGTCACGCCCGCCGAAGCGGCGCCCGATTTCCGGCAGCGAGCGCAGGGTGAGGATCTTGGAGAGATACATGGCGATCTGGCGCGGGCGCACCACGGTGGCGGTGCGGCGCGAGGACAGGATGTCGGCGCGGCTCACATTGTAATGGTTCGCCACGAGCTTCTGGATGTCTTCAATCTTGACGCGCTTGGGCTCGCGGGTGCGTACGAGATCGCGAATGGCGTCCTCCGCCATCTCCACGGTCAGCGCGGCGCCGGTGAGGGTGACGCGGGCCAGAAGACGGCTCACCGCGCCGTCGAGGTCGCGGCCGTTGGTCTCGATGACGCGAGCCACATAGGCGGCCACCGGCGCAGGCACGTCAAAGCCCGGCTGGGAGGCCCGCGCGGCGGCGATGCGCATCTCCAGAATCTTGAGGCGCAGGGCTTCATCGAGCCCGCCCATTTCCACACAAAGCCCGCCAGCCAGACGCGAGCGCACCCGCTCCTCCAGGCTTTCGAGATCGGACGGCGGCCGGTCGGCGGCGACGACAATCTGCCGTCCCGCATCAATCAGCGCGTTCAGCGTGTGGCAGAACTCCTGCTGGATGGACTTGCCCTGCAGGAACTGCACGTCGTCAATCAACAGCACGTCGATGCCGCGCAGCTTTTCCTTGAAGGCGATCGAGGTCTGGGCCTTGAGGGCGCAGACGAAGCGATACATGAATTTTTCGGCAGTCAGATAGATGACGCGCTTGCCCGCCTCGCTCGCGGTATGGCCGATGGCCTGCAGCAGATGGGTTTTTCCGAGCCCAACCGCCGAATGGATATAAAGAGGATTGTAGATCGGCGCCTCGCCCGGAGCTGCGGAGGCGATCCGCTGGGCGGCCGCATGGGCGAGCTGGTTGGACTTGCCCACCAGAAAGGTCGAGAAGGTCAGGCGCCGATCAAGCGGCGAGCTGGACAGGCCATCCGCATCGGAGGCGGGCTGGGCGCGGAGCTGACGCACACTGTCGGCCGAGATGCGCGAGGCCTCCTCGAAATGGGGCGAAGGACGCTCGTTCGAGAAACCGCCAGAGGCCGCTCCAGGTGCGCCGCCCACGGTTCCGCCTAAATAACCGCTCCCCAGCGCACTGCGATTGTCGACGAGTGAACTGCGCGCCTGCGCAGGACGGGCCGAAGAGCGCACATCCACCAGAATCGCGGCTACGTCAGGCGCTTCAACGCTCAGGGTCGCGAGAATCTTGTCAGTATAATGAGACTGGATCCAGCTCTTGAGAAAACGCGTGGGCACAGACAGATGCGCGACGCCATCGCGCACGCTGTCCAATTCAAGCCTGCCGAACCACGAATTGAAGACGTCCTCGCCCAATTCCGCACGCAGGCGGCGGCAAGATCGGCTCCAGGCCTCGGCATGGCCCTTGTCATCGTCTGTCTGTGTCAGCGCGGCTTCGAGTCGAGGCGCGGACGCACGAGAGTTCATCATATGAAGGAGCTTCTTTTCATCGGAAGAGGACCGCAGCCCGCAAGGGACCGCCGCGAACGCAAAAACGTGACTTTAGCAACCAAGCTCAAGGGGGCGCGCCGAGGGGGGCGCAACCGCTTGCAACTTGCAAGAACAACTCTCGACAAACAGACGGGACGCGGTAAGGCTCGCGTGCGCAGGGAGGTCGCTCACAGTAGAGATAATAGTGATCTGACACATGACTCCCCCAATTGCAGAAACTCTCTGCAACTCAACCCAACCAGCTATGAAAGGATGCGTCCCTGAGGACGACCTGCGAAAGCAACGACCAAGTTTGCGGATTTTAGACGCTGAGAAACTGCGCCGTTACATTCCAAACACTTTCGCAAGTCTTGGAAAAACGCACATCAGTTTATTCAGCACTAGTATCCGTTCTCCCTGTACGAATTGCGACCGTCATTAACGATTAGCACACTGGGTTCGCCACGCAACCGTCATATTCTCAAAACTTGGGCTTGGCCATAAAAGCCCATTCTCAAAATACCTATTTTTTTGGATTGACGGGCACAACCTCCTGATTCAATTCACTTTGACGGAGCCATTTCAACGCTGTCCCGCAATCGTTCCGCATGCGGATTTCTTGGCGCGCAAAGACGGATGAAAGAGTCAAGTGGCGGCCGGAGCCACAGCTTTTCCCCTTTGCGTGTAATGCGCTGAAAATAAAGGAAAAATTATGCCCACACCAAGCGTCTGGGATTCAATTTTTCGCCCTTGCGGACGTGCTTAAAATTAAACTTTCGTCGGGCTTTTTTAAAGCAAAAAGCCCGACGCTTGGGCGCCGGGCTTTGCAGAACCAACGTGACGGCTTCGTCACATCAAAGACTTGATTATTTCGCCAGAGCCTTCACGCGAACCGTGAGGCGCGAGATCTTCCGGGACGCCGTGTTCTTGTGAATGATGCCCTTCTGGGAAGCGCGCATCACCAGCGGCTCGGCGGCGTGCAGAGCGGCCTGAGCGGCGGCGGCGTCGCCGGAAGCCAAGGCTTCCTCGACCTTGCGGACATAGGTGCGCATCTGCGAACGGCGCGAGCGGTTCACCGCGGTGCGGCGCTCGATCTTGCGGACGGCCTTTTTGGCTGAAGCTGTGTTAGCCATGATTTCCTCGATAAAGCTGGCCGCCCGAGGGCCAGCCGCAAAAAAGTCGTGCCCGGCCCGGAGGG
>CANGTC010000211.1 GCA_947456505.1 Beijerinckiaceae bacterium
GGCGGGGTCGAGGCCCGCCAGCTCATATTGCTTGTCGATGAAGCGCCCCAGCGCCACCGCGTCGATGCTGGTGTCGTCGGCGTAGGGGGTCAGCAGCACATCGGATTCATGTACGATCTCGCGCTGGGAGACGATGTAGCGATTGTCGAGCCGCTCCAGCACGAGGCGCGAGAAGACGAGGTGGGAGGTGGAGGAGCCGATGTCGACGCCCACGCTGACGAGGCGGATCTCATCCTCCTCCTCGAGGCTGCGCCGCACGTTGGAAAAGAATACACGCCCGCCCACGGGTTCTTCGGTCATGGCTGGAACTCCCTGCTGCGGTTCTTTTGGCGGCAAGGGCGGGGCTTGGCAAGGGTGGGTGTGGGGGCAGTCGGCAGTCGGCAGTCGTGAGGGGCGGCGCCTATCCCGCCCAATCCGTCACCATCAGGCCGGGCACCCGCTCGAATTCTCTGCGGTTCAGGGTGACGAGGGCGGCGCCACGGCGCCGGGCCTGCGCGGCGATGAGGATGTCATAGGGGCCGATGGGGTTCCGGCAGCTCCTCAATCAGGAAATCGCGCGCGCCCATGGCGTCGAGGCTGGCCCAGAGGGCGGCCACGTCGATGGGTGGGGTCTCCATGGGCTCAAGGATCACCTTGTTGCCAACACGGCTGACGCGCACTTCCTTGCCTTCAAAGCGGAACGCCTTGGGCAGGCGCACCGCCTGACTGCGGCCATGCATGAAGAGCCTCGCGGTGGGGGGCTTGTCGACAGAGGTTGTCATGGGCGCCTCCGGGTGGGAGCTACCTTTGATGGATACCAGAAAAGCGGGCAGGGGCCAAGATGGGGCAGTCGGCAGTCGGAATTAGGCAGTCGTGAGGCTGTGGCGTTCCCGTGAGGCAACCTCTTCCCGAATGCCGACTGCCTAATTCCGACTGCCGCCCCCCAAAAAAAGAGCCCCGAAACCGGGGCTCTTCCTCATCTCAAACCACATCCTTGCGGGTGTCCGCGTCGGCTGGCTTCTCGTACCACTTGGGGTCCATGCGGCAGGTGACGCCGTTTTCCCTGAGGGTCTGTTCGTATTCGTTGCGGATATAGGGGTCCTCCATCCAGTAGGGGATGGCGGTGCCGCCCTGGTTCACGTCGATGGCGGTGTAGTCCGTATGCTTCTGGCCGGGGGCGCCGGGGTCGCGGCCGGGGTTGTGGGGGCCGAACCAGGCGGTCAGGCGGAAGTCCTCCTTGGACACGCTGAAATGCTGGTGATACCAGCGCGCCCCGCCCGGCGCAGCCGTCACCAAGCCCACGGGCTCGTAGTCGAGCCGGTTGACCTGATCGGCGTAGCCGTTCTCCCAGGGCCGCTCGCCGCAGCGCTCGGGCCAGGAATAGGTGTAGCCCTTGCCCTTCAGGCAGATCAGCACCGCCGCCGAGGTATGGGCGTGGCCCTTGGAATAGCGGCCATTCTCATGCTGGCCGATCCAGTAATAGAAGCTGTTGTTCGTCATGAAGGGCTCGACGCGGCGATAGCCCACCGAGCGGCGGTTATCGAGCGGCAATTCGCAATTGATGACGTCGGGGATGAAATTGGTCTTGCGCATGGCCAGCCCGCGCACCGGATCGGGCTCGATGTCGTCCTTGGGCTTGAAGAAATCGTCCGCGCCCGAGAAGCGGTCGGAGAAGACGAAGGGGTTCTCGAACACGGCCTGGGTGTTTTGCAGGGCGTTCAGCACCACCGGGGCGGTCGTGCCCGCCAGCAGCAGAGCGCCGCCGGAGGTGGCGTTCACGTGGCGATGCATGGCGTTCATTGGGATCGAGAACATCGAGCCCTTCTGCCATTCGAAGACATGCTTCTTGGCCTGGCCCTCGATCCAGACTTCCGTCGAACCGCGCCCCTCCACCACGAGGAAGATCTCCTCGTACATATGCTTTTCCGCGTTGAGGGCGCCGCCGGGGGGCACCTCCACCACATAGCAGCCCCACTTGGTCTCGGTGCCATAGAGCTGGATGAAGTGGCCCTTGCCGCCGGTCCGCTTCCACGGCATCAGGGGCAGGTTCTGCACCTTGCTGATGCCGATGCCGCGAAACACCGGGATCCCCTCCGCCTCCATCCAGGCGTCATAGGGGGTCGGCTGCTTCTTGAACTCGCCGAAACCGGCCTTTTTGGCGCCGGCAGGCTCGTGCCAGTGAACGCCGTCTTTCCCGTCATGGGGCATGGGATCCTCCTTGGAACGATTGATCCTTGGCTAATCCGCCAAAGCCCGGGCGCTGTCAATCTGATACGAGCCGGTTGACTCCAATCCCGCCATGCGCGAACCAAGCAGGCGAGATGATCCGAACGAAGGAGCAAGCGCGGCCCATGGCGAACGAGGACGAGAAGAAGGCTTCCGGTCACACCATGGGCGAGCACACCATGGGCCTCAGCTGGGCTCATGTGCATATGGATGACGCCGACCACGATCACGACGAATTCGACGCCGACGTGCCCCTGGAGGAAAATCCCCTTTGGATTCAGGACAATGTGACTCTGGTCAGCGTCGGCATAGACATCGGCTCCTCCGGCACTCAGGTCATCTTCTCCAGGATTCATCTGCGCCGCCTCGCAGAGGATCTGACCAGCCGCTTCTACGTGGTCTCCCGCGACACCCTGTTTCTCTCCCCGGTCTCCCTGACCCCCTATTCCAGCGAAACCCGCATCGACGACAAGGCCCTGCGCAAGATCGTCAACGACGCCTATGAGGCGGCCGGTCTCTCCCCCGGCGATATCGACGCGGGCGCGGTGATTCTCACCGGTGAGGCCCTGCGGCGGGAGAATGCGCAGGGCATTTCCGCCATGCTGTCGGAGGCTGGCGGCGATTTCGTTTGCGCCACGGCCGGTCATCACATGGAGTCCATGCTGGCCGCCTATGGGTCGGGCGCGGCTCAGGCCTCACTTGAGCTTCAAAAAAGGGTGCTGAATATCGACATCGGCGGGGGCACCACCAAGCTCGGCCTCGTCGACAAGGGCCAGTGCATCGCCACCGCCGCCTTCCATGTGGGGGGGCGTTTGCAGGTGGTGGACGAGCATTTCCGCATCACCCGTCTGGATCCAGCCGGCAAGCACCACGCAAAGCGCGCTGGCTTCGACTGGAGCCTGGGCGATCAGGTCACCAGCGAGGATCTCGACAAGGTGGCCGACATGATGGCCGAGACGCTGATCGTGGCGCTCACCCAGCGCCCCGCGCCTCACGATGTGGAGCATCTGTTCCTCACCGATCCCATCGCCGATTTCGGCGATGTGGGAGGGGTCATGTTTTCCGGCGGCGTCGCCGAATATGTCTATGATCGCGAGCCCCGCGATTTCGGCGACATGGGCAAGCGGCTGGGCTCGGCGCTGGCGCGCAAGCTCGCGGCGGGGCGCTTGCCCTGGCCCATGCTGCCCGCCCGCGAATGCATTCGCGCCACGGCGTTGGGCGCCTCGGAATATTCGGTGCAGCTCTCGGGCAACACGAGCTACATCTCGAACCCGGGAACCCTGCTGCCGCGCCGCAACCTTCAGGTGCTGCAACCCGCCTTCGAGTTCACCGAGGAGGTCGATGGGGAGGCGCTGGGCAAGGCCATCATCGCTCACCGCAAGGCCTTCGAGGTCGAGGGCGCGGAGAACGACATCGCCCTGGCCTTCCACTGGAAGGGCATGCCCGCCTATGATCGGATTTTCGCGACCGCTCAGGGCGTCGCCATTGGCCTCGCCGACCATATCGCGGCGCAAAAGCCGATCTATGTCATGCTCGACGGCGACGTGGCCCAGACTCTGGGCGCGGTGCTGCGCGAAGACTGCAAGGTGATGAGCGATATCCTCGTCATCGACGGCGTCATGCTCATGGACTTCGACTATATTGATCTCGGCAAGGTGCGCATTCCCTCCTACACCGTGCCGGTGACCATCAAGTCGCTGGTCTTCAGCGAGGACCCGCGCGGGCTGCGCTCCAAGGAGCGCATCCACCATGTCGAGGCCGACCACGACCATCATCACCACGGTCATAGCCATGGGCACAGCCATGGGCACGGTCATGGCCATCACCACCACCATCATCACGATCATGGCAAGGGGAGCTGACCGCAGCCATGATCCGGTGCTATGAATCCTCATCGGGGAAAGTCGGCGCAAAGTCGACCTGCCTGGGCCCGGGCGCAATCCGGGCTTTGGGCCAAAACGATCCAGGGAGGCGAATGTGCTGAGCGTCCGTTCATTGAACACTGAGTACAAGACCCAGAAGGGTCCGCCCGTGAAGGCGGCGCAGGACGTCTGTTTCGAGGTGCCCAAGGGCATGTTCTTCACCCTGCTGGGGCCCTCGGGCTGCGGCAAGACCACGACCCTGCGCTCCATCGCCGGGCTCGAGCGCCCGACCTCGGGCGAGATCGAGGTGAATGGGCGGGTCGTCTATTCCTCGCCGCAGGGCCTATTCGTGCCGCCCAACAAGCGCAACTTCGGCATGGTTTTCCAGTCCTACGCCATCTGGCCGCATATGACCGTCTTCGCCAACGCCGCCTTTCCGCTTGAGGTGCGCGACAACAGGCCTTCGAAGACGCAGATCGCCGACAAGGTCATGAAGGTGCTTCATGCGGTGGGTCTCGACCATCTGGCCGAGCGCGACGCCACCAAGCTCTCCGGCGGCCAGCAGCAGCGCCTTGCGCTCGCCCGCGCGCTCGTCATGGAGCCCGAGCTTCTGCTGCTCGACGAGCCCCTGTCCAACCTCGACGCCAAACTGCGCGACCGCATGCGCGTGGAGTTGAAGCGCATTCAGCGCGAACTCGGCCTCACCACCATCTACGTCACCCACGATCAGGGCGAGGCGCTGGCGCTCTCCCATGAGATCGCGGTGATGAGCGAGGGCCGCATCGTGCAGATCGGCTCGCCGCGCACCATCTACGAGCGTCCGCTGAACCGTTTTGTGGCGGACTTCATCGGCTCCACCAATTTTGTCGATGGGGAGGTTCTGGGCAAGGACGAAGCCACCGGCCTCATCCGCGTGCGCACCCGTCTCGGCGACCTGATGGCGACCTCGGAGGCCGAGATGGCCGCAGGCTCACCTGTGACCCTGTCGATCCGCCCCGAAGACGTGGAGCTGACCGAGGAGGCCGCCCCGGAAGGCCGTCTGCTGAACCTGTGCGAAGGCGTCATGGATCTGCGCGTTTTCCTCGGAGATTTCGTAGACTTTCAGGTGAAAGTGGGCGAATACATGCTGCAGTCGCGTGGGCATCCGTCCCTGCGCACCCCTGTGGGCAACAAGATCAATATCCGCATGGACCCGCAGAAATGCGTGGCCCTGCCTGCGGAAGCCTCGGCGAGGGCGAAAGCCGCCGCCTGATGGCGAACACGGTCTATGACGTATTAGAGGAAGAAGGAGAGCTCCATGGCCAAGAACGCGATCGTCTCTGACGATCTTGCCCAGAAATTCGCCACCGAGAAGGACACGCCCTATCTGCGCTGGGTGCGCGATGAAGGCCTGGACATCATCAGCGCCCATTACATCCGCAATCTGCGCACGGTCGAGCTGAAGCCCTGGGCGCGTCGCGGCGGCAAGGGGGTCTATATCAATCACGAGGCCTCGCGCACCTCGAACGATTGCTATGTCTGCGAAATCGCGCCGGGCAAGAAGCTTGCGCCGCAGCGCCAGCTTTTCGAAGAGATGGTGCTCGTGCTCGATGGTCGCGGCTCCACCACCGTGTGGAACGACGCGGGCGCCCGCATCACCTTCGAATGGAAGGCTGGCGCGCTTTTCGCCATTCCCCTGAATTGCTGGCACCAGCATTTCAATGGCTCGGGCAGCGAGCCCGCGCGTTTCGTGTCGGTGACCAATGCGCCTCCGATCATCAACCTCTACGAAGACATCAACTTCATCTTCAACACGCCCCACGACTTCAAGGAGCGTTTTGCGGGTGAGCCCGACTATTTCTCCGCCAAGGGCGATCAGCAGGGCTTCAAGCTGACCACCAACTTCGTGCCGGATGCGCCGAACATTCCGCTCATCACCGCCAAGGAGCGCGGCGCGGGCGGCGGCCACATTCGCTTTAACATGGCGAAGGGCTCGATGAACAGCCACATTTCCCAGTTCCCCATCGGCACCTACAAGAAGGGGCACGCCCATGGTCCCGGCGCCCATGTGATCATTCTGGGTGGTCAGGGCTATTCGCTCATGTGGCCGGAGGGCGATGAGCCCAAGCGCTACGATTGGGAGATCGGCACCATGGTCGTGCCGCCGAACATGTGGAACCACCAGCACTTCAACACGGGCACGACGCCTTCGCGCTACCTCGCGTTCAAGCACGAGGTCGTCTCGATCCGCAACGCGCAGGGCGTGCCGAAGGCCTGGATCTCCA
>CANGTC010000212.1 GCA_947456505.1 Beijerinckiaceae bacterium
CCCAGCTCGCCCGCCATGCGCAGGAACTGGCGGATTGCGGCGTGAAGCGCATCAATGTGTCCCTCGACACCCTCGACCCCGACAAGTTCAAGGCCGTCACCCGCTGGGGCGATCTCGCCAAGGTGCTGGAGGGGATCGACGCCGCCCAGAAGGCCGGGCTCGCCATCAAGATCAACGCCGTGGCCCTCAAGGGCGTCAACGACGACGAGGTGCCCCGGCTCATCGAATGGGCCCACAGGCGCGGCATGGACATGACCTTCATCGAGGTCATGCCGCTGGGTGAGGTGGAGGCGGCGCGCGTCGATCAATACTGGCCGCTGACGCAACTGCGCGCGAGCCTGCTCGACCGCTACACGCTGGAAGATATCGACTACCAGACTGGCGGCCCAGCCCGCTATGTGCGCGTGAAGGAGACCGGCGGGCGCGTGGGCTTCATCACCCCGCTCACTCACAATTTCTGCGAGGGCTGCAACCGGGTGCGCGTCACCTGCACGGGCACGCTCTACATGTGCCTTGGCCAGGAAGACGCCGCCGATCTGCGCACGCCCCTGCGGGCCTCTGAAAGCAATGATGCGCTCAATGCGGTCCTCGAGGCCGCGATCGCCCGCAAGCCTAAGGGCCACGACTTCGTCATCGACCGCACCACCCGCCAGCCTGCGGTGGGCAGGCATATGAGCGTGACGGGGGGGTGAGTTAACTCACCCCAGAGTCTCCTCCAGCCACTTGCGCGCCACCTCGGCGATGTCGGCATTATTCTTCTCGATCATCAGCATGTGCCCGTTGCCGTGGATGCCGATGTCCGCGAGGCGCACATAGGTCGTCTTCATCACGCCGGCCTGGCGCAGATAGCGCGCGGTGCAATGATCATAGGGCGCGTGATAGGAGGCCTCCGCCTCCACCACCAGCACTGGTATGTCCAGTAGATGGGCGAGCTTGCGCGCAGGCTCCGCCTGCTCCCAGCAGCGCACCCGATCCGGCGCGTCAGGCGTCTCCTGCCGCACGAATTTGAGATCCTGTGGCGAGGCCAGCGGGGGATCATAGGTCAGCGGCGGCGCCGTCAACCCATAGGGCTTCACGAAAGGGCCATCCTCGAACCAGTCCGGCGCGCCCTTGGGCACATTGTCGAAGACAGGCGGACCTGACGGCTCCATGGCGACGATGGCCTTCACAAGCTCCGGCCGGGCGTCGGCTATGAGCCAGCCGAAGGTGCCGGATTGCGAATGGGTGAAGAGGATCGCGGGGCCAATCCTGTCGAGCAGCGCCGCGCCTGCATCGCGATTGAGCTCCTGCTGGCGGGGGAAGCTCGCCAGCGAGGGGAAGTTCTGGGCGAAAAACTGATCGAAGACCGGATCGCCCTCCACGCCCGTCCCCGGCCATTGGGTGTGCAACTCAGCTTGCGGCCAGAGCTTGTAGCGTTCAGGCGCGGTGAACTGCCTTTCGACCCAGCGCACGGGCTGGCGCGATTGCTCGCCCGCCTCGCGCAAATGGGGCGAGCGGGCGCGCGAGGGCTGGTCGATCACATAGACCGCATACCCCGCGCGAAGGAAGAACTGCCGCCAGCCTTCGCGTCCATCGGGCGTGCCGGAGTAATTGAGACCGCTCTGCCCGCCGCCCGAGAACATGACCAGAGGCAGCGCCTTGGTGCGCTGAGCGGGGATCTGGAACTCCACATACATCTGGCCGGTGAAGAAGCGCCCGTCCGGGTGATCCTCATAATGGCCGCCGACGAAAAAATAGCCCTGTTCGGCGATGCTGATCGCGTCAGCCATGTTTCCTGCCCCCGTAATGATTTGACGGGGAGAAGCCTATCACGTCATGGCGCCGCGTAAAGCGCTCAGCCCTTGGCGCGCTGGCGGATGATGAAATTGTCATAGGGGTATTCGGCCACCTGCCACCAGACATATTGGTCGTTGCGGAAGCTCATGTAGGCGTCATGCACCCGCTGGAAGGTGGGATCGGCTGCGCCTGTCTCGCGAAACTCCGCGATGGCGGCCTGCCAGCAGGCTTCCATCACATCTGGCGGAAAGGCCCGCAGCTTGGCGCCCGCCTCCACAAGCCTGCGCACCGCCTGCGGATTGAGCGAGTCATAGCGCGCCAGCACATCGGCGTTGGCGAGTTCGGCGGCGGCGCGCACCACGCTCTGATAGGCCTTGGGCAGGGCGTTCCATTTGGCGAGATTGAAGGCCAGATGGATCGCCATGCTGCCCTGCCACCAGCCCGGATAATAATACCAGGGGGCCACACGAACGAGCGACAGCTTCTCATCATCGATGGGCGAGACCCAGCCCGCCGCGCCCAGCGCCCCGCTCTCCAAGGCGCCCACGATCTGCGCGCGAGAGGCGCCCGTGGGGATCACGCCCAGCCGCGTCAGCATCTTGCCCGCCAGTCCCGAGACGCGAAATTTGAGCCCGCGCAAATCGCTCACCGAGCGCAATTCGTTACGGAACCAGCCGCCCATCTGGCAGCCCGTATTGCCTGCGGGCAGCGCGAAAAGATCGTGCTCCACCAGCAATTCGTTCACCAGATCCGTGCCCCCGCCATGGCGGAAGAAAGCGTTCTGCTCGCGGGCGTTCATGCCGAAGGGCACGCCCGTGGCGAAGACGAGGGCAGGCTGCATGCCCCAGTGGTAGAACAGCGCGGTCTGCGCGCAATCGGCCTTGCCGGCCTTCACCCCATCAAGAACTTCCAGCGGCGGGACGATTTCTCCCGCAGGATGAAGCTCGATGATGAACCGGCCATCGGTCATGTCGCGCACGGCCTGGACGAAGGTCTGGGCGCCGGACCAGATGGTGTCGAGGGTGGTTGGGAAACTGGAGGTGAGCTTCCAGGTCACGCTCGGCGCGCTCTGGGCCACGGCGGGGGCAGCCACAGCTGCGCCTGCGCCAGCCACGCTCGCACCCCTCAGAAAATCACGACGCTTCATGGCGAACCCTCAGCAGCAGGGAATCACAGTGTCGCACGCAACAGACAAAAGCATGGAGGCGAAAGATAGCCTAATAGTTCATTCGATCACAATTTTTGGGAATGCGCGCACAGTCCCGCCCCCTTCAAGGCTCTGCATCACCCCCTGGGCGATGGATTTATAGGCTGCCGCATGGGCGCCATTGGGGTCAACCGCCACCACCGGCCGGCCAGCGTCCGAGTTTTCCCGAATGGTCATGTGCAACGGCACTTCCCCAAGGAAAGGCACGCCAAGCCGCTCGGCTTCATGGCGCGCGCCGCCATGGGCGAAAACATCAGACCGCACGCCGCAATGGGGGCACAGGAAATAGCTCATGTTTTCAAGCACGCCCAAGATGGGAATATTCACCTTCTTGAACATGGCGACCGCGCGCCGGGCGTCGATCAGGGCGAGATCCTGTGGGGTCGAGACGATCACCGCGCCCGCCAGCGGCACGGTCTGCGCCATGGTGAGCTGGGCGTCGCCCGTGCCCGGCGGCATATCGACCACAAGACAATCCAGTTCGCCCCATGCGACGTCGCGCATCATCTGGGTGAGGGCGGATTGCACCATGGGGCCACGCCAGATCATGGCGACCTCTTCATCGACGAGGAAGCCGATGGACATGACCTTGATCCCATAGGCCTCCATGGGGTGCATGACCTTGCCATCCGTCTCGGGCTTGCCCCGCAGACCAAAGAGCCGGGGCATGGAGGGGCCGTAGATGTCGGCGTCGAGCACGCCGACGCGCCAGCCCAGCGCCGCCAGACCCAGAGCGAGATTCGCCGCCGTGGTCGATTTGCCCACGCCGCCCTTGCCAGAGGCGACCGCGATGATTCGCTTGACGCCGGGAATGGCGGTCTGGCGTGAGGCGGCCTGAGCCTTGGGACCAGGCGCGGCGGGAGCCGCGGCCTGACCCGAGGGCCGCTCGGAGGTGAGGGTGACGCTGACTCCGGAAACGCCGGGCAGCCCCTTCAAAACCGTCTCGGCGGTGCGGCGCATGGCCTCCATGGCCATTGATTTTGCTGGATCAATAGCGATCGACAGATAGACCTTGCCCCCCACGGTGGTGACGCCTGCAATCGCGCCCGATTGTGGCAACGGCGTCTGGCCATCGGGGCCCGGAACACGGGAGAGAGCCGAAAGCACATCTTTTTCGGTGATCATGGGAGTCCTCATGGCGATCCAAAAGCGATAACAGTGTGCGTCGGGGCGGGTCAACGAAGGGGCAAGGGTTTCACCTGCGTTTCACCTGCGTTCAGCCTGTGTTCAGCCACAAAAGGCTGATCTAAGCCCCACGAGCATTCCTCATATCTGGTGTCACATGCATAGACTTGCACGGATCTCCACGGCCCTGCTGGCCATTTTCGCCTTGCTGGCCGAAACCATGGTCCCGGCGGGCGCGCAGATGGCTGCGCCGCCGCAGGCCGAGGCGCGCTTCGCCTTCGTGATCGGCAACGACGGCTATGAGGGCGCGCCCCTCCCCACGGCCGCCAATGACGCTGGTCTGGTCGCTGAGGCCCTGCGCAGCTCCGGCTTCGACATCACCGGCGCCCGCAACCTTGATCAGGACACACTACGCGCCTCCTATCGCGAATTCATCGACAAGGTCGCCGCCGCTGGCCCCCATGCGGTCGCGGCCGTCTATCTCTCGGGCTACGGGCTGCAAGTCGAGGGCGAGAACTATCTGGTGCCCGTGGGCGCCCGTGTGCAGCGCGACGCCGATGTGTCGCTCAATGCGATCCGCCTCTCCGACATGACCCGCGCCCTCGGCGCCCAGCCCGGCCGCGCCCATATGGTGATGCTCGACATCGCCTATGATGGCCCCTTCGGCAAACAGGGCCAGCCGCTCGCGCCGGGCCTCGCCATCGTGGAGCCCGAGGCGAACACATTGATCGCCTTCAACACGGCGCCCGGCGCCTATGCGCCCATTCCCAAAGGCGATTACGGCCCCTATGCGCAGGCGATATCCGAAACCCTGCGGATCGGCGGACTGCCAGTGGACGATATTTTCGCCCGCGTGCGCACCCGCACCGCCGAACTGAGCAAGAGCGCCCAGATCCCCTGGCACGCAAGCCGGATGGACCCCACCTATCAACTCCTGGAGCGCGCGCCCGACGCGCCCGCCCTGCCGGTGAGCCCCGCCCAGCGGGAAGAGGCTCGCAACCGCCCCATTCGCGACTTCACCGAGGCGGAGGCCTATGCGGCGGCGCTCGATCGGGACACGATCCAGGGCTATCAGGACTTTCTGGCGGTCTATCCCCGCAGCCCCTACGCGAAGACCGTGCGCGGGCTGCTGGCCGCGCGGCGCGAGGCGCTGACCTGGCGACGCGCAGCCGTCGCCAATACCCCCAACGCATACTGGTCCTATCTGGAGCGCTATCCGCGCGGCCCCCACGCCACCGACGCCAGGCGCCGCCTCGCAAGGCTGGCGGCGCCCCTGCAGGCGCCTCCCGGCTTTGACGCGATCTATTTCGATGAAGCACCGCCCCCGAGCTCCGAGGACATCTATTTCGAGGCGCGCTCGCCCTATTATTTCGACGACGACGCCCTGCCGCCGCCGCGCGTGAGCTTCATGCCGCCGCCGCCCCCGTGGTGGGCGCCGCCGCCCCCGCCCCCGCGCGACCTCTACCGCGACGAGGCCTATTTCCTGCCCTCGCCCTATGAGCCGCCGCCGCCCGCCTGGGTGCGTCCCCCCGCCTATGTGGCGGCGCCGCCCGTGCGCGAATCCGGTGGAAGCATCCTGCCCTATGTGGCGATCCCCGCCGCACTGGCTGCAGGCATCGTCGCTGGCAAGATCATCAGCGACCGGCGCCGCGACGCTGGCCCGGCCCCGGGCCCTGGCGGCGGACAGCGACCGCCGGGCGCACCGGGAGGCTTTGGCGGCCCGACGGGCGGCGCCACAGGCTTCATGCCGCCTGTCGCCACCCCGCCCCGGCCCATGACCCAGATCATCCAGCAGCAGGGTCAGATCAGCCAACCGGTGACCCCGCCGGCGGCCGCGCCCGCGCCCCAGCCGACGCTTGCGCCAGTCCAGCCCGGCGCAAGGCCCGGACCGGGCGCGCCAACCCCGGGGGCGCCCACCCTCGGCGCCCAGCCCCTGGTCGCTCCGGCGCAAACACCGCTGAACTCGCAACAGCAGCCCGCCCCGCTCCCCGGCCAGCCTCGCCCGCCGGGGCAGCCCGGCGGACAGGCCCTGCCGCCGCCGCCCGCCCCGCCAGCAAGCGCCCTGCCGCGTCCCGCGCAACCCGGCCTGCCCCCTGCGGGCGGCCCGGCTCCCGGCGTGGCGCCACAGAACCAGCAGCAGCCTGCCCCGCTTCCTGGCCAACCTAGACCGCCC
>CANGTC010000213.1 GCA_947456505.1 Beijerinckiaceae bacterium
CGCGCAGGCTCATTCGGCGAGCACGCGGGTCGGCGGAAAGGCCACCTCGATCAGGGTGCCGTCGTTCTGCTTGCTCTTGATGGTGAAGGAGGCGCGGTTGGCCTCCACCAGAGCCTTGGTCAGGGGCAGGCCAAGGCCCGTGCCGCCCGCCCGGCGCGCAGTGGCGATCTGGCGGAAGGGCTCCATGGCCACCTGCAATTCGCTGTCGCTCATGCCGATGCCGGTGTCGCGGATGCGGATCACCGCATGGCCTGCATCTGTGAGCGCGGTGGAGACGATGACCTGCCCACCGGCCTCGTTGAACTTGACCGCGTTGGACAGGAGATTGAGCACGATCTGGCGCAAAGAACGTTCATCGGCCACGATGTTGGGCAGGCGCTGGGCGAGCGAACTGCGGATGATGACGCGGTCGCGATTGGCTTGCGGCTGCATGAGGGAAACGCATTCGGAGACGATGCGGTTGGCGTCGACGCTGCCGAAGGTCAGCTCCAGCTTGCCCGCCTCGATCTTCGACAGATCGAGCAAATCATTCACCAGGCTCATCACATGGGCGCCGGAGGAATGGATATCCTTCAGATAGTCCTTGTAACGCTCGTTGCCGATGGGGCCGAAGCGCTCTTCCATGATGACTTCGGCGAAGCCCAGAATGGCGTTCAACGGGGTCCGGATTTCATGGCTCACCTTGGCGAGGAAATCCGACTTCAGCGCGCTGGCGTGTTCGGCGTCCTTGCGGGCGGTTTCGATCTCGCGCTCGATTTTTTTCCAGGGCGTGAGATCGCGCAATACGGCGCAGAACTTCTGCTCGCCGCCAACGGCGATGCGGCCCAGCGTCATATAGATCGGAATGGTCCCGCCCTGACGCGCGCGACCAAGCACCTCGCGGCCGTCGTTCATCACGCTCGCCACGCCATTGGACTTGAGGCCTTCGAGATAATCGAGCGCGGCCGGATGGCTGTCGCGGGCCAAAAGAATGACGAAGGATTCGCCCGCCACATCCGCCTGCTCATAGCCAAAGAGCGCTTCAGCGGAGCGGTTGAGGGTGAGAATGGCCCCCTGTGCGTCGAGCACCGCTACGCCGTCGGTCGCGGTGTCCAGAATGGTGCGCAACTCGCGGGTCTCAAGCTCCCGTTCGCGCAAGTCGCTTTCAAGGGCGCGCAGGCGCGGGGCGTTGTCCCCTTCCGGCCTGCGGAAAGTCGTGAGGGTGGCTGGCGCCTCATCCCACTCAATGGCCTGAATGCGCACATCAACGGCGATGATCTCGCCATCGGCGGCGCGGATGGAAGCCGCGCCCGGGACGTCATGGCCATGGGTTCGCTCCATGAAAATGGCGTCGAGCCCGCCCGCCGCATGGAACGCGTCCGCATCTGAGAAACCCAGGAGGTCGAGCAGGGTGCGGTTGAGGAAGACCGGGATCTCCATGCGGCTGACCAGCACACCAACGGGCAGCCGATCCAGCACGGCGGGCGCATTGGCGGAGAGATCGTCAAGCCCTCCCGGAGGGGGAGCCACGGGTTCAGGAGCCACCACGCGGGGCGGAGGTGGCGGCGAGGCCTGCGGCGGCTCTTCGACCGGGGCGCGGCCGCGCTGCCTGCTCTCCGGACCTGCGGCGACCGCGCGCACGGTGGCCAGATCGATCAGGTCGCGAATGCGTTGGGCGCGGTCCTCGCTGGACTCCCGGCGCGATGGCGCGGAATCATCCACCCGCGCGCCCAGGGCCCTGGCGATTTCGCGAAAGGCGGTGCGCTCCGTCGAGCTCAACTCGACGAGATTGGAGGCCTCGCGGTGGCGCGAGGGCGAACGCGGTCCGGGCGCGGGCGCCTCAGGCTGCTCGGACGGCTCGGCGAGCGGCTCCTCGATGGGGGCGGCCTCCTGCCGCCGATCCCGCAGGGACACCACATTGGTGAGCCGGGCGAAGGGCATGGGCGCAGGCGCGGGTTCGCGCACGGGCTCCGGGGGCTGGACCAGACCGGGTGCGGGGTCGGGCTTGCGCGGCGGCGCAGGCGGCGTCCAGTCATGCAGGCTGGGCTCCAGACGCTGGATATGGATGACGCCAAAGCCCCGGAAGCCCTGGAAGCCTCCCTGGCCATCTAGAGCTGGCAGCGCGCCAAGGGTGATGGGCGCGGCGGCGTGGGCCTTGGCGATGGGCCATAAGAGATCGAGGCCGCTCCAGCTCTGGCGCGTGGCGAAGGCCTGGCGCAGGGCTGCGGCGCCCTGAGGGCCGCAGGCGCCGGCCAGCGCAACGAAGTCAAAGCCAATGAGCGCGCCTGTGGAGCAACCCAAGACCTCGCAGAAGGGACCGGTGAGACTGGTGAGGCGGCCAGCCGCGTCGGTCTGCCAGAGAAACCGGATGAAGGGCGCATTGGCGTGCCGGGCCGCAAGATCAGCCGAAAGCTTGGCCACCGCGCCGCTCTGGCCAGCCGCGGCCACGGGGGCGGCAGGGGGCGCAGGGACCATGGCGAGAGGCGCAGGAGCCGCCACAACCGCGCCAAGGGCGGCGGACGCCGCCGGGGGCGCCATGGACGCTGCGGAGATGGCGGGCGGAAAGCCGCCCGGGGGCTGGGCGATGCGCGCGCCCACGACCATGCCGATGATGGCGGAAACCGGAGCGGGCGTGCGGCGCACAAGCACCGTCAAGGTCTCTACGCGCCGTCCCAGCACCAGGCGAACCCGCTCCAGCCTGCCGGGGGCGCCCGGCGTCAAAGCGCCAAAGAGGTCGGACAGGGACGGCCTGCCCTCAACCTTCGCGAACAAGTGATTCGCTATGTCGTCGAGGCCAGAGGATTTGAACAGGATCTGGAGGGGGCCGGAGGCGTAGATCAGGCGCGCGGGCGCAACGGCGGCGATAAAGATCGCGCCGCCCTGGGCGAGCGACGCCGCAAGCGCGGGATCCGCCAACAAGGAGGCCAAATCGCCTGAAGAGGGTCTCGACGAATCGAAATCCATGAATTTCAACGCCTTTACAAACTCTACGCCCGGACCAGATGAAACAGACTTAACGAAAACTTAACCCTCGCGGAAGCCCAGGTCCATGGTTCTGAGCCCCTCAAGGCCAGCAATCGCCGGATTTCTCGAAACATCGTAAATTATTGTGCGACGCACAAATATATTGCAACGCACCATTGAATGATCTATATTGCTGGTCGCCGCGTTACCCGACCACGGACCGAGATCCATTAGAACGCGGCACGTTGCGCCCAAGGAGATGGCCCATGTCGACGTCAGCTTACGAAGTCCCTACTGAAATGCGTGAATTCGCCGAACGCAGCGTCGCCCAGGCCCGCAAGGCCTTCGAAGGCTTCATGGGCGCTGTGCAAAAGAGCGCCACGGTCATCGAGCCCCCCGCTGGCAACCCCGCCCTCTCCGGCGCCAAGGACATGTCCGCCAAGGCGGTCTCCTTCGCCGAAAGCAATGTGAACGCGGCCTTCGACCTCGCCGAGAAGCTGGTCCACGCCAAGGACATCCAGGAAGTCATGGCGCTTCAGTCCGAATATCTGAAAGCGCAGATGGCCAATATCCAGGCGCAGACCAAGGAATTGGGCGAAGCGATGCAGAAAGCGACCGGCATCAAGAAGTAAGCGAACGGAAAGGACTGCCCATGGCCATCCCACGCAAGCCGAAATCCCCTGTGGCGGCGACCCCGTCCAAGACGTCCAAGACTGTGACCGCGGCCCCCAAGGCGCCCAAGTCCAGGGCCGCCAAGGCGGCTGGAGCGATCATCGCGGCTGAGATCCCAGCCGCGATTCCCTCGTCCCTCGACGATTTGGTGCACGTGACCGCTGAAAAGGTGGTTCTGGAAGCCAGGGACGTCCAGGACAATATCCGCTGCGCTACGGAAGAAACCATGGTGCAGACCCGCGCCGCCTACGACCGGCTGAAACATGCCGCCGAGGAGGTCTCCGACACTCTGGAGACCAGCTATGTGAAGGTCACGCGCGGCTTCGGCGAGTTGAACCAGAAAGCGATGGAAGGGCTGAAGGCTCAGGCCGAGGCCAATTTCGAGCATTTCAAGGCTCTGGCTGCGGCCAAGTCCATTCCCGAGGCCATCAGCCTGCAGACGGACCATGCCCGCAAGCAGTTCGAGGCCCTCTCGGCGCAAATGAAAGAACTGACGGCCCTGGCGCAGAAAGTGGTGACAGAGGCGACAGAGCCTTTGAAGACCTCTTTCGACAAGAGTTTGGCCGCCTGAGCCAACCAAATCCCCAGCGCCGCCCCAAGGGGCGGCGTTTTCTTTTGGCGCTGCCCCCCGGCAGATCAGGGCCTCAAGCAGCAAGCGACAAGAACATGCGCTGCGGCGCTTGCATTTGGCGCGCTTTGCTTCTAGGAAGCCACTCCGTGCCGCCATAGCTCAGTTGGTTAGAGCGCTAGATTGTGGATCTAGAGGTCCCCCGTTCGAGCCGGGGTGGCGGTACCATTCTTCACATATGAATGCTTGAAAAACAGCGGGATGACGAGCGCCCCGATTCCGGGACGCCCGCGTGACGCCGCTACCGGCAGCCCGCCAGTTTGGACGCGGGATTGACGGCGGGCGCAGGGCCGAGCTTGTTGTTGGCGTAGTCGATGAACTCGGTCGTATACATGCGGTCTTCCGACACCGCCCGCTCGACCATGCCCAGCTCAATATAGAAGGCCTGCTGGTCCATCACGCTCTTCATGTTCACCGCGCCATTCATGCTGCGGCCGGTCCACTCGGTCTTGTCGATATCCTCAATGCTGCGCTCAAGACCATTCTTCAGCGCGATTTCCATCACTTCCCTGCGATTGGGGCCGTTGTGATAGGCGAGGCAATAATCGCGGGTGGCGCGCATATAGGCGACGAAGAAGCGACGCACCGCCTCCTTGTCCTTCTTCATCCAATCCGTGTTGATGAAGCTTGAAGCGATGGTCATGGGCGAAGGCTCGACGTCATCATCAACCCGCGCGATGGTGAAGCCGTCGCCCGCCTCCTCCATAGCGCTGGCGAAGGGGGGGATATTGACGGTGGCGTCGAGGGCGCCATTCTTCATGGCCGGGCTCATCTGCGGGAAGCCGAGCTGCTTCAGCTCCACATCCTTCAGGGTCATGCCATATTTCCTGAGCAGCTTGCCCAGCTCATAGGTGGTGACCGAGGCGATGGCGTTGGTGCCGACGTTCTTGCCCTTGAGATCCTGGACCTTGGTGATCTTGCCCTTGAGATCGGCGCGCACAATCAACTTGTGGCCGATGGGAGAGGAGACGCGATCAGAGGTCATGATCATCGGCATGTTCTTCTCGAGCGCGTTGAAGAAACCGATGGAGACGCCGCCCTCCATCACCTGCAGCTCGCCTTGGGCCAGCAAGGCGACAGCCTGCGCAGCCGAGTTGACCATGACAATATCGACATCCAGCCCCTCGGCTTTGAAATAGCCCTTGTCCTGGGCGATATAGGTGACGACCGACCCGATGGACTGGACCGTGCTCAGCTTGATCTTGCTCTGCGCCATGGCGGGGGTGACAGTCGCCAAGGCGATGGCGGCGAGGCCGAAGCTGAAGGCGGTTGAAGCAACGCGATGCGACATGATTTTCTCCCTGTGGACCGGATATGCAAGCCTGCGCCCCGGCGGCGCCTGCGATATCCGCTGAAATCAATCGGGGCGTTATATAGAAGCGCAGTCCTTTTGTCTTGAGGCTGGGCAGCCCGTGTCGCTAGCAAATGATATGTCCGGTTTAGCCCTTCCTATTCACCGGGCGGCATAATTTTAGCGCTGACGGTCTTGGCCTGATTTTGGACGCGCGCTTTCTTTCGGTTTTACCCCGCTTGTCGCCCGCACTGTTGATCACGCGTTTGAGGAAGAGGGGGAAGCGATGGGGCGCATGCCCCGTCGGTTATGGTCCAAGCGCGGCAAGCGCGCCGGGCATGCCGACGAAGAGATCGGCATCGGGATGGCCCGCTGCGAAGGCCATGCGAATGCGGCTTGCGGTGTCGATAGCTTCCATAGATGTTCGGTTTAGGTAGCTCTTCAAATGTCCGCTTTCGGGCTGCCTGCTTCTGCATTTGCCCTGCTGTGGGCGGGGTGGGCAGGTGTGGGCCTCCCTGCCCAAAGCTGTCCACGCCGTCCACAGCCTCGTTCGCGAAGCGGACTTACGCGACCGACTGCTTCCTGACGGCTTCCCCTTCGTCCAGGCTTCCATCGGCAAGAAAGCGGGCGATCTTTCGGGGGCCGTGGAAGAGCGCTATGCGTCCATCATGATATTCCAGCACCCGGATCGTGGCCTTGGCGAAGTGATAG
>CANGTC010000214.1 GCA_947456505.1 Beijerinckiaceae bacterium
ACTGCCGACTGCCGACTGCCGACTGCCGACTGCCGACTGCCGACTGCCTCAATCCTTCGCCGCAGGCACGCGCACGCCGAGCTTCTCCAGCCGGGGCAGCACTTCCTGGGCGAAATAGGGCAGCTCGTCCGCGTAGTTGACCATCGACAGCGCAATGCCGCGCAGCCCCGACTCGTTGAGCCTCGCCAGCTGACCGGCCACATAATCGGGATCGCCCACGATGGGCACGCCGCCCATGCCGTTGGCGTATTGGTCGCGGCGCTTTTCGAAGGCCTCCTGGCCCATGCTCTCGGGTGTCAGGCCCTTGATGGCCATGATGCAGTCCACAGCCGACCAGTCGGCGCGCTCAACGGCGGCGTAGTGATAGTAGTCCTGCGCCTCCTTCATGGAGGGGCGGCAGGTGACGACGCCTACAGTATAGACCTCCAGCTCGCGCCCCAGCGAACGCGCCTCGTCCTTGATCTCGCGCACCCTTTGCTGGGTCTCCTGCACGCTCTCGCGCGAGGCGGTGGTGAAGAAGGCGTCGCAATTGCGGATGGCGAAGGCGCGACCATTGGCGGAAGCGCCGGCGTTCATGATCACCGGGCGCGTGCCGCCCCAGGGCTTGGGATTGGCGCGCACCCCATGCAGGTCCAGATGTTCGCCCGCAAAGTCGAACTCGCCCTCGGGCGACCAGGCGCGGGTGACGACGTTCATCCATTCCTGCGCATATTCGTAGCGCCGCTCATGGTCGCGCTGGGTGACGCCGAACATCTCGAACTCGCCCTCGTTCCAGCCGCAGACCATGTTGAGACCAAAACGCCCCTCGCCGATATGGTCGGCGGTGACGCACATCTTGGCGGCCATGATGGGGTTGTAGAGGGGGGCGTGGATCGTGCCGAAAACGGTGATCCGCTTGGTGGAGGCCAGCAGGCCAGAGGCCCAGTTGAAGGTCTCCAGCGTCGCGCCCTGATAGTCGGTGACGCCGCCATAGCCCTTCCAGCGGCCGATGGGCAGCATGAAGTCGATGCCGACCTCATCCGCCATCTGCGCCAACCGCTTGCTGTCCTGCCAACTGCCGGTCCAGCGGTTCTCCACGAGGGTCACGGCCCGGCCGGAGGAGCAATTGGCCCCGAAGAGCCCGATGATGAGCTTGTTTTCGCTATAAAAAGCGCTGCGGTTCGCCAAAGTGGGGGCGGGCCTGTAAAAGGTCATCGGGTGTTTCCTCGTGAGTCTTGCCGCATTTTATGGGGCAGCCTTTCGTCTCAGGCTAGTCCTCTGCTTTGATGCAAGTCAATGGAGCCTTTGATAGCCAACCGGACTGCCTGCGCTGAAGCGCCTCCGCCTGGCGTGAGAGGGTATTGGTTGCAGTTCTTCCGGCGCCGGATTTTGGATTGCGCATTGCCCGTTGGCGAAAGCGGTGATAGCTATCATATTCGAAACAAATTTATTTAAAATTGAAACAGGAAATTCGTTTCGTGCTCCATGATTCGTCAGAAAAACAACCCCCTCGCCCGGCGAACGGCGGCGCTTCCGGTTTGCGCGACAAGGTTGAAAAAGCGCGTGCTCATGAAAGGCCGAACTTTGCGGCGGCGCAAGCAAGCGCGATGGGGGGAGAGGCCCCCAAGGTTATCGCCTTTTACCTGCCGCAGTTTCACCCGATACCCGAAAACGATGCAAATTGGGGCGAGGGTTTCACTGAGTGGGTTGGCCTATCCAGAGCAAAGCCCAATTTTGAGGGCCATTACCAACCTCGCGTGCCTGCCGATCTGGGCTATTACGACTTACGCAACCCGATCGTCATGGACAGGCAGGCGGAGTTGGCGAAGAGCTATGGCATCCATGGATTCTGTTATTATTACTACTATTTTTCGGGCAAGCGCGTGTTGGAGACGCCCCTTGAACGGCTCCTTGAGACCTGGCGCCCGGCGATCCCTTTTTGTCTGGCGTGGGCCAACGAGAACTGGACCAGGACCTGGGACGGAGAAGCCGAAACCGTCATTCTGGAGCATCATTATTCAGAAGAGCAAGATCGCGCGGTTATCGAAGACCTCATCCGCTACTTCCGGCATAGCTTCTACATTCGGGTCGATGGTCGGCCGATCCTCCTTATCTATCGCGCCCGTTGCATTCCCGATGCCCTGGTCACCACCTCGATATGGCGTCAGGCCTGCCGTGACGCGGGAATTGGCGAGATCTATCTGGTCATGATGGAGGCGGCGGACCTTGCCTGGGCGGGGGAGGACCCTGCTCGATATGGTTTCGATGCTGCTGCAGAGTTCCCGCCGCATAACCCAGGCGCTTCGGTCCCTGCGCCCCAGCCAATCCTTAACCCTGATTTCGGTGGGGTGGTGTTTGATTACGATATGATCGTAGAGAAATACGCGGCCGCATCCCTGCCTGCCTATCGCAGATTACGCTCAGTCACCCTTGGATGGGATAATACGGCGCGGCGCCAAGATAACGCGGCGATCTTCACAAACGCCACGCCGGATTCTTATCAAATTTGGCTTGAGGCCGCGCTTGAGGATGTCCAGGTGGCCAATCCGGGTCCCGAACGTCTGGTATTCGTTAATGCATGGAACGAGTGGGGTGAGGGCGCCTATCTGGAACCAGACCTCCGTTATGGCCACGCCTATCTCAAGGCGACGCTCGACGCTATTAAGGCGCATCAAGCGCGCTACCGGATATCAACCGAGGCGGATCCTACGCATTCTTTGACAGGGGTTAACCTGTGCGATGCTTGGCCCTCCTTTTGTCATGCAGGTATCCACTACCTCGACTTTATGAGCCAAGTGAGCGCTATTTGCGCACCAAAGAGTTACTTTGAGATCGGGACCAATACAGGCGCTTCGCTGAGAAAATGGTCGTGCGACGCAGTGTGCGTCGATCCAGATTTCATGATAGATACTGATGTTGTCGGAAGTAAGCAGAGACTGTTTGCATACCAAACATCATCTGATGATTTTTTCGCTCGATTTGATCTCCTGCAGCATTTTCCACAAGGGGTGGACATCGCTTTCCTGGATGGGTTGCATCTGTGTGAGTTCCTGCTCCGGGATTTTATGAACACCGAGAGAGCGTGTCATGGTCAATCATTGGTTTTGATGCATGACTGCCTGCCGCTAAACGCTCGAATGGCCGAGCGCGTCTACCGTGTAGGCGATCCAGGCGAAGGGCCGCTTTGGGCTGGCTGGACAGGCGATGTGTGGAGGGTTCTTTTTGCTCTGAAGAAGTATCGGCCCGACCTTTCGGTCTCATGTCTTGATTGTCCCCCGACTGGCCTGGTCGTCATCCACAATCTCAATCCAAAGTCAGACATTCTGCAGAAGAGCTATCATGAAGCTCTGAGCTACATGATGTCACTTGAACTCGACATGAAGACGCTGGATGAACTCTGGCGGCTCTACCCGCTGTTGCCGAGCCGAATTCTGGCGACCAGGCCAGATCTGTTTCCATGGTCATCCCTGTCGGGTGATCCGGTCGAATCGAAGAATCCGGAATTTGTTCAACGCGGCGTGACATGGGCTCGGGATCGCTTCCTGCTTTCACCGGCATCGGGAAATACAAAAAAAGCCCCCAACCAAGCTTGATGACGCCTGCGGGTCGTTTCGGCTTTGGCGCTCTCACGCGAAGTTTCATTTCACTTGCGGTTCGATCAACCGAACGCACGGCGATTGGTCGAAACGAGGAGTTGCCGGAAAGAGCGAAGAGCTTGGCAGGCCACTCTGGCTCGCTTCACCTCCCGAACAACCCCATGAACTCCTCCGTCGCCGCCCGCACATCCGGCGCGCCCACGATGGCCGAGACCACCGCCAGCCCATCGGCGCCAGCGGCCAGAACGGGGGCGGAATTGTTGGCTTTCAAGCCGCCGATGGCGACCACCGGCTTGGTGGTTGTGGCGCGCAGGGCGCGGAAGCCCTCTACGCCCAGTGGTGTCGCCGCGTTGGGCTTGGTCTGCTGTAAATAAAGCGGGCCGAGGCCGAGATAATCGGGCAGGGCGGCGTCGGGGCGGCTGATCTGCTGGTGGTTGGTGATGGAGAGCCCGATGATCGCGCCGGGACCCAGCAGGGCCCGAACGATCTCCACGGGCATGTCGGTCTGGCCCACATGGACCCCATCAGCCGCTACCGCCAGCGCGATATCGACCCGGTCGTTGATGATGAGCGGCACGCCAAGGGGCGCCAGCAGGGCCTTCAGGGCGCGGGCCTCCTCCAGAAAGGCGCGGGTGGGGGCGGCTTTCTCGCGCAGTTGCACCATGGTGGCGCCTCCCTGCACGGCGGCGCCGACCACATCGACGAGGCTGCGGCCCAGCGACAGGTCGCGGTCGGTGACGAGGCAGAGGCGAAGTTGGGCGGGATCGAACATCACAGCACTTTCAGTCTGGCCGCCACATCGGCGGCGGTTATGGCGTCGAGCATGTCCATGAAGGCGACCCGGTAGCTGCCGGGGCGCTGGGCCAGTTCCGCCGCCATCTCGCCCGCGACCCCGTAGACCGCGAGGGCGCTGACAGTCGCCTCGAAGGCGTCCTCGCTCACCGCGCAGAAGGCGGCGACGACGGCGGAGAGGGCGCAGCCCAGCGCCGTGACGCGGGTCATGAGCTCGTGGCCATTGGCCAGGCGCACCACGCGCCGCCCGTCTGTGACGAGATCCACCGCCCCGGTGGCCGCCACGACGCAGAAGCAATGGTGCGCGAGATGTTGGGCGGTGACCAGCGCCGCGTCGGTCGAATGGGCGCTATCGACCCCGCGGGGTGCGGCGCCGTCCGCATGGAGGCCGGAGACGCGGGCGATGCTGATGATTTCCGAGGCGTTGCCCCGGATGACCGAGGGGCGGTGGCGCAGCAGGCGCAGCACCGCATCATTGCGAAACTTGCCCCCGCCGACCCCCACGGGGTCGAGCACCCAGGGGCGGCCGAGCATATGCGCGGCGGTGGCCGCCGTTTCGCCACCCTCCAGAAAGGGCTGGGAGAGCGTGCCCGTATTGACCACGAGCGAGTCCGCCCGGGCGGCGAAATCCCCGGCCTCTTCCGCCGAATGGACCATGGCGGGAGACGCGCCGAGCGCCAGCAGCGCGTTGGCGGCGGTGTCCATGGAGACGAAATTGGTGATGTTCTGGACCAGCGGACGCGCAGAACGCATGGCGTCCAGAAGGTCACCCGCCCGTTGCGCTATTCCCGCCCTGTCCTGCGTCACTGGTCCATCCCCACCTCTCCTGCCCGCGCTTACAGCATCAGGCGCGACAGAGAAAGAGGGGCTGGCGACTCAGGCCTGGGCCATCTGGTTCTTCATGGTCGTATAGGCGCGGCCCCAGCAATGGGACATGTGCTCGGCCATGGAGATGGCCTTGGCGCGGATCGGCTCGGGCAGGGTGTCCTGCACCGTCGGAACCCAGAGTTCCCGCCAGCGGTCGAAATGGTCCTGCGTCATTTCGAGCTTGAGATGGGGCGGAAAGGGGGCGGCGGTGTAACGTTGCGTGCCCAGAAGCGCGCCAGACCAGAAATCATCCATCATTTTAGGATGTTGTGGCCAATCCTTGACTGAAGCATTGAAGACTGGCCCCAGCAGATCGTCGGCGCGGGCGAGATCGTAGAAGGCGCGCACGCAGGTCTGAATGGCGGATTCTTCGGCGGCATGCTCGGTCATGGCGGGCTCCTCTGGCGCTTCAGGGATAGACAGCGGGGCCAAAACCGACATTGATCCAGCGCAAGAGGCTCAGTTGCAAAGCGAGCTTTGCTATCTTGGCGGGAATCTGGCAAAGAGGCGCCAACCGTGGCTTCAGGCCGCGCTAGGGCCTATGGGCCTGATTGTGGGAACAATCATCAAGGGGCGGAGTAAATGAGCATTTGGCTTATCATCCTGGGCGGTCTTTTATCGATCGTCTATGGCGCTGTCACAATATCGAGCCTGATGGCCGCCGATACTGGCAACGCCCGCATGCAGGAAATCGCGGCTGCGGTCGCTGAGGGCGCGCAGGCCTATCTGAAGCGCCAATATACGGCCATCGCCTATGTGGGTGTGGTCATTTTCGCATTACTCTGGTGGATGCTCGGGGGCCTCGTGGCCATCGGCTTCGTGATCGGCGCGGTGCTTTCGGGTGCGGCCGGCTTCATCGGCATGAACGTCTCGGTGCGCGCCAATGTGCGCACGGCGCAGGCGGCGACCCGCTCGCTGGCCGAGGGCCTCGACATCTCCTTCAAGGCTGGCGCGGTCACGGGCATGCTCGTGGCGGGTCT
>CANGTC010000215.1 GCA_947456505.1 Beijerinckiaceae bacterium
CTGCGCGAATCCGAAAAGATCCTGCGCAGCTGCGTCCATTGCGGCTTCTGCACCGCCACCTGCCCGACCTATCTGCTGGAAGGCGACGAACTCGATTCCCCCCGCGGGCGCATCTATCTCATCAAGGACATGCTGGAAGGCGGCAAGCCCGCCACGCCGGAAGTGGTGAAACATATCGACCGCTGTCTGTCCTGCCTCTCCTGCATGACCACCTGTCCTTCGGGCGTGCATTATATGCATCTGGTGGATCACGCCCGCGCCCATATCGAGAAGACCTATGCGCGCGACAAGAGCGACAAATTCATCAGAGCTTTGCTGGCCAATGTGCTGCCCTATCGCGAGCGATTTCGCTTGGCGCTGGCGGGGGCGCTGCTGGCCAAACCCTTCATCAACATTTTCGCCGCCCTGCCCGGGGCAGGCCCGCGCCTGCGCGCCATGATCGAACTGGCGCCATCGCGCTTTCCCTCACGCGAGGCGCCGGAATTACCGCCCGCGATCGCTTCGCCCGTCAAAGGCAGGGTCGTGATCCTCGAAGGCTGCGCCCAACCGGTGCTCCGGCCCTCGATCAATGCCGCAGCGCGGCGCATGCTGGCGCGTCACGGCATTGAGGTGATCACGCCCCGGGGCGAGGGCTGCTGCGGCGCGCTGGTGCATCACATGGGCCGCGAGGATGAGGCCCTGCGCTTCGCCAGAGCCAATGTGGACGCCTGGATCGCGGAGATGGATCGCGGGCTCGAAGCCATTCTCATCACCGCGTCAGGCTGCGGCACCACGGTGAAGGACTATGGCTTCATGCTGCGCGATGACCCCGCCTATGCGGACAAGGCGCGGCGGGTGTCGGAGGCCACCCGCGACATCACGGAATTTCTGCTGGCCCTGCCCGCGCTGGAGCCCGCACGCGCTACAGGACAGGTGGTGGCCTATCACTCCGCCTGCTCCATGCAACATGGGCAAAAGTTGACCGACGGCCCCAAGCGCCTGCTGCGGGCGGCGGGCTTTCAGGTGCGCGATGTGCCCGAGGGCCATATCTGCTGCGGCTCGGCGGGGGTCTACAACATCATGCAACCCGCCATCGCCGGGCGCCTGCGGGCCCGCAAGGTGGGCAATATCGAACGCGTGAAGCCCCAGATCATCGCGACAGGCAACATCGGCTGCATCACGCAGATCGGCGGGGCGACCCTGATTCCGATTCTCCATACGATCGAATTGCTTGACTGGGCGGCTGGTGGACCGCTGCCGCAGGCGCTTGAAGGCGCAGGGGTTGAGACTGAGCCGCTCGCCTCGATGGCCCACTGAAGAGCAAGCCCCTGTCAAGGAGTCGTCAGACCTGATTCGCTTCGCGATTCATCAATAAATAAGCATATTTTTCATGAAGATCGGACGTTTGTTGCCGATCAAGAGCTGCTGCGCGAAGCAAAGCCAAGGGCAAAAGCCGGAGAAATCAGAAAACCGCGCCTCAACATTGTAGCTTTTGCGCAACAGGGTGCGGACATTTCCGCAACGACAGGCTGATTTGCCTAATTTTTAAGCAAATGCTCGATCGTTGACCTTGTCATATAGCAATGTCTTGGGTCACATTTGCGTCATGTTGAAATCACGCTTCACGGAGCCCTTGGCTATGAAAAAGACATCAATCGCCCTTCTCGCCCTCGCCCTCACTGGCGGCGCCGCTTCCGCAGCCGACCTCGCGAAGAAGAAGGCCCCGGCTCCCGCCCCCGTCGTCGTCTCCCCCTGGGATTTCACCGTTGGCGGCGGTCTGACCTCGAACTATCTGTTCCGCGGCATCAGCCAGTCGAACAATGGCCCGAGCGTCAACGCCAACGCCGAGCTTCGCTACACCTTCAGCGACACCTGGGCGGCGTACATCGGGACCGCCGGTTCGAGCATCAAGCTTAGCGATACTGACCAGAGCCCGAACATGGAGCTGGACGCCATCGGCGGCGTGCGTGGCACATTCGGCAATTTGTCAACTGACGTTGGTGCAATCGCCTACATTTACCCTGGCTTGAAGACCCCTACCCCGAACGGCGTGTTCCCGACTGTTCCCACCTTCTATGAAGGCTACGTGAAGCTCGGCTATAACATCACCGAGACGTTCAATGTCGGTGGTAACGTGTTTTATTCGCCGAGCTTCCTCGACACTGGCGCTAATGGCACCTATGTCTCCGCCACCGCGAAGTGGACCCTGCCGATGGACTTCGCTCTCTCGGGTGAGTTTGGTCGCCAGTACTATGGCACCACCGACTCGAAGCATCTTGACAGCAACAACAAGCGTTTCTCGCTTCCCGACTACAACTACTGGAACGCTGGTCTGTCCTACAGCTACAAGTTCGCCACCCTTGATCTGCGCTATCACAGCACAGATCTGAGCAAGAAAGAGTGCGCGATGATCACCGGCCCAACTGGCGTTTATTCCGCCACCGGCCCATCCAAGTATTGCGGCTCCGCCGTGGTCGGCACCCTTTCCTTCGCCCTCTCCGGCAAGGACCTCAAGTAATCCTGTCCAGTCCATCGGCTGACGGTTTGGCCCCCGCTTTCGAGCGGGGGCCTTTTTCGTTTGAAGGCGCGCAAACGTGAAGAGGGCGCCCCCTTGGAGCCAGACGGGCCGCTCCCCATATCTTCGCGGCGGAATCATTCCGCTTGTCTCAGGGAGAGCATGATGAGCCCCGAAGAACGCCAGTTGCTTGCCGGATTGTTCGACCGGACCCGCGCGGCGTCCGCCAATCCGCGCGACAAGGAGGCTGAGGCCTACATTGCGGAGGCCGTGCGCGAGCAGCCCTACGCCACCTATCTTCTCGCTCAGGCGGTGATCGTGCAGGATCAGGCCCTGGGCGCCGCCAATGAAAAACTGCAGCAGCTGGAAGCGCGCGTGAAGGAACTGGAAGCGGCGCAGACCACCAGCGGCGGCTCCTTCCTCGGCGGGCTCTTTGGCGGCGGCCGTCCTGCGGCGCCCACCAGCGTGCCCAGCGCAGGCGCTGCGCCCGCGAGCGCCCCCGCCGCCTCACCCTCTCCCTGGGGCCGCCAGCAGGCTCCCCAGCCCGCAGCCCCTCAATATGCCCAGCCGATGCAGCAGGCCCAGCCGCAAGCCAGCGGCGGCGGCTTTCTACAGGGCGCGCTTGGCGCGGCGGCGGGCGTGGCTGGCGGCATGCTGCTGGCCAATTCCATCAGCAGCCTGTTCAGCCACCACGGCAACAATTCGCTCGGGATCGGCTCGGGTTTCGCCAATAGCGACCCGACCGGCGGCGTCTTCGACCGCTCCTATGGACAGGCCCAGGGCGACAATGGCGGACTCATGAGTGGCATCTTCCCCGCCAGCGGGAATGAGTCAGGCTATGACGACGGAGACTCCGGCGGGGGCTTTTTCGACTCGTCGGACGACACGACCGACATCTGAGCCAGCACACGACGGCCCCCGGCCGCAATCCGGGGGCTCTTGTCAGATCACGACGACCCGGGTTCCAAGCTTCACCCGCTCGTAGAGGTCGATCACATCCTCGTTCATCATGCGGATGCAGCCGGAGGACACGTTATGTCCGATGGTGTCGGGCTCGTTGGTGCCGTGGATGCGGTAGACCGAAGAACCCAGATAAAGCGCGCGCGCCCCAAGCGGATTATCCTCGCCGCCCGCCATATGGCGCGGCAGTTCGGGGCGGCGTTTCAGCATTTCCGGCGGCGGGGTCCAGTCAGGCCATTCAGCCTTGCGCGAGATGGTCTTGACCCCCGCCCATTCAAACCCGGGCCGCCCAACCCCGATGCCATAGCGCAACGCCCGGCCATTCCCCAGCACGAGAAACAGAAACCGCCTCGGCGTATCGACCACAACGACGCCCGCCTCGTGGGGGCCGTCGTAGGCGACTTCCTGCCGAGCGAATGGGGCGGCGGCGCCAGAGCCCGACGCATGCGAAGGCGTGGTGACGGCGGCGCCATGGTCCGCAGGCGCGGGCATTGGGGCGACGACCGTTGGAGCGGGCGCGGAGATGCGCCGAACCGGGGCGGTCTGGCCTTGGGTCAGGGCGCGCGGGGCGGCGGGAGGGCTCTGACCCTGCTGCTCAAGCCAGGGCCGAGGCGTGGGATCACGCCCCGTCACCAGCAATTCCAGAAATCCACCGCCAAGGCCTGATCGAGGCTCGGCATGGGCGCAGGTCAGGCCAAGGCCTGTCAGAAGCGCCAAAACCGCGAGACTGGTTCCACGTTGCGCCATCGTCATCCCACCCTATGAGGCCTCCCTGGAGGCAAACGATGGCGACAGGATACTATGCCCCAGCGTAAGCTTCAGAATTAGCTGAGGTTATGGTTAGCCAGTCGTAACCGCCCCGTCAGGCGCTTGCCATTTCGCCTCCTGCCGGGGCAATGTCAGCCACCATCAGCCCATCAACGGGACACCTGACCTTGCCGCATCCTGCCAAGCCGCGCGTCGGCCTTTTCGTCACTTGCCTCGTCGATCTCATTCGCCCGAGCATCGGCTTCGCGGCCGTAAAACTGCTGGAGGATGCGGGCTGCGAAGTCACCGTGCCCGCGCAGACCTGTTGTGGCCAGCCCGCCTTCAATTCCGGCGACCGGGCCGACGCCCGCGCGCTCGCCCTGCAAGCCATGGACGCCTTCGCCAACTGCGATTACATCGTCGCGCCCTCGGGCTCCTGCGGCGGCATGATGGCGAAACACTATCCCGATCTTTTCGCCGATGATCCCAACCTCGCGCACAGGGCGCAGGTCTTCGCGGGCAAGTGCCACGAGCTCGTGAGCTTCCTCACGGATGTGCTGGGCGTGACCTCCGTGGCCGCAAGTTTCCCCCGCGAAGTCACCTATCACGACAGCTGCGCGGGGCTGCGGGAACTGGGCGTCGCCAGCCAGCCGCGCAAGCTGCTGGCGAGCATCGAAGGGCTTGAGCTGACGCCTTTGAAAGAATGCGACGTATGCTGCGGATTCGGCGGCACTTTTGCGGTGAAATATGGCGAGATCTCCGACGCCATCGTGCGCAAGAAGATCGACAATATCATAGCGACAGGCGCGCCCGTTCTGCTGGCGGGCGACCTTGGATGCCTCATGAACATGGCGGGCAAGCTGACGCGCGAGGGCCGCGTGGTCGAGGTGCGCCATGTGGCGGAGGTGCTCGCGGGCTTCACCCATGAGCCGCCCATTGGCGCGACAAAGGAGATGGGCCAGTGACCATTCACCCGACCTCCCCCGCCTTCAAACAGAACGCCCACAATGCGCTCGTCGACAAGCAGTTGCAGCAGGCGCTCGGCAATGTGCGCGCGGGTTTCATCGACAAGCGCACTCAGGCGGCAGATCGCCTGCCCGAGTTCGAGGCCCTGCGCGACAGCGCGCGCGACATCAAGAACCATGTGCTGGCCCATCTTGATCTCTATCTCGAACATTACGAAACCAAAGTGCGCGAGGCCGGCGGTCACGTGCATTTCGCGCGCACCGCTGAAGAGGCATGCGCCACCATCGTGGAGATCTGCAAGGCGCAGGGCGCGCGCACGGTGACCAAGGGCAAGTCCATGGTCTCCGAAGAGATCGGCCTCAACGCCGCCATCGAAGCGGCGGGCATGGAGGCCATCGAGACAGACCTTGGCGAATATATCATCCAGCTGCGCGGCGAGGCGCCCTCCCACATCATCGCGCCTGCAGTGCATCTGACGAAGGAGCAGGTGGAGCAGGACTTCCGCCGCATTCATACCCATCTCAAAGCAGACCGCGATCTCACCCAAGCCGAATCCCTGCTGACGGAAGCGCGCATGGTGCTGCGCAAGCGCTTTCTGGAAGCGGATGTGGGCATCACCGGCGCGAATTTTCTGGTGGCGGAAACCGGCACCTCCATCATCGTCACCAACGAGGGCAATGGCGATCTGACGCAGACCCTGCCGCGCGTGCATATCGTCGCCGCCTCCATCGAAAAGATCGTGCCGACGCTGGAGGACGCAGCGCAGATCCTGCGCGTGCTCGGCCGCTCGGCCACTGGCCAGGACATGTCGGTCTATACGACGCTCTCCACCGGCCCGCGCAGGCCCGAGGATGTGGACGGCCCGCAGGCCTATCATGTGGTTCTTGTGGACAATGGTCGCAGCGCCATGCTCGGCACCGAGTTCGAGGAGATGCTGCGCTGCATCCGCTGCGGCGCCTGCATGAACCATTGCCCCGTCTATCACGCGGTCGGCGGCCACGCCTATGGCTGGGTCTATCCCGGCCCC
>CANGTC010000216.1 GCA_947456505.1 Beijerinckiaceae bacterium
ACGCTTGCGCCGCACCCTGCTCCTCTCTATGCAGGGAACCCTTGCTGAGGATCCCCATCATGGCCGAACCGCGCCGCACCCTTCCGACCTATTCCGCCCCCGGCGCCCGCTTCCTGATCGTGGAAGCCCGCTATTATGACGACATCGGCGCCATGCTTCATGCCGGCGCCGTGCGCGCCCTTGAAGCCGCAGGCGCCACCCACGAGACCATCGGCGTGCCCGGCGCGCTGGAGATCCCCGCCGCCATCAAGATCGCGCTGGCGAGCGGCGCCTATGCGGGCGCGCTGGCGCTGGGCTGCGTCATTCGCGGCGAGACCTATCATTTCGAGATCGTGGCGGGCGAAAGCTCCCGCGCCATCATGGATCTCACCGTCGATGAAGGCTTCGCCATCGGCAACGGCATCCTCACCGTCGAGGATGAGGAACAGGCAGTGGTCCGTGCGGACCCCGCTCAGGGCGACAAGGGGGGCGACGCCGCCCGCGCCGCCCTCGCGCTGCATGGGCTCAAACAAACCTACAAGGCGCGCTGAATGTCGAGGGAACATCGCGCCAATGCGCGCCTCGCCGCCGTGCAGGCGCTCTATCAGATGGAAGTGGCCAGCAAGGGTCTGAACGAAATCCTCGCGGAATTCGAGACCTTCTGGATTGGCCGCGAAGTCGATGGCGATCAGTACAAGCCCGCCGAGATCGAGTTCTTCCGCGATGTGCTGAATGGCGTGCTCGCCGACCAGCGCGCGCTGGATATGGAAATCGACACGACCCTGCAGGATGGCTGGCCCCTGAGACGGGTCGAGGCGGTCATGCGCGCCATTTTGCGCGCGGGCGCCTATGAGTTGAAGAAGCGCAGGGACATTCCCGCCCGCGTGGTCATCACCGAATATGTGGACGTTGCCGCCGCCTTCCTCGCCCGCGACGAAGTGGGCATGACCAACGCCGTGCTCGACACGCTCGCCCGCAAGCTGCGCGCCAGCGACTTTCAGGAATAACCCGCGAGGCGCGCCATGGGAGCGATCAGCGAAGACGATCTCATCGCCCGTTTCTTCGCGCCCATAGCGGGGCCGGGCGCTCTGGCCCTGAAAGATGACGCCGCCTGCCTGACGCCACCCCCCGGTTGCGACCTCATCCTGACCAAAGATGCGCTGGTGGCGGGGGTGCATTTCTTTGCGGATGATCCCCCCGAGGCCATCGCGCGCAAGGCCCTGCGGGTGAATGTCTCCGATCTCGCGGCCAAGGGCGCCGATCCCCTCGGCTTCCTGCTGGCCCTGGCGCTGCCTATCGGCGTCGAGACCGACTGGATCGAAGCTTTTGCGCGCGGGCTCGGCCAGGACGCCGCGCGCTGGGCCATTCCGCTGCTGGGCGGGGACACCGTCAAGACGCCGGGGCCCGCCATGGTCAGCGTGACCGCGCTGGGGACGGCGCCCACGGGGCGCATGGTTCCGCGCACAGGCGTCAGGGCAGGGGATCTCCTTTTCGTCTCGGGCACCATTGGCGACTCGGCGCTGGGCCTGCGGGCGCGTCTCGCGCCGCAACGCTTCGCAGCCCTTTCGCAGGGCGCTCGCCAGCATCTTCTGGCGCGCTATCTGGACCCTGAGCCGCGTCTCGCCCTCGCCCGTGCGCTGCGCGAGCACGCCAGCGCGGGCATGGATGTGTCCGACGGGCTGGTGGGCGATCTGACGAAAATGCTTAGGTCGTCAGGCGTCAGCGCCGTCATCCGGTTGTGCGATGCGCCTTTGTCGGATGCGGCGAAGGCGGCTGTCGCCATGGAGCCGGCCCTGTTTGAAACAGCCATGACCGGGGGCGACGATTATGAGCTTCTGGTGGCGGCCTCGCCGCAAAAGGCCAAGGAGCTGCAAGATGATGCGCGCGCCGCTGGCGTGCCGCTGACGCTGATTGGCGAGGCGGTCGCCGGCGCCGGGCCGCTCCGGTTCATCGGCGCCGATGGGGCGCAGATGCGCTTCGCTCGGGGGAGCTTCAGCCACTTCTGACTCTCCGGGAACCATGATCTCCACCGCGCATTCCCGCCCTGCGTCCTCAAAGGTTGTTGTGGAGACGCATTTGTGGCAGGAACCAACCTCCAACCCAATCGAATGGACCGCAATGCCTCCGTTACCCGGACACAATTTCCAAGACCGTCAAGCCGCCGCCGCCAAGGCCCGTCAGGCCCTCGTCGAAAAATTCCGCTCGCGCCCCAGCCCGGATGATCCGGCCGTGCAGCAGCGCGAAGCTGAACGCAAGGCCGTGATCGAGGCGCGCAAGATTCGCGAGGCCCAACGCGCCGAAGCCCGCCGCCTTGAAGAGATCGAGACCCAGAAGCGTCTCGCCGCCGAAGCGGTTGCAGCGAAAGAAGCCAAACTGCGCGAGGAAGCTGAGCGCGCCGCTGCGCAGATCCGCGAAGCCGCCGAGCGCGAGCGCCTCGCTGCGGAGGAAGCCGAGCTGAAGGCCATGATCGAGGCCGAGAAAAAGGCTGAGCGCGACGCTCGCTATGCCGCCCGCAAGGCTCGCAAGGTCGAGCGCAAGGGCGCCATCGACCGTTACCGCTAAGGGATGGCGGCCAAGGCTGCGTTGCAAAACGCAGCCATATGGCGCACCGTCGCCTAAATGTCTGACGCCACACCCCTCCATGATAAGCCCGCAATAGCTGAGGACGCCGAAGACCTCGGCGGCCGCAGCCGTGTCGCGTGGTTCATGGACGGGGCCAGGCAGGCCATGGCGGGGCCCATGCTGATAGTCTCCGTCAGCCTGCTCAGCGTCGGGGGGCTCGCCCGGGACGCTGGCTTTTCGGTCGAAATCGCCGTCGCTTCAACGCTCCTGCTTTGGGCGGGTCCCGCTCAGGTGCTGTTTTTTGGCGCGGTGGCCGCCAAGACCAGCTGGCCCGTGATCGCCTTCACGATCTCGCTGTCGTCTGTGCGTTTCGTGCCCATGGTCGTTTCTCTGGTGCCCGTCATCCGCACCAAGCGCACCAGCCTGCCCACTCTGCTGCTGGCGGCCCACTGCATCGCCGTTACGGTCTGGGCCGAGGGCATGCGGCGCATCCCGCTGGTGCCGCGCGATGGGCGCATGGCCTTTTTCTTTGGCTTCTCGTTCATCTGTTTTCTGGGCACGTCGATCGCCACCGCCATCGGATTTGTATTGATTGGCGAATTGCCGCGTCCACTGGCGGCGGGACTTCTGTTCATGACGCCGATCTATTTCGTGGCTGCCCTGACCCGTAACGCCAGGCGTCCCATCGATTCCCTGGCGCTTGTGCTGGGTCTCGCCATCGCCCCACTGACGGAAGCTTTCGCGCCCCGGGGGCTCGACCTCATGGTGCTGGGCGTGGTGGGCGGCACCGGCGCCTGGCTGATTCAGCGTGCTCTCGATGCGAGGGCGCGGGCGTGACGCAGAGCCTTGATCATGGGCTATGGCCCTGGATGGTGCTGATCTTCTTCGGCTTCCTGCCAAGCGAAATCTGGCGAATGCTATCGGTGTTCCTGGCGCGGGGGATCGACGAATCCTCCCCCTGGCTCACCTGGGTCCGCGCGGTGGCCACAGCCCTGCTGGCGGGGGTGGTCGGCAAGCTGCTGCTCTCCCCCAATGGCGCCCTGGCGACCCTGCCGCTCTGGGGCCGGCTGGGTCCGCTTGCCATTGGCATGATCGCTTTTTTCGCGATCCGCCGCTCCATCTTCGCCGCCATCGTGGCGGGGGAGGCGGCGATCATCGCGGCAGGGTATTGGGCGGGGTAGGGCGTTCCTCACCCCATCGCCGCCCTTATCTTCGCCGCATGTTCCGCCAACACCTCCGGCTTTTCCATCTGGCCCGTATGGGGCTTGAGGGGCACGCCCTCCCAGCGGGGCAGCACGTGGAAATGGAGGTGGAACACAACCTGGCCGCCAGCGCTTTCGTTGAACTGCTGCAAGGTGAGCCCGTCGGCGCCCATCCCCGTCTTCACGGCGGCGGCGACCTTCTGGACGCGCTGCATATAGGGGCCGAGGGACTCGGCGGGCATGTCGAGGATGCCGCGTGCGGGGACCTTGGGGATGACCAGCACGTGGCCGTCGCCGCGCGGCATGATGTCCATGAAGGCCAGCGCCACCTCGTCCTCATAGACCTTGGTGGCTGGCATTTCGCCGCGCAGGATTTTCGCGAAGATGTTGTTCGGATCGTAGGCGGTCATGGTTCTCTCCCGGCGCTGGCGTCGGAAGAGAGTTAGCAGACCCTGCGCTCAGCGGAAATATTCGTTGTAGATCTTCGTCCATCCGGCCAGGGCCTCCGCCAGCTTTTCCGGCGGCAGATAGATAGCGCGGAAGGTGTCGGGACCCGGCCGCAGCGCCGCCACCTTGGGCGGCATGCTCGGCAGGACCGGCAATTCGCCGGACTCCGCCATGATCTTCTGCCCCTCCTCGGAGAGGACGAAGTCGAACAAGAGCTTGCCCGCGTTGGGGTGGGGCGAATTCTTGAGCACGGACATGGGCAACACCACGCCCAGCCCCGGCTCCGTCTTGAGGAAATAGACCGGCGCCCCGCGCGCCTGACTGATGGTCGTATGGTTGTGGAAGATCTGCAGCGCGATGGCGTATTCGCCCGCCACCGCCTGATCAAGCACCTGCCGGGCTGCAGCCTTCATGCCTGCGACGTCCTGCTTCGCCAGCTTTTCCAGATAGGCGCGGCCCTTTTCCTCGCCCATTTCCATGAGCACGAGGCCCACAAATCCCTGGCCTGCGGAGGCCGAGGGGGTGGTGTTCCAGACCATCTTCCCCTTGTATTTGGGGTCGAGCAGGTCTTGCAGGCTTTTGGGCTCGGAGCCCTTGGGGATCATGTCCGTATTGTAGCCGGGCAGCAGGACATATTCCTGGGAGGCCATCCAGTAGCCTTCCGGATCCTTGTAGCGGTCTGGCAGATCGACGTTGGGGGTCCATTTCTCGACGAGGTTCATTTTCTTCAGGGTGATGGAGGCGGTGGTGCCGTCGATCAGGTCCCCCTGAATGCGCCCGGCCTTGGCCTCATTGGAGACCCGCAACTCGATCTCGATGGCGTTGGAGCGGATGTAGTTGACCTTGATCCCGTATTTCTTCTCGAAGGCCTGGGCCGCAGGGCGCACGAACTGGTCCACGATGGAGGTCGTGTACCAGGTGACCTCGCCTTCCTTCTTGGCTGCGTCGATAAGCGCTTGATCGGCGGCGAGTGCGCCAAGGGGCGTGAGCGTGGCGGCGATGAGCGCGGCTGCGATGATGCGCATGGAATCCTCCCAATTGGTGACGCCAGATTGGCTGGATTGGCGGGCGGACGCAACCGGGCGGGGCTCACGATGGCGTGGGGGCTCTGGCGATGGGGCGGATTCTGCTATTCTGCGCCCATGAAGACGAAACGCGCAGCTCCCCGGCCGCAGACCAAAGGCTTGACCCTTGGGCTGGAGGGCTTCGCGTGGATCAGCGCGGTTGAGGGGATCAAGCTGTCGCTGGAGAGTCTGGAAATGTTTGTGGAGTTTGACCGGCTGGGGCTGTCGGACGAGGAGCGACGGACGTTCATTTTTCGAGAAGCACAAAGCCATTGCAGAGGCGCATGAAGCGAAGCGCAAAAGAAAGCCTGACCCTCACTCCCGCTCCTGCTGCAACTCGCCCTTCCGGAACGGCGTATGCTCCGCATAGGCCTCGATCACCCGCGCCATTTCCCGGCGCTCCTCGCGCAGGAACTGGGCGACGGCTTTTTCGAGCCGGGGATCAGCGATGGCGTGGGCGGAATAGGTCTCGATCGGCTCATAGCCCCGCAGCAGCTTGTGCTCGCCCTGCGCGCCCGCCTCCACGCGCCTCAGGCCGCGCGAGAGGGCGAAGTCGATGGCCTGATAGTAGCAGACCTCGAAATGCAGGAAGGGATGCTCCTCGATGCAGCCCCAGTTGCGGCCATAGAGGGCGTCGTCGCCGATGAGGTTCAGGGCGCCTGCGATGTAGCGGTCCTCGCGCTTGGCCATGATCAGCAGCACGCGGTCCGCCATGGTCTCGCTCAGCAGGGTGAAGAACTTGCGGGTCAGATAGGGCGTGCCCCATTTGCGCGAGCCCGTGTCCATGTAGAATGCGTAGAAGGCGTCCCAATGGGCCGTGGTCAGGTCCTTGCCCGTCGCCCATTCGATCTCGACGCCTGCGCTGAGCGCATCCTTGCGCTCCCGGCGGATGGCCTTGCGCTTGCGCGAGGCGAGGGAGTTCAGGAAGCCCTCGAAGTC
>CANGTC010000217.1 GCA_947456505.1 Beijerinckiaceae bacterium
CGGTCTATGTGGCGCCGACCCGCGAGGAGGCGCAGGCGAAATTGCAGGAGTTGCAGGACCTGCTGCATCCGCAGCTTGCGGTCTCCCTGCTTTCGCGCCGCATCGGCCATGATCTCTCGGGGCTCCCGCTGGACGAGCCCCTGCCGGAATTGCCGGAAAATGTGGTGATCAGCAGCCGCTCCGACATGATTCTGGGCTGGTCGAAGGAGGGCAAGCCCACCCTGCGCGAGCTCGCCATGCGCTTCGCCAGTTCGCGCGGCCATTTCACCCTCGTGGGCACGCCAGAAGAAGTGGTCGACGAGATGCAGAACTGGTTCGAGACTGGCGCCTGCGACGGTTTCAACGTGCTGCCGCCCTTCTATCTGGGCGGGCTCGAGGACTTCGTGAACATGGTGACGCCGGAGCTGCAAAAGCGCGGCCTGTTCCGCACCGCCTATGAGGGAACCACCCTGCGCGACATTCTGGGCATCCCGACGCCGGTCAGCCGCTACGCATCCAGAGACTGACCATGGGCCTGTCGCTGGGCGACGAGGTGATCGAGGTGCGCCACGCGCAGGTCGATGGGATCACGCAGGGCATGCTGGCCCTGCTAAGCCCTGAGGAGCGTGCGAAAGCCGACCGCTTCGCCTTCGCCCATGACCGCGATTGCTATGTTGCGGCCCATGCTCTCTTGCGGGCCACGCTCTCGGACTTTTTCACCCGCGCCCCGCAGGATTGGGCCTTTGTCACCACCGCCTGGGGCAAGCCACGCGTCCACGCCAGCGACGCCTCCGCACGCCTTTGCTTCAACCTCTCGCATACGCGCGGCCATGTGGCGGTCGCGGTGGCGCTGGACCGGGAGGTGGGCGTCGATGTGGAGCGCATCGCGCCCGACCGGGCTGACGAAGAGGTCGCCCGCCAGCTCTTCGCCCCCGCCGAGTTCGCCGCTTTCCAGGAGGAGCCACAGGCGGGGCGGGCGGAGGCTTTCTTTGATATCTGGACGCTGAAGGAGGCCTATATCAAGGCCGTGGGGCTGGGCGTGGCCTTGCCCCTGCAAGACTTCGCCTTCACCCGCGCGCCCCTGCGCATCAGCTTCGCCCCCACTTTGGATGACACGCCCTCCCGCTGGCTGTTTCGCCGGTTCCGCCCCGCGCCGGACATCGCCATGGCTCTGGCGGCGCGGCGCGGGCGGGGGTCGGAGCCTGTGGTGAACCTGCGTCAGGTGGAGATAGGCGCGCTCTAAACCGCGTCCGCAGGGCTCTCCGCCGCCGTCTCGAATTCGAGTTCGGGGAAGGCGATGATGCGGCGGCTCTGGAAATCCGTGCGGCAGACGATCAGCCCCATCTGCTCCATCTGGCCCAGCAGGCGACGCGCGCGGCCGGGGGAATGGCTGCCGAAGAAGCGGGCGATCTCGTCATCCCCCGGACAGGCCTGCCCCGCCACAGCGGCCCGGCACAGCATCAGAAAGACGCCGAGCATGTCGTCAGGCAGGCGCTGGGCTGTCTCCACCGCCCGCGCCCAGGCGCCTTCATCGGCCCCCTCAGGATAGACATCGCGCGCCCGCAGCGTGGCGAGGCGGCGCCGAAAGGCGGAGAGATCCGGCACGGCGGCGCCCAGCCGGCGGATGCGGCAGCGCACGAGGAAATCGCGATGCAGGGCGCTGGCGGGCTGGAAGGCGGCGGCGGGGTCGGCGATCATCTGGGTGATGATCTCCTCGATCGCCTGCTCGCGCTGTTCGTCGCTCATCTCGGGCGGCGCCATGGCGACGAAGGGGGGCGCGGGCGTGTGGTCGATGCGCGCCAGCAACTCGTCAGCGCTCTGCGTGCTTTGCGCGCGCATCCGGCGCGGGCGCGGAGCGGCGGGAGCCTGGTCGGAGGGGGCGAAGAGCAGCTCGTGGTGATCGCCCTCGTCGTCCCCCGGCAGGGGCATCAATTTCGGCGCGGCGCCCCGGTCCGCAGTCTCCACCGCGCCGATGCGCATGGAGAGCGGCCGGCGCGCAATCGCCGGGCCGAGGCCCACGAAGGCGCCGCGCTTGAGATCCCGGAACATTTCGGCCTGGCGGCGCTCCATGCCCAGCAGATCGGCGGCGCGGGCCATGTCGATGTCGAGAAAGGTGCGGCCCATCAGAAAGTTGGAGGCCTCCGCCGCCACATTCTTGGCGAGCTTGGCGAGGCGCTGGGTGGCGATGATCCCCGCCAGCCCGCGCTTGCGGCCCCGGCACATGAGATTGGTCATGGCCGTGAGGCTCATGCGGCGCGCCTCCTCCGACCCATCGGAGGCGGCGGAGGGGGCGAAAAGCTGGGCCTCGTCCACGATGACGAGGGCGGGGAACCAGTGCTCCCGGTCGGCGTCGAAGAGGGCGTTGAGGAAAATGGCCGCGCAGCGCAACTGTCCATCCGCCTCCAGCTCCTCCAGATTGAGCACCACGGAGATGCGATGCTGGCGCACCCGCGCCGCGATCAGGGGGAGTTCATGTTCGGAGGCGGCGGCGTCCACCACCACATGGCCGTAGCGATCGGCGAGGGTCACATAGTCGCCCTCGGGGTCTATGACGATCTGCTGGACGAGCCGCGCGCTCTGCTCCAGCAGGCGGCGCAGCAGATGGGACTTGCCGGAGCCGGAATTGCCCTGCACCAGCAGGCGGGTCGCGAGCAGCTCCTCGAGATCGACCATGGCCGGCGCATTGGCGCCCGTCACCCCTATGTCGATTTCAACCGCCATCCGCTCCTCGAATCCTGCGCAACGCACGCAGGGGCGAGCTAGCACGAAAGCGCCGGACCATGCAGGCTATCCCTGCCGACCATGCACAGGATTCAGGGCGCAGGCGTGGCCTTAGCCATACAGATCCGCCCGCGTGGCGGGCACAGGCAGGACGCCCTTGTTTTTCCGTGAAGCGAGCGTCTGGAAAATGCTGACGGCCCCACGCTCGAAAGCCAGCGAGCAGCCGCCGAGATAAAACAGCCACATGCGCGTCATTTCCGCCCCCACTTCGGCTTCCGCTTCCGTGCGGCGGGCGAGAAGGCGGTCGTGCCACAGACGCGTGGTGCGGCAATAGTGCATGCGCCAGCCCTCGACATCATGCACCTCGAAGCGGGCGCGCTCGAGATTGGCGATGGACATGCCGAGATGGTCGAGCTCCCCGCCAGGGAAGATGTAGCGCACCAGCGCCCGATACTCCGCCCGCATCTTGCGAAATTGCGCATCGGTCCCTCGCGCGGGGCGCGAGATGGCGTGGTGCAGATAGAGCCCGCCGGGCCTGAGCAGCCGATGCACCGCCTTGAAATAGGTCGGGTGATGGTCGATGCCGACCGCCTCGAACATGCCGATGGAGGAGATTGAGTCAAAGCTCTGGGCTTCCAGATCATTGTAGTCGATGACCTCTACGCTCACCTTGTCGGCGAGGCCGCGCGCGGCGATCTTTTCGCGCGCCAGCGCCGCCTGCTCCACCGAGAGGGTCACGCCCACCGCCTCGACGCCATAATGCTCCGCCGCATGGCAGATCAGCGCGCCCCAGCCGCAGCCGATGTCGAGATGACGCGCGCCGGGCTTGAGGCGCAGCTTGCGGCAGATCATGTCGAGCTTGTCGAACTGGGCCTTGTCGACATCGTCATGGAAATCGGGCGCGTAATAGGCGCAGGTATAGACCATCTCCTTGTCGAGGAAGAGCTTATAGAAGGCGTTCGAGACGTCGTAGTGATGGGCGATATTCTTCTTGTTGGTGGCGGCGTCGCCGCTTTTCAGCGCCTTGTCGTCGCCGCGCCCGCGCTCGAAAGCGGGGCTGCCGGGCGCGGTGATGAGCTGGAAGGCGGCCTTCAGCAGAGGCCAGACTCCGATGGTGCGCAGGGCCTTGCCCACCTTCCCCGCAGGCCGCAAGGCCGCCAGATCAAAGATGGTTCCGTTCACCCAGTCGATGCGCCCATCCACATGCAGGCGGATGAAGGTGTCGAGGCTGGGACTGCGCAGCAGGCTCGCGAGCGCGCCCACATCCACGATGGAGACCCGCAGGGGGGAGGCGCCGCGCGCGGGCGGGATTTCGGTTCCATCCCAGAGCAGGAAGCCGAATTGCAGATCGAGCGCCGCGACGGCGCGGGTGAGGAGGTCCTTGACGGCGAGCGTGCGCGGCGTGTCAGTGGTCATGCTGCAAGACGATCCCTGAATGAAGCCGCGCCTGGCCTTCGGTCGGCAGGGCGGACCATGATCGCCTTATTTCGCGCAAATGTGTTCGCACGGGGGCGAGGTCAAGCCAGCGCTTGAACGCGCGCCTATTTCGCCTTGGTGATGGCGGTCACCGAGAGCTGGCCATTCACCCGTTCCGCCGTAAAGCTGATCTTGTCGCCGGGCTTCACCAGTTTCAGCAGGTCGGGCGAGGCGGCCTTGAAGACCATGGTCATCTCGCCCATGTCGAGGTTGGGAATGGGCGCGTGGCGAATGGTGATCTTTTCGGCGCTGGCGTCGACCTTCGTCACCGTGCCCGCCACCTGCGGAACGCTTTGCGCAAGAGCGGGCGCAGCAAGGCTGGCGGCGGCGAAAAGCAGTGCGGCGCGGGTCGTTTGTTTAAACATGGCTCTCTCCTATTTCACGATGATCTTGCCGCTCATGCCCGCTTCCCGATGGCCGGGAATGAGGCAGGAGAAATCAAAGGTTCCGGCCTTGGTGAAGCGCCAGAGAATTTCGCCCGTCTTGCCCGGGCTGAGCCTTTTGCCATTGGGGTCGTCATGCTCCATGTCCGGGTTCTTCTTCATCTCTTCGGCGTGCTTGAGATTCATCTCCAGTGTGCCGATGACGATCTCATGGTCGAGAAGCCCCGCATTGGCGAGACGGAAGCGCACCGGCTCGCCTTTCTTCACCTTGATCTCGTTGGGCTCGAAAGCCATGGCGCCATGGCTTTCCACCATGCGCAGGTCGATGGTCTGCGCCTTCATCCTGGGGTTACCTGGCTTACCGAAGGGCGTATCGCCGGAGGCGTGGGAATGGGCGTGGCCATCCGCATGTTCATGGGAATGGGAATGGACGGGCTCGCCCGGGCCTGCGAGCGCAAGGGTGGGCAGCGCGATCATCAGACAGGCGATGAGACTATGTTTCATGGGGCGTCCTCTCAGTGCTGGTGGCCTGCGCCATTGGGTTTCTTGCGGGGGTCGCTGGCGGAAAAATTGGCGGGCTTGTCGGCGGGTTTTGCGCGCGGCGCTTGCACATCGGGGCCCTTGTATTCATAGGCCACCGTCCCTTCGGGGTGCTTGTACCAGCCGGGATCGGCGTAAGTGTTGCGCTCCAGGCCTTCGCGCAACTTCAGCACGGAAAACATGCCGCCCATCTCCACCGGGCCAAATTGCGCAAAGCCCGTCATCATCGGCAGCGTATTGTCGGGCAGGGGCATTTCCATCGCGCCCATTTCGCCCATGCCCTGCGAACCCATGGGCATGTAGTCGGGCGCCATCTTTTGCAGAGTTTTCGAGATCTCTTTCTGATCGACGCCGATATAGGTGCGCACCGCATGGCCCATGGCGTTCATGGTGTGGTGCGACTTGTGGCAATGGATCGCCCAGTCGCCGGGTTCATCCGCGACAAAATCAAAAGCCCGCATCTGCCCCACCGCGATATCGACGGAGACCTCCGGCCAGGCGGACTGTTCGGGCACCCAACCGCCATCGGTGCAGGACACCTTGAATTCGTGCCCATGCAGATGGATGGGATGATTGGTCATGGTGAGATTGCCGACGCGGATCCGCACCTTGTCGCCCTTGCCCGCCACCAGCGGATCAAGGCCCGGATAGGCCCGGCTGTTCCAGCACCAGAGGTTGAACTCCAGCATGGTGTTGACCTTGGGCGTGCGCGCCCCCGCCTCGATGTCGAAGGCGTTCAGCAGGAAGGCGTAGTCACGATCCACCCGGCGAAAGGCGGGGTCCTTGGGATGCACGATGAAGAGGCCCATCATGCCCATGGCCATCTGCACCATTTCATCGGAATGGGGATGATACATGAAGGTTCCGCTGCGCCGCAGCTGGAACTCGTAGACGAAGGTCTTGCCCGGGGGGATATGGGGCTGGGTGAGCCCGCCGACCCCATCCATGCCATTGGGCAGGCGCTGCCCGTGCCAATGGACGGCGGTGTTTTCCGGCAGGCGATTGGTGACGAAGATGCGCAGCTTGTCGCCCTCCACCGCCTCGATGGTGGGGCCGGGGGACTGGCCGTTGTAGCCCCACA
>CANGTC010000218.1 GCA_947456505.1 Beijerinckiaceae bacterium
CACGAGCTTGCGAGCTTCGCGCACCTGGGAGCGCAGTTCCGCCAGACGGCCCATGCGGCCCATGTTGCGCTTGCGCCGTCCGCTGACGCCGTGGCGCACCCAAGGTTCTTCATTGGCGATCTGCCGGTCGAGCTTGTGGCGGTCGCGCTCCTCCTCCTCCAGCACCTGATCGCGCCAGGCCTCGAATTCGCCAAAGCCCTTGTCGAGGCGCCGCGTCACGCCCCGGTCGAGCCAGACGGTGGCGTTGGTGAGATTTTGCAAGAAGCGTCGATCATGGCTGATAAGCACGAGGGCCGAGCGCAGGGAGGACAGCTCCTTTTCCAGCCATTCGATGGCGGGAAGGTCGAGATGGTTGGTGGGTTCGTCCAGCAGCAGCACATCGGGCTCGGGCGCCAGCACCCGCACAATGGCGGCGCGACGCGCCTCGCCGCCGGACAGGCGAGCAGGATCCTCCTCGCCGGTGAGGCCCAGCTGCTCCAGCAGATACCGCGCCTTGTAGGGCTCGTCGCCGGGCCCAAGCCCAGCCTCCACATAGTCCATGACCGTGGCGAAACCGCTGAGGTCGGGCTCCTGGGGCAGATAGCGGACGGTGGCGTCCGGCTGGAAGAAGCGCACGCCCTTGTCCGCCTCGGTCTGGGCGGCGGCGATGCGCAAAAGGGTGGATTTGCCCGAGCCGTTGCGGCCAACGAGGGCCAGTCGCTCGCCGGGAGAGACGGAAATCTCCGCCCCCTCCAGCAGGGGCTTGCCGCTGATGGTGAGTTCAATGCCTTGGAGCGTCAGAAGTGGGGGAGCCATGATGCCTGCCAATGAGGGGTCGCCCGGGGTTTAGGCCATCGCGGGGCTGGAGAACAGGGCTAAGAGAGCAAAAGCGAGTGAAACTCTTTTTTGCCTATTTCCTTGGTAGGGTCGCAAGAAGGTTCACGAGGGGCGCTCCAATGACGCAGACTGTCGCCGCATGCATGGCCGCGCTGGAGGCGCATCGGGTCGAGATCAGCCAGCACGGGATCGCGGATTTCTTTGCGGCGGACCCAAACCGTTTCGAGCGCTATCATGTCACGCTCGACGATCTCCTCTTCGATTATTCCAAGCACCGGGCGAATGACGCCACCCTCGCCCATCTCCTCACCCTCGCCCGCGTCGCCGGGGTGGAGAAGGCCCGTGAGCGCCTCTTTGCAGGAGACCTCGTCAATCACACGGAAGGTCGGCCTGCGCTGCACATGGCCCTGCGGAACTTCTCCGACAGGGCCATGCGCGCCGATGGCGTGGATGTCAGCGCTCAGGTTCTGGCCGAGCGGGCGCGGGTCTTCGCCTTCGCCAAAGCTATCCGAGAGGGCGCCCTGCGCGGGGCGACGGGGCAGACCTTCACCGATGTGGTGAACATCGGCATCGGCGGCTCGGATCTGGGCCCCGCCATGGCGGCGCGGGCGCTGAGCCCCTTCGGCAAGCCGGGCCTGCGCATGCATTTCGTCGCCAATGTGGATGGCGCCGACCTCGCCGACACCATGATGGACCTTGATCCCGCGCGCACGCTCTTCATCGTCTGCTCGAAAACCTTCACCACCCAGGAGACCATGGCCAACGCCAGCGCCGCCCGGGCCATGGTGGCGGGGGCCCTTGGCGAAGACGCCGTGGGCGATCATTTCGCGGCGGTGTCGACAAGGCTCGATCTGGTTGCGAAGTTTGGCGTCAAACCCGACCGCGTCTTCGCCATGTGGGACTGGGTGGGCGGGCGATACTCCGTCTGGTCGTCCATTGGCCTGTCGCTGGCGATCTTCATCGGCCCCGATGGCTTCGAGAGCTTCCTGCGCGGCGGCCACGATGTGGACCGCCATTTTCAGGAGGCGCCGCTACAGGACAATATCCCCGTGCTGATGGGCCTGCTTGGGGTCTGGTATCGCAATGTCTGGGGCTGCCAGGCTCAGGCGGTGATCCCCTATGACCAGCGGCTCGGGCGTTTTCCCGCCTATCTGCAACAGCTTGACATGGAGTCGAACGGCAAATCGGTGACCCGGGCGGGCGAGGCGGTGAGGCTCGAAACCGCGCCGGTCATCTGGGGTGAGCCCGGCACCAATGGCCAGCACGCCTTCTTCCAGATGCTGCATCAGGGGACCGATGTGATCCCCGTGGACTTTCTGGTGGCGGCGCAGCCGACAGACGCCGATCCCCATCACCACGCCCTGCTGGTGGCGAACTGCTTCGCCCAGAGCGAGGCCCTGATGCGCGGGCGGTCTCTGGCCGAGGCGGAGGCGGGCTTGCTGGCGCAGGGCATGAACGCCGCAGCCGCCGCTGCGCTGGCCCCCCACAAGCGCTTTCCCGGCGACAGGCCCTCCAGCACCTTTCTCTATCGCGCCCTGACGCCCCGACAGCTTGGCCGCCTGATCGCGCTCTATGAGCACAAGGTCTTCGTCCAGTCGGTGATCTGGGACATCAACCCCTTCGATCAATGGGGCGTGGAGCTGGGCAAGGAATTGTGCAACCGCCTCGCGCCCATCGTGAGCGATCGCAACGCCTCACTGCAAGGGCTCGATGGCTCGACCGCCGGGCTGATTGGCTGGCGGCGGGGACTGACTGGCTAGGTCTACTCGTCTTCACCGAAGCGGTTGGCGATCAGCGCGCCGATGCCATCCAGAGCTTCCTGCGCCTGCGGGCCACGCGCAGAGACAGTGATGGTGGAGCCGATGCCCGCGCCAAGCGTCAGAATGCCCATGATGGAGGAGCCGCCCACCGTCTCGCCGCAGCGGCTGACGAAGATCTCGGCGTCGAAGCTCTCGGCGCATTGCACGAATTTGGCGGTGGCGCGGGCGTGCAGGCCCTTGCGGTTCACGATTTCAAAGACGCGGGAGATTGCGCCCTCGATAGGGGCTGCGGTCTCCGTACAATCGTTGCAATCGTCCTGGTCCATCATTTTCCGCTCAAGATACGGCTGGCGACGGAAATATATTTCCGGCCGGCATCCTGAGCCTGAACGACCGCCTGTTCAAGGGTTGATTGATCGCGAACGGAGGCGAGTTTGATCAGCATGGGCAGATTGATGCCCGCGACCACATCGACTCGGGAGCCTTCCATGACGGAAATGGCGAGATTCGAGGGGGTGCCGCCGAACATGTCGGTCAGCAGAATGACGCCGGAGCCCCCTTCAACCGCCTGAATCGCAGCGATGATATCCTTGCGGCGCTGCTCCATGTCGTCCTCCGGCATGATGGTCACGGTCTCCACCTGCTTTTGTGGACCGACGACATGTTCGAGGGCGGCGCGGAACTCCGTCGCCAGGCGCCCGTGGGTCACCAGCACCATACCGATCATTTGCAACGACCGCCCATGGAACGCTCCGCATAGCCTGCGCCAACCCGGCTTTGCCGGAAGGCGTGTCATTTTGTGCATTGCGATCAATATGGCAAGAAAAATTTACAGTGCCCGTCAGACCCAATTAAGGAAGGCGAGAACCCGCCGCGCGCCTTCCTGAGGAGCGCAACCGGTCCATAGCGCAAAGCCAGGGACCGCGACGCCCTTCAGGAGGACCGAGCTGGCCTCCCCCTCGGGCAGGCGAGGCGGATCGTCCACCAGATCCACAACGCAGCGCACAAGACCCTCCGCCTCGGGGATTTCAGGAAGAATGCCTGAGCCGCGCTCCTCGATCCATCCCCCAATGGAGGGATGGCCGCGCACAATGGCGCGTGCGCCAGCGGCGCTCACCGCCACCCGATCATCGCCAATCAACCGGGCGAAGAGGCCACGCCGCCGCGCTTCAGCCATCAGAGCGAGCGCCAGTTGGCTCTTGCCCGCCCCCGAGGCGCCGCGAATCACCACCGCCCCCTCGGCGACCAGCACGGCTGTCGCGTGCAGCCAGGCGCCCGCCTCGCTCATTTGCGATCCGGCAGCCAGATGGTGAACCTGGCGCCGCGCACCGCGCCGCCGCCGGGATCCAGCCGGTTGGAGGCGCTGATCCGACCCCCATGGGCGTCCACGATCTGGCGCGAGATGGAAAGGCCGAGGCCCGAGTTCTGGCCGAAGCCCTGATTGGGACGGTCGGTGTAAAACCGCTCGAAAATCCGCTCGAAGGCATGGGCGGGAATCCCCGGGCCATCGTCATCGACGATGATCTCGACGCCTTCCTGATTCGGTGCGCCCCGCAGGCCCGACCGGCCCCGGCGCAAGGCGATGCGCACCCCGCCACCGCGCGGCGAAAAGGATCGGGCGTTCTCCAGCAGATTGGTGAGGACCTGGCCAAGGCGCAGATCATGCCCCATCACCACATAGGGACCCCTGCCCGCGATATCGACGGTGAAGCTCACCCCATCGCCCCGCTCCACCTGATTGGCCATGTCGGTCACCGTAGTCACCAACTGCGCCATATCCACCGGATGCATATCGGCGCGCGCCAGTTCGGCGTCGAGACGCGAGGCGTCGGAAATATCGCTGATGAGACGATCAAGGCGACGCACATCATGCTGGATGATGTCGAGCAGGCGACCGCGCGATTCTTCGCTGCGGGCCATGGGCAGGGTCTCGACCGCGCTGCGCAGGGAGGTCAGCGGATTTTTCAATTCATGGGCCACATCCGCCGCGAAACTTTCGATGGCGTCGATGCGGTTGTAGAGGGCGCCGGTCATGTCGCGCAGGGCGCCGGAGAGATGGCCGATCTCATCGGAGCGTTCGGTGAAATCCGGAATTTCCTGACGCGACTTGATGCCCCGACGCACGCGCTCGGCGGCCTCGGCCAGACGGCGCATGGGCTCGGCGATGGCGCCCGCCAGAAACACCGACAGAAGAAACATCACCGCCGCAGAAACCAGAAAAATGCGCACGATGGCCCAGCGTTCGGAGGCTATGATCTTGTCGATGTCGCCGCCCTGCGTGGACATGAGCAGCACGCCGCGCACCACGCGAAACCGCTGGATCGGCACCGCCACCGAGACGATGGTCTCCCCCTTGGTGTTGACCCGCACGATGGAGGAGGGCGCGCCCTTGAGGGCGCCTTCAACTTCAGGATAGCCGCGCCCGTTGCTCGCATCGGTGTCTTCGTAACCTGGCAGGCCGACCGAGCCGAAACGCCCGCGCAGCATGTTCCAGGTGCGCTCGAAAACCGTACCCCGCGCCTCGTCCTGACCTGTGGCGGGCAAGTCGAATTTCAGAATATTGGATCGCGCCGCCAATGAGCGCGAATCCAGCAGCAGATAGCCCTCGCGATCATAAATGCGCGCCCTCGTGCGGGTGGGCGAAACAAGGCGCCGCAACACGGGACCAACCCGCTCGGGATTGATGGAGAATTCGAGAAGCGGATCGTAATCGCCCGCAGCGCCATAGCTCTCGCCCGGCGCCAGTTGCAAAAGCTTTTCAGGATCAATCGTGATGGCGTCCGTCTCCACAGCGGCGGAGGCGGCGATGGCGGAGGCGATGATCTCGCTCTGGGTTTGCAGGCTCTGCACCCGCGCGTCGATCAGGCCTTCGCGGAACTGGTTAAGATAGAGAAAGCTGACGAAAAGCGCGACGAGGCCGCCCAGGTTCAAAACGACGATGCGGCGCGTGAGGCTCGAGCCCAGCCGCGCCTGCAAGGCGGCAAGGAAACGCCTGCGCCAGGGACGCGAGGCGGAAGAGGGCGCAACCGCCCCCTCCGCCTCCAGAGACTCACTCTGAATCTCGTGTCCGCTCTGTGCATCGACGCTCATGCAGTGATCCGGTCAGGCTTCCTTGAAGCGATAGCCCACGCCATAGAGCGTCTCGATCATCTCGAAATCGTCATCGACGACCTTGAACTTCTTGCGCAGGCGCTTGATGTGGCTGTCGATGGTGCGGTCATCCACATAAACTTGGTCATCATAGGCCGCGTCCATGAGGGCGTTGCGGCTCTTCACCACGCCGGGGCGGGTGGCGAGGGCCTGCAGGATGAGGAACTCGGTGACGGTGAGGGTCACGGGCTCGTTCTTCCAGGTGCAGGTGTGGCGCTCCGGATCCATCTTGAGCAGGCCCCGCTCCAGAATCTTGGCCTCCGCCTCCTTCTGGGCGGCGGCCTCCTTGGGGTTGGCGCGGCGCAGGATGGCCTTCACCCGCTCCACCAGGAGGCGCTGGGAGAAGGGTTTGCGGATGAAATCGTCCGCGCCCATCTTCAGGCCGAACAATTCGTCGATCTCCTCGTCCTTGGAGGTGAGGAAGATCACGGGAAGGTCGGATTTCTGCCGCA
>CANGTC010000219.1 GCA_947456505.1 Beijerinckiaceae bacterium
GCCGATCCGCGCGTCATCGAAGCCTATCTCGGCGGCGCCGCCGCAGCCGCCGCCTGAGGAGATCGCCATGCTCACGATCGAAAATCTGGTCGCAGGTTACGGCAAGGTGCAGGTGCTCCATGGCATCAGCCTGGAGGTGCCGGAGGGGCGCCTCGTCACCCTCATCGGCTCCAATGGCGCGGGCAAGACGACGACCCTGCGCGCCCTCTCGGGGATGATCCAGCCCCAGTCCGGCGCCATACGCCTGGGCGGCCGGGACATCGCGGGCCTGCCCTCCTACGAGATCACGCGGCGCGGCATGGCCCATTCGCCGGAGGGGCGGCGCGTGTTCCCCACCCTGCCGGTGACGGACAACCTGTTGCTGGGCGCCTTCACCCGCTTCACGGGCATGCGCCCGAAGGGCGACACCTCTGCCGATCTCGACCGCATGTTCGAGCTTTTTCCACGCCTGCGGGAGCGGCGGACCCAGTTGGCGGGCACGCTTTCGGGCGGCGAGCAGCAGATGCTCGCCATGGCCCGTGCGCTGATGCTCAATCCGGAAGTGCTGCTGCTGGACGAGCCCTCCATGGGCCTTGCGCCCAAACTGGTGGAGGAGGTCTTCGCCACGGTGGCGCGACTGAAGGAGCGGCGCATCACCATGCTGCTGGTGGAGCAATTCGCCGCCGCCGCCCTCGACGTGGCGGATTACGGCTATGTCATGGAAAACGGCCGCATCTCAATCCATGGGCCAGCCGAGCAATTGCGCAATGACCCTGCTGTGCGCGACGCCTATCTGGGCGTGGCGCACTGAGGGGGCGTCAGCCCGCGTCAGTCATCATAGCGTATGTAAAGATAAGCCGCCTCATCGGGAGTGCCTTCGAGCGCGCCGCCATCGGCCGGGCGCCAGTGCACGAAATCCTCGATCCGCCCAGCGAGTTCGAAATCGCGGTCGGTGACGCCACCAGCGTCGTGGGTGTCGAGACGCACTTCGACGGCGGGATAGGTGGCGCGGATTTCGGGGTGGTGCCAGGCGGCTTCCGCCAGATGGCCGATGGCGTTGACCAGCATCATCGTGCCCTTCCAGCCACCCGTGCGATAGGTGCGGACCAGACAGCCATCCTGATGACGCCAATGACGCAGGGGACCCGTGAGGCGCACGGCGATGGCGGCCGCGTCGTAAACCCTTAAAGGGGTGGAGGCGCTCATGATCGTCTCCAGAGGGATGCGCCGGGGGCCGGCGCATCTCCCATTCGTGAATTACTCGACCCCGGAGCCGTCAGCCTTGATCTGCTTGAGATAGGCGATCAGGTTTTCGAGCTGGTTCTCGCGCTTGATGCCCGGGAAGATCATCTTGGTGCCGGGCACCTTGGCCTTGGGATCCGTCAGATATTCCTTGAGCGTCGCCTCATCCCAGGTCAGACCGGAATTCTTGTTGGCGTCCGAGTAGTTATAGCCGGGAGCCTCGCCCGCCTTGCGACCAACAATGCCGTTCAGAACAGGACCCACGCCATTCTTGGCCTCGGGGCCGACCTGATGGCAGGCCTTGCACTGATTGAAAACAGACTTGCCAGCGGCCGCATCGCCCTCGGCGAGGGCCGGAACCGCGCCGACAAAGGCGACGCTGGCGGCGATCGCCGCAACCTTCAAGATATTGCTCATATACTTTTCCTTCCAAGGGGCCGTAAGGTCCACAACGACGCGCCAGTCCTCTTAGCCCCTGGCGGTGGCCGATCTGCGCGCGCGCGGATCATATGTTAGGCTGCGTCGACAAACAATATGCGGGATCACAAAGTCGCGAGGCGAAGGGTCGCAGTGGGGCCCGCGCACCGGGCTGAAGCCCCACATTCGACCTCGCGCCCATTCTCGCCTAGACTGGCCAAGCTCCAGTCTGGTCCGGTGATTACGCCCTTTGCACACCTCATCATCCCCATCCCCCGCCCAGATCGACGCCAGCCTTGACGAGGCCCGCGCCGCCCTGACCCGCATCTATGGCTATCCCTCTTTTCGACCCGGGCAGGAGGAGGTGCTGCGCGCCATTTTCGCGGGCGAGGATGTGCTGGCTGTCATGCCCACCGGCAGCGGCAAGTCACTGTGCTACCAGCTGCCGCCCGTGGTGCGGCAGGGGCTGACCGTGGTGGTCTCCCCGCTCATCGCCCTCATGCATGACCAGGTGCAGCAATTGCGCGCCTATGGGATCGCCGCAGGCGCCCTGAATTCCGGCAATACGCCCGGCGAGAACCTCGCCACCGAGCGCGCAATCGCGCAGGGGCGCCTGCGGCTCGTTTATGTGGCGCCCGAGCGTTTCGCCCTGCCGGGCCTCGTGGAGTTGTTCCGCGATGGCGGCGCCAATCTGCTGGCCATCGACGAGGCCCATTGCATTTCCCAATGGGGCCACGATTTCCGCCCGGAATATCTGGGCCTGCGAGAAATCCGCCAGATGCTGGGGAATATCCAGACTGTGGCCGTCACCGCCACCGCCGACGCCCCCACCCGCGACGAGATCGTGGCCAAGCTCTTCGACGCCCCGCCCCGCGTCTTCGTGCGCTCCTTCGACCGCCCCAACCTGCGCCTCGCCATGAAGCGCAAATCCAGCGCGCCCCGACAGATCGCCGACTTCGTCGCCGCCCATCGGGGCGAATGCGGCATCGTTTATTGCAACTCGCGCAAGCGCACGGAAACCTTCGCTGCAGGCCTTTCGGCCCAGGGCCACCGGGCCATTCCCTATCACGCGGGGCTCGAGCCCTCCCTGCGCAGCGCCCACCAGACCGAGTTCCTGCAGGCGGACGGCGTGATCATGGTCGCCACAATCGCCTTCGGCATGGGCATCGACAAGCCGGACGTGCGCTACGTCTGCCATGCGGACCTGCCCCAGAGCATCGAGGCCTATTATCAGGAGATCGGCCGCGCGGGCCGTGACGGCCTGCCTGCCGACACCCTGACCCTCTGGGGCGAGGACGACGTGGCGCTGCGCCGCAAGCAGATCCTCGACGCGGATATGCCGGCCATGCGCCGAAGGGTGGAGCTGGCCAAGCTGGAAGCCCTCATCGCCTATGCGGAGACGCCCCTGTGCCGCCGCCAGACCCTGCTGAAGGCCTTCGGCGAAGCCTCAGGCCCCTGCGGCAATTGCGACATCTGCAACGGGGGCCTGCGCTATTTCAACGGCAAACTGGAGGCGCAAAAGATGATGTCCGCGATCCTGCGGACCTCCGGGCGCTTCTTCGCCAACCATCTCGTCAATATCCTCACGGGGCAGGCCACCGACGCGGTGCTGCGCCATGCCCATGAAAAGCTCAGGACATTCGGCGTCGGCGCCGACCGGCCTGCGGAGGAATGGCGCAGCATCTTCCGCCAACTCCACGCCGCCGACCTCATCGGCCAGGACGTGACCGAAGATGGCCGCTGGTATGTGACCGAGGCCGGGCGGCGCGTGCTCTCAGGCGAGGACGACGTGGCCCTGCGCGCCGATGGCGGCAAAAAGCCCGAGCGGCGCGAGCGCATCGCAACCCCCGGCGCGACCCTTTCCGATACGCTCACCACCAACCAGCAGGCCCTGCTGGCGGCCCTGAAGGCGCGGCGGCTGGAGCTGGCCCGGCAGGAGCGCCAGCCCGCCTATGTGATCTTCCCGGACCGCACGCTCGTAGAACTGAGTGTAAAGCATCCACGCAGCCTCGCCGAGATGGCCAGCGTGCATGGGGTGGGCGAGGCGAAGCTCGCGCGCTATGGGGACACATTTCTCCAGGTTATCCGCTCCATGGGATCGGATCGCGACTGAACGGCGACCTTGCCGCCAGCCGCGTCTTGCCTCATGAAATCGGCCCACGACAATGGCCCATGACCAAGCCCGCGAACTGCGGCGCGCCGCAAGGGCGCTTTTGAGGATTGCATGGCTGACGACACCCAAACGAAGCCCGCCGCCAAGTTGACCCGCAAGGAGATCGCCTCGATCATGGCGGGGCTGATGGTCGCCATGTTCCCCGGCGCCCTCGACACCACCATCATCGGCCCGGCCATGCCTACCATCGGGCGCGAATTGGGCGATGTGGAGCATCTGCCGTGGATCGTGACCTCCTATCTCCTGGTCTCCACGGCGGCCACGCCGCTCTATGGCAAGCTCAGCGACATCCATGGCCGCCGCATCATGCTGCTCTGGGCCATCGGCCTCTTCGCCCTCGGCTCCGTGGCCTGCGCCATAGCGCCCACCATGATCACTCTGGCGCTCGCCCGCGCCCTGCAGGCGGTGGGCGGCGGCGGGCTGATCTCGCTGGCCATGACCATCGTCGGCGACATCGTGCCCCCGCTGGAGCGGCCCAAGTATCAGGTCTACACCTCCGTCATGTGGACGACCTCGAGCCTGCTGGGCCCGGCGCTGGGAGGCTATCTTGCGGACAAGTGGCACTGGTCGCTGATTTTCTGGATCAACCTGCCGCTGTGTCTTGCAGCCTATTTCATGACCGATTCCAAGCTCAAGCGCCTGCCCCGCTATGAGCGGCCCCACAAACTGGATTTCGGCGGCGCCGGCCTGCTGGTGGTCGCCTCCGTACTGGTGCAGCTGATGCTGAGTTGGGGAGGCACGCGCTACCCCTGGAGCTCGGCGCCAGTGCTGGGCGTGATGGCCGCCGCCGTGGTCGCCATAGCCCTGCTGACCTGGCGGCTGCGCACCGCCGCCGAGCCGCTGATCCCCCTGCGGTTGCTGTCAAACAAGGTAGTGCTGACGGGCGGAACGGCGGTCGGCCTGTGCATGGGCGTCTTCGTGGGCCTGTCGATCTATGTGCCGATCTATTTCGAAACCATCATGGGCCTGACCGCCACCCAGTCGGGCATCGCCCTGCTGCCCCTGATGACGGGAAGCACCATCGGCGCAGTGATCTGCGGCAAGATCATGGCCAGCATGCCCCGCTACAAGATTGCGCCCATGATCGGCCTGATCCTGGGCGGACTGTGCGTGCTGCCGCTGTTCTTCAAGCCGGAGGGCATGTCTCTGTTGACGGTGGAAATCCTTTTCACCGTGGTCTCGATCGGGGTGGGTGGGGTCTTCCCTGTCACCACCATCTCCATCCAGAATGCAGTGCCCCGCCACGATCTGGGCACCGCAACCGCCCTGATCACCTTCATGCGCAACCTGGGCGCCGCCACGGGCGTGGCGGTGTTCGGCACCCTCGTGATAGGCGGCGGCGAAGCCACGGGCCCCGCCTATGGCACCGACTATGTGGCGCAATTCCGCTGGATCTTCATGGCGGGCGCGCTCGGCTTCTTCCTCTCCGCCAGCGTCCTGGCCGCCATGGAGGAACGCCCCCTGCGCGCGCGCGGCAGCGGCCAGATCTGAAACACCCGCAAGACGCATTGCCCCGACCCAAAGGATCAGCTAAAAGTTCTCAGGAACGGCGCTTGCGTCGCTCCACGCCGGAAACGGCCCGCACCCGTAGCTCAGCTGGATAGAGCGTTGCCCTCCGAAGGCAAAGGTCACACGTTCGAATCGTGTCGGGTGCGCCAATAAAATCAATAGTTTAGCGGATTTTCATCGACGCGCGGAAACGTCCTAGCTACCACATAGCTACCAACAATTCAGACGACTCGCCGCCTAATGGCGTTCCTACGCCTGTCGTAGACTATGACTGGGACAATCCGGCCGGATTATTCCGGACGTCGGGCGGAGCACCCCACCCATCGCCGGAAACCGGTCGCGCGCGTGCGCGCGTACATGTCCGGAAATTACCGCTTTCCGCCAACCCTGCCGAAACGGAAATTATTTCGCCAACCTCGCACCCGGCGTTGGCTTCGCGAACAAAATCACGCCATGGTCCAGCAACGCCTGCTCTATGCGGGCGTCATTGGGGGCGCTGGTGGGCCGCCGGTCGTGCTTGCGCTCCCAGAAGCGGACGGCGCGCTCATCTACGCCCAGAGCGGCCCCAAGGGTGCGCTGGGTCAGGCCAGCCAAGATACGGGCGGCGCGGAGCTGGCGTCCGGTGATCAGGTTTTTGCTATATCTAGCCACGACAATCTCCATTCTTGAGGTGACGCGTCACATGCCGCCGCCAAGGTGGCGGTCGAGAAGCGCATAAAGCGCTGTCCGTATGGCCCTGTCGTCAGAATGGCTGTCCGGGTGAAGAAGGCCCCTTCGAACCAGAGCGGCGATCTCAGCCTCCCGGACCTCAAGCGTCAGGCAACGTAACCC
>CANGTC010000220.1 GCA_947456505.1 Beijerinckiaceae bacterium
GCCGGTGAGGCCGCAGTCGCCATCGGGGCCGCCGATGTAGAACTTGCCGGTGGGGTTGATGTGCCAGACCGTGTCCTTGCTGATCCAGCCATCGGGCAGGGCCTTGCGGACATAGGGCTCGACCAGTTCACGCACCTGGGCGGAGGTGAGGTCCTCGATCAGATGCTGGTGGGACACCACGATCTGGGTCACGCCGACGGGCTTGCCGTCTTCGTAGCGCACGGTCACCTGGCTCTTGGAATCGGGGCCGAGGCCCTTTTCCGTGCCAGCGTGACGGGCCTCGGAGATGAGGCGCAGAATCTTGTGGGCGTAGTGGATCGGGGCAGGCATCAGCTCCGGGGTTTCACGGCAGGCGTAGCCGAACATGATGCCCTGATCGCCCGCGCCTTCGTCCTTGTTGCCAGCGGCGTCAACGCCCTGGGCGATGTCGGCGGACTGGGAATGCAGCAGCACCTCGATCTTGGCGTGCTCCCAGTGGAAGCCTTCCTGCTCGTAGCCGATGTCGCGGATCGCCTTGCGAGCGGTCTGGATAATGGTGTCTTCCTCGATGCGGGGGCCACGCACTTCGCCCGCGATGACGACGCGGTTCGTCGTGGCGAGGGTCTCGCAGGCGACGCGGATCTGATAGGGGTCGATGCCGGCCGCGGCGCCTTCCCGGAAGAAGAGATCTACGACTTCATCGGAAATCCGGTCGCAAACCTTGTCGGGATGGCCTTCGGAGACCGATTCACTGGTGAAAAGATAGCTTTTACGGGCCACGCATGCCTCCGGTGGATATCTAGCCGCATTGAGCGGGTTTCTTCGCCCTGAGCGGTCTTGAACGAGCTTTAAGCGAGGAACTTTCTTGCAGACCGCGTTCGTTTGGTCAAGCCGAATGGGCGATTTCGTTCTATATAGCGAACGCCTCAGTTTGATCGGGCCTGTTCCGCAGCGGCGATGGCCACCACCAGATCCACAATCCGCTTGCGGACTTTCGGATCTGTGATGCTGGCGAAGGCTTTGTTGAGTTGCAATCCTTCCACCGTAGAGAGGAACTCCACGACAAAACCAGCCGAATTGCCTTCGGAAAAGCCGCTTTGTGACGCGCCGCCAGCGGATGGGGCATCTTCAAAAAAGAAGGAAGGGGGCGCGTCGAGGATCTTGGCTATGTCCTGCAAACGGCTGGCGCCGATGCGGTTCATTCCTTTTTCGTATTTCTGGACCTGCTGGAAGGTGACGCCGAGAGCTTCCCCAAGCTTTTCCTGGCTCATGCCAAGCAACATTCGCCGCATCCGGACGCGACTTCCCACATGCAAATCGATGGGATTGGGTGATTTCGGCAAGTTTCACCTCATGCGCATGGAGTGAGGCGCAGTTGGCCTTACCCAAAGATACTTCATTCGCGGTCGGCTTTAGATCGTTTGATCAAATAATTATAATAAGCCTGCTCCCCCGATAGAGAGGCTTTAATCACAAAAAGCTATGATCAAGCAATCTTTATATGACGCAGCAAAACAACCTGACGCTGATTCTTCGAACTGACGCACGGAACCTTGCCCCATGAAGTTGAACCTTGACAATAGGTTAATAGGCTATCATAGTAATAGCCTATAAGCTATTACCAAGGTGGGAGTACGCCATTCAAAGTCCGAGTTCACGCAGATTGCAGGTGTTTCGCGCAGTGGTGGACTGCGGCGGCGTCAATGCAGCGGCCGATCAGCTAGATATTTCCCAACCCTCCGTCACCGCCCATCTACGCTCGCTGGAGACCCAGTTGGGCTCGACGCTGTTCACGCGCAACCGCGGCCACCGCAACGTCATCACGCCTACAGGGGAGGCCCTTTACAAATACGCCTGCGAGGCGCTGGCGAAATCCGCAGAATTCCAGGCGACCGTAAAACGTTTTGACCCAATGGCGGCGAAGACGGTCTCAATCGTAATTCAACAAGCGCTTGCAAACTATATCACGCATGGCGCTCTATCGACGTTTTTGCGCGATCGTCCGGACGCGCGCATATCGATCTATAGCGAACCCATCTTGCAGATAATGAGGCTCATGCGCGAGGACCGCGTGGATGCGGCCATCGCTCTAGCCTCGCCCGAGACAAACGAGTTTGAGGGCGTGATCATAGGCACGATGCCTCTGGTCATTGTCGCCTCGCCAACGCATCCACTCGCCAAAAACAAACGCGTCGCGGTTTGCGATCTTGAACATTTCGATCTGGTCGCAGGGATGGAGGAATCTGCAGGCTGGAGGGTTCTGGACATCATATTGAAGGAAAGCGGATTACGACAACCCCGCATTGTCTTGCGGATTCAAAGCATCGCCTCTGTCATCAACGCCGTCATCCATGGAATTGGACTGGCTTGCACCCTTGCCTGCGCGGCGCAGCCTGCGATCGCCGAAGGCAAACTGGTGATGATAGAAACTGATCCCCCGCTTCCACCCGTACCCATCAAATTAATGATCCATGAAAAGGCCATGTGCGTGGAGCTTATAGAATCCTTGACTTCCGCACTGATAGCGGAAGCCGGCGTCTAACGCTCCCTGGATTTTGCTCACCTCATTTGTCGGCGCCAGAACAATGCCCCAAACAAACAAAACAAGAGTAACGCAAGCGGCCCGACCAGGGGATTGCCTGCAAAGAAAGTTGGCGACGCCGCGCGCGGCAGGGGGCTGTCGATCACGCCATCCACTCCCAGAGGCAATTGACGCAGAATGCGCCCATAGGGATCGATGACCGCCGACAGGCCCGTATTGGCGGCGCGCACCATGGGCAGTCCTTCCTCCACGGTGCGCAAACGCGCCTGGGAGAGATGCTGATAGGGCCCGGTGGTGTTGCCGAACCAACCATCGTTGGTGACGTTCAGGAGCAGACCGGGACGCTCGCTCAGGCCCGCATCAGGCACAGCCTCCCCCGAGAAGATCGCCTCATAGCAGATCAGAGCCGCAGCGGGGGGAAGTCCCGGAACCTGCAAAAGCCTGCGTCGCGACCCCGGTTCGAACCCCCCGGGGATATGCACGAAATGGCGCATGCCAAGCGATTCCAGAAGGCCGCTGAAAGGCAGATATTCGCCGAAGGGGACCAGATGAACCTTATCATAGCTGGCGACGATCTCGCCGCCACGCGCCAGCGCCTGAATCGAGTTGAAATAATTCACATTGGTTTCACCCGGCAGCCTCGCGCTGCGAGGGACATCCTCCATGCGGGCGGCGCCCGTCACCAAAACGGTTCCACGCCCCAGAAAGGCGCCCAGCCGGGCGAGCGCATCAGCATCCCGAGACAGAATGAACGGGAAAGCCGACTCCGGCCAGATGAGATGCGTGGCGTCCGCCACCCCAGAGGTCTGTGGCGAGGTCGCGCGATCCGACAGGACCATATAGCGCCTGAGAATCTCGTCCTTGCGATCCGCCCGGAATTTGTCGTCCTGAGCCAGATTGGGCTGCATGATGCGCAAGCGCACATCAGGGGTCATATCGACGGGGGCGCTCCACAGGCGCAGGGCGCCGCCAGCGCCAACGAGAGCGAGAAGACCAAGTCCGAGCGCTGCTGGCGTCAGGGAGCGGATGGTCCTGCGTTGACCACGACGACCATCGACCAGACATGCAGGCGCGGCGAAGATCAGAACAGCCACCACATTCAGACCATAAAGCCCAACGAAGGCTGCGGGCTGGGCGAGAACGAGATTGCCCCCCAACGCCATGCCAAACGCATTCCAGGGAAAGCCCGTCGCGACCGCGGCGCGCAGCCATTCACTAAATCCAAGACCGAAGGCCAGGGCGAAAATGCGGCCGGGCCCCGTGCTCCACAACAGCCGCGCGAGGGCGAAGCCAAGGCTTGTGAAGAGGGCGAGCACCGCAGGCAAGCCGAACACAGCGAAAGGCAAGACCCAGGCGAATTGATCAGGCTCCACAAGACAGGCCGCGCCCAGCCACCACAGGCCCGCGACAAAGAAGCCGAAGCCCAACCACCAGCCATCATGCGCCGCGTCGAGCATCGAGCGCGCCAGCGCATCATTGCGCCAGCCCTGTCCGTTCACGGACCGGGCCGATCCATCAATGAGCCAGACGGCGACGATCATGGGAATGAAAAAGGCCGGGAAGAAATCAAAGGGCGCCATGGCCAGCGCGCCACAAGCTCCGGCGGCGAAAGCGAGGCCGCGTCGACCCCAACCCCAGGACAATATGATGCGATCAGCAAAGGCCATCTTGCGCGGTCTCTTAAAACAATGTCCCGGCCCCCATGGGCGCCTCAACTCAAAGAACTTTTAAACATCTTTCAGCGCATTGGCGCCTGCTCTGCGGATCCGGATCTTCTTCACCCGTCGCGGATCAGCGTCGAGGACCTCGCATTCAAGCGCCTCGCCCATTTGTATGATCTCGCCGCGCGCAGGCACATGGCCGGCAAGGGCGGAGACGAGGCCTGCGATGGTGTCGACCTCTTCCAGATCCACAAGCGTGTCCAAAGGCGCATTCACCGCCTGCGCGACATCGTCGAGGGTCGCGCGGGCGTCCACGATGAAGCTGCCGTCCGGCGCCGCCTCGATCTGCGGGGCTTCATCAAGATCATGCTCGTCCTCGATGTCGCCAACAATGGTCTCGACGATGTCTTCGATGGAGACGAGCCCATCGGTGCCGCCATATTCGTCAATCACGAGAGCTATATGAGTGCGCGTCGCCTGCATCTTCACGAGCAGATCAAGCGCAGGCATGGAGGGTGGAGCGAAGAGCACAGGGCGAAGAATGCGCGCCAACGACAGAGGCGTGGTGAGATCGACGCCATTGAGCCCGGACAATTTCGCCGATTCCGGCGCCCCTGCGGGGTCCGCCACCTTGGCGAGAAAATCCACGAAGTCGCGAATATGCACCATGCCCCGGGGATCATCGAGGGTGTCGCCATAAACAGGTATGCGCGAATGGCCCGCCGTGCGGAAAATCGAGAGCACTTCGCCAAGGGTCGCGTCGGCGCGCACGCTGATGATGTCAGCGCGCGGCACCATTACATCGGCGACGCGCAAGTCATGCAAGGACAAGACATTCTTGAGGATGAGCCGTTCCTGCGGCGTGAAATCGTCAGAGGTGGCGGATTCCTCCAGCGCATCCTCGATATCCTCGCGCACCGAGGCGCCCTGCAAACCGAACAAGGCCCGCAATCGGTCAAAGAGGCCGGGCTTTTCTGCGCCCGTTGCGTTGGGTGTGTCGGAACTGCTCATTGATCCGTGAAATCCATATCAAGCGTCGCATAGGGATCGGCGACGCCAAGAGCGCCGAGGATGCTGATCTCCAGCCCCTCCATTTCCTCCGCTTCTGCGTCAGTTTCATGATCATAGCCCAGCAGATGCAGGAAACCGTGCGCCACCATGTGCATATAGTGATCGCGAAAGCTCTTGCCTTCATCATTCGCCTCGCGCGCCACGGTCTCCCAGGCGATGGCGATGTCGCCGACGGCGGGAGACTTCGCCAGCATGGCGCGCGGGACCGCGGGGAAGGACAGCACATTGGTGGGCTTGTCGAGACCACGCCAGTCGCGATTGATTTCCCGGATGCGTGCGTCATCGCACAGGAGCAGACTGACCTCCGCCCCTTTCGCGAGCTTGATTTTCGTGACGGCGACAGCCTTTGCGATCACCTCGCTGGCGAGGGCTTCGAAGCCCTCATGCTGGTTCCAGGCGTCGCATTCCACCAGCGTCGATATGAGAGGACTCATGGCCGCGCCGCCGCCGCCTCCCGTCCGGGCGCCTCATAGGCGTCGACGATGCGGCGCACCAGGTCATGGCGCACCACATCGGCGGCGCGAAAGCGCACATGGCCGATGCCTTCGAGTTCGCTCAAAAGGCCAATAGCCTCGCTGAGGCCGGACTTCTGACCTGGCGGCAGATCGGTCTGGGTGGGATCCCCCGTGATGATCATGCGCGAGCCCTCGCCAAGCCGTGTCAGGAACATCTTCATCTGCATGGAGGTGGCGTTCTGCGCTTCGTCCAGCAGAATGCAGGAAGCGGTGAGCGTGCGCCCGCGCATGAAGGCCAGCGGCGCCACTTCGATCATGCCGGTCTGCATGCCCCGCTCCACCGTGCGGCCATCCATGAAATCATAGAGCGCGTCATAGATGGGCCGCAGATAGGGATCGACC
>CANGTC010000221.1 GCA_947456505.1 Beijerinckiaceae bacterium
ATTGATCGCCGATTGCACATCCTGCGCGGCGGCGTCGATGTCGCGGTCCAGCTCGAATTGCAGGGTGATCTGGCTGAGGCCGAAGGAGGATTGCGAGGACATGGAGACCAGCGCCGGGATCTGGCCGAACTGGCGCTCCAGCGGCGCGGTGACGATGGCCGCGATGGTGTCGGGATTGGCGCCGGGCAGGCGCGTCATGATCTGCATGGTCGGAAAATCGACCTGCGGCAAGGCCGAGACCGGCAGACGCCAGAATCCCAGCAGACCGCACAGAAGGATCGCGACGCCCAGCAGCGAAGTCGCCACGGGCCGAAGGATGAAGGGCGCTGAAACGCTCATCTGGCGGCGGCCGCGGCGCCGCCCTGCGGTTGCGGCCGCCCCTGCCCCTCGCCACGACGGCCCTGACCCGGCCCGCCACGGGGCCGCGCCTCAGAGGGCGCCGCCGCTTCGGGCTGGGCGGGCGTTTGCGGGCGCACGGTGGAGCCATCGGTGAGTTGACCAAAGCCCGTGGTGATGACGATGTCACCCGCCTCGACGCCGTTCTGGATGACCGCGATGGCCTCATCCTGACGGCCCACGGTCACAGGTTTCATCGCGGCCTTGGTCTCGGGCGTCAGCACATAGACGAAGGCGCCCCTGGGCCCCCGCTGGATGGCGCCCGCTGGCGCCACGAGGGCCTCACGCAACACATCCACGAAGACGCGCACATTGATGAACTGGCCGGGCCACAGGCCCAGATCAGCGTTGGCGAAGATTGCCTTCACGCGCACGGTGCCGGTGCTCACGTCCACCTGGTTGTCGATCACCTCGACCTCGCCAGTCTGGATGACCGTGGCGTTGTCGGCCTCCATGGCCTGCACCTTCAGGCGCCCGCGCGCCTGCCCGGCCACCACGGCGCGCAGATATTGCTGGGGCAGGCTGAACACCGCCGCCACAGGCTTCACCTGCGTGAGGGTGACGAGCCCCGTGGCGTCGCTGGCGCGGATGATATTGCCCACATCCACCGCGCGCAGGCCGGTGCGTCCGTCGATGGGGGCGGTGATCGTGGTGTAATCGAGAATGGCTTTGGCGTTGTCGATCGCCGCCTGATCGAGCCGCACCTGCGCTTCAAGCTGGGCGACGGTGGCCTTCTGGGTGTCCGCCTGTTGGCGCGAGCCGAAATTGCCGGCGGCCAGGCGTGTGTAACGATCAAGATCTATGCGGGCGTTCTCTAGCTGCGCCTCATCCTGCGCCTTCTTGGCGACGACCTGATCGTAGAGCGCCTGATAGGTGCGCGGATCGATGCGGGCGAGCACATCGCCCTTCTTCACATCCTGCCCATCGCGAAAGGTGAACTCGGTGAGCCGCCCGTCCACCTGCGCGCGCACCAAAACCGTATTCAAGGCCTGCACGGTGCCGACAGCGTCAATGGTGACCGGCACATCCTGCCGGATCAGCGCTGCGGTGAGCACGGGCACAACCTCGGCGCCTCTTTGCGCGCGCCGCCCGCCAAAGAAGCGTGGCCGCTCCTGCGCCACTTGCGCGGTATCGCCACTGAGGAAGGGAATGCTGATGACGCCCAGACGCTCCGCGCCCCAGGCGCCAAGCACGGCGATGATGAGAAGGACGAGGAGCTTCTTCATGGCTGGGCGCCCTCCCCGGAAGCGATCGGTCCGACGAAAGCGAGAACCGCGCGCTCCCGCGTCCAGCCGCCGCCCAGCGCCTGATAGAGCGACACCGCAGCCTGGAAGCGTTGCAGACGCACCTGGGTCAACTGGTCCTGCGCCTGAAACAGCGTGAGTTGGATATTGAGCAGCGTCACCACGTCGACCGTACCCTCCCGCAGGCGCACCTCTGTTATCTGGTAGGCCCGGCGCGCCGCCGCTACGGCGGCCAACTGCAATTTTTCATGAATAGCGGACTGTTGCACCGCAATCAGGGCATTTTCCACATCGGCCAGCCCCTGGATGATGCTTTTGCGGTAAATTTCCAGCGACTCGATCTGGCGACCCTGCGCCGCCTGAAGCTGCCCCTCCAGATTGCCGCCCGTGAAGATCGGCGCCACGAGCCCCTCCGCCAGCGAGGCCGCCAATGCGTCGGGGCGGAGCAGGTTCTTGAGCGTGATGCTCGAAACCCCGGCCGCGCCAGTGAGAGTGATGGTGGGAAAGAAGGCTGCGCGGGCGGCTTTCACGCTGGCGTTCTGGGCGGCGAGCTTGGCCTCGGCCGAAGCAATGTCGGGCCGCTGAAACAACAGTTGGGAGGGCAGGCCCGGGCCTACGCGGGGGATCTTGAGGACATCAAGGCTTCCTCCCCGCACGCTCATGCTCTCGGGCGTGCGCCCCACCAGCACCGCCAGAACATTGCGGGTCTGCTGCACCGCCTGTTCCAGAGCGGGCACATTGGCGCGCTGGTTGGCGACGACGCTCTCCTGCTGGGCGTAATCAAGCGCCGTGGCGGTGCCGACCTCCAGCCGCTGACGGATCGCCTCCAGCACGCTTTCGGCGATGCGGATGTCCTCCCGGGCCAGCCGCAGCCGGTCCTGGGCGGCCAGCATCAGGAAATAGCTGTTGGCGACCGTGGCGAGGGTCGCCACCGCCACCACATCGCGATCATAGACGCTGGAGAGGGCCGTCTCCTGCGCCGACTCGGCCAGGGCCTGGTTGCGGCCGAAGAGGTCGAGGGTGTAGCTCGCGGTCAGGCCGAGATCGAAGCGATTGGAGATGGTGGAGCGGAAAGGCCCCTCCTTGGCGCGCAGCGTGCCGGGCGAGAGGCTGCGGTTGGCGTTCTGAGTGCCCTGGACCTGTGGATAAAGGGCCGCGACTGCGCTCTCGGCCAGACCCTGCGCCTGAACGATTCGGGCGCTGGCGGCGGCGATGTCGAGGTTCTGCTCCTGGGCCAGCGCCACCAGCCGGGCGAGTTCGGGCGCGCCGAACTGGGCCGCCCAGAAGCCCGGCGGCTGGGCGGGACCCGAAGCCGATGCCCGATAGGCCTCGGGAATCTCGGGCAAAGCGGCGAGCAAGGGGCGCTCGGTCGCACAACCGACCAGCAGCCCGGCGGCGAGGCTCAGAGCGCTGGCGCGCTTGGCCCAAAGGCCCCATCTCATCAGGCTCGGTTTCACCAATACCCCTGTCGGCCACGCAACTCGTTACCAGATCCCTTCTAGCCCGAACCCGGGGCCGGGGGAACTCGGGCGCTGCGGCGACACCCTGTCGGACGCGCGTGACAGCAACTTGCGACCAAATTGCGACGCTGACGCCATCAGGCGCGGGTCAAGGCGCCCTTTTCCACGAGAAGCGGCATCACGTCGCGGGCGAAACGGTCCATGCCTTCGAAAGCGGGCAAAAAGCGCAACATGAGGCAGTCCACGCCAATCTGCGCATAGCGGTCGATCCGCGCCGCGATGGTGGCGGGCGCGCCCACGAGGCCGCCGCCCAGCCCCTTCACCCCGCCCGCCATGAGCAGCCGGTCGCCCCGGGCGCGCTCTTCCAACGCATCGGCGCGAGCATGGGCCTCTTCATCGCTATCCGCGCAGAGCACCGCCGCGTTGAGCACATAGTCCAGCTTGCGTCCAAGACTGGCGCAGCGCCGATCCATGGCGCGCAGATGGCCTTCCATGGCGGCGAAATTCTCCTCCCACTGGCGATGGCCGGGCGGAGCGTCGATGAACCAGCTCTGGCAGCGACGCGCCACCACATCCTTGCCGATCTCGGAGCGGCTCGCCGCATAGATCGGCAGATGGGGTTGCGCATGAAGCTTTTGCGGCAAGCGGCCCTTGTCGATCTGGTAGAACTCGCCCTGCAGAGTCACCTCCTCCTTGGTCCAGAGCCCTGTCATGATCTCGATGAATTCATCCATGCGGCGATAGCGGGCCTCGCCCTCGTCGAGCCAGCCGCCATTGCCATAGGTGTCCATCTCCTCGCGCCACCAGCCGTTGACCACATTGATGGCGCAGCGGCCACGCGTGAGATTGTCGAGCGTCGCGCCCATCTTCGCCGCCACCTGGGGCGAGACGATGCCCGGATGCACGGCGACGATGAGCTCGATCTTGCTGGTGTGCTGGGACAGCGCCGTGGCGAGAACCCAGGCCTCGTATTCCGCGCCGATGAAACGCTCGGCGACGAGGCTCGTCTCGAAGCCGTAGCGCTCCGCCTTCTGCAAGGTGGCGCGCGCCAGTTCGAAATGATCCTCGATCCCCTCTTCGCCGCCACGCAGCGGCGTCCAGCAACCAAACCGCATGGCGGCCTCTACTTCGTCACGTTCACTTTCGCGAAGTCAGAGAGCATGTCGTCGATCTTGAAGGGCTTCTGCAACTCGCCGCCCTCGTACATCATGTCCGCGACCTTTTGCCAGACCGGCAGGTTGATCTTGCAGGTCCATTTGTTGAGCGGAGTGTCCTGCACCAGCGCCACGTCAAGGCCGGTGTAATCGGCGATATATTTGCGGGCGCGGGCGGGGTCCGCCGCCATGTGGTCGGCGACATCGCACATGGACTGGGCGAAACGCTTCATGGCCTCGCCATTTTTCGCCGCGTAATCGGCGCGCGCATACCAGCCGCCGATGGGCTGCTCGGGCAGGGACTCGAAATAGTCATAGGCGAGGATGCGGGCGAAATCAGAATTGCGGAACAGCGTCGTCCAGGGGTCGAGCGAGGCGACGACCTCGACCTGTTTGCCCCGCAGGGAATCGACTTGGCTCGCATAGGGCATTTCGATGAATTTGAAATCATCGGGGCCAACGCCATTGCGTTTCAGGAGCGACTGGATCGCGACGGTCTTTTGCGTATGGGTGCCTGAAATGGCGATGGTCTTGCCCTTCAGGTCCTTCAGGGTCTTGATGTCGGAGTCCTTGCGCACGACGATGGAGCCGGTGTCGGGCGCCTGGGGCTGAGAGGTCTCGCTGCCGACGATGAGCACGAGGTCAAAGCCACGCTCGCGCGCCACCATGGCGGTGCCGGGAATGGTGAGCACGAGATCCACATTGCCGCCACGCTGGGCGCCGATGGCCTCGTTGCCATTGCGGAACTCGATCAAATCAACGTCGAGGCCGTTCTTCGCGAAGATGCCCGCCTGTTTCGCCGCCCAGACATTGGTGAGCGAGCCCTGCTTCAGGGTCCCCACCTTCAGCGGAATCGGCTTGTCCTGCGCCATGACGCTGCTGGTCAGCGCCATGAAGACTGCGCCCATGATCGCAAACGGTCCGAACTTGCCCTGCATCATTTCCTCCATCAGGCGCTCTGAGGCGCCATTTCCCTTTTCTATCTGACAATGGGCTGCGCGCGATTGCAAGCAGACGCTACATCCACGGATCAACCGCGCAATGGATGGCGTTGGGCTCGCCCTCGCCGCCAACCGTGCGAAGGGCCAGATCCACATCCTTCAAACCGAACACATGGGTGGCCATTTCGTGGAGCGGATAGCGTCCGCCTGCAATGATCTGCAGCCCAAGCTCCACCGCTTCATAGGAATGCCCGCGCATGCCCTTCACAGTGAGGAAGCGGCGCACCAGCGTATCGCTGGGGAAATTCGGCACATCCTTGAACTTCCAGCCGCCTAGGATGATGCGGCCTGACTTGCGCGCCAGATTGATGGCGGTGACGATGGTCTGGGTGCCGCCCGCCGCGCAATCGAGCACCAGATCAGCCATCTCGCCACCGGTGATGTCGGCGACAGTCTCCAGCACATCCTGCTCGTCCACATTGATGGCGTGATGAGCGCCGAGGCGCTTCGCCAACTCGAGCCGCCGCGTGTCGGTGGGCGTGCCCAGCCCCGTTACGATGATGCAACCCGCGCCCGCCTCTTTCGCAGCGACGACGCAGGCTAGGCCCTGCTGGCCGGGGCCCTGAATCACAACGGTTTCGCCAATGCGCAGCTTGCCCTGCAAATAGGCCCATTCAACGCCGTTGCCGAGCGGCAGGGCCATGGCGGCCAGCACGGCGGGCATGGAATCGGGCACGCGATGGAAGACGGAATTGGGATGCAGGTATTGATGGGTGGCGAAACCGCCCCACAGGCCCGGACCAATCGCCACGGCGGTGGAGCCATAGCGCACGGTGTCGGCGCGGTTGAGCGTGTCGGTCTCGTCGCAGAGGCGGAATTCCTGCTGGCGACAATA
>CANGTC010000222.1 GCA_947456505.1 Beijerinckiaceae bacterium
AGGGGGGCGAGCTGGGAATAGCGCAGGTTCTTGCGCTCATGGGCGTCGCGGATGCCTTCCGCGATGGCGCTTTCGTCCTGCCCGTCGGTCCAGATCATGCGGCCCTTCTTGCCCATGACGATGGCGGTGCCGGTATCCTGGCACATGGGCAGCACGCCGCCCGCCGCGATATTGGCGTTCTTGAGCAGGTCATAGGCCACGAAACGGTCGTTGCTGGTGGCCTCGGGATCGTCGAGGATCTTGGCGAGCTGGGCCAGATGGCCCGGGCGCAGCAGGTGGTTGATGTCGATCATGGCCTGTTCGGCCAGAAGACGGATCGCCTCACGGCTCACGGTGAGGATTTCGCGCCCGCCCAGGGTCTCGACGCTCACGCCTTCGGAGGTGAGCTTGCGGTAGGGGGTCTCATCCTTGCCGAGGGGAAACAGCGGCGAATACTGGTAAGTCATGGGTCAGGGTTCCGGCCAGCGATCTTTCCTCGGCTTTTAGGCCCTGCGGCGCCGGTTGGAAAGAGGCTGGACGGTAACCGAAAGTCGCGGCCCTAGAGCTCGATGGTGCTGGGCGCGAAGATTTCCTCCATCTCGAAGCGGCGCGGGGCGAGGCCCTGCTCCACCAGATGCAGCGCGGCCGCCTCCAGGGTCTTGCGGTTGGCCGCCACCCCATGGCGCACCAGCGGGGTCGCCAGGGCCTTGCGGGCCTCGCCCGACAGCAGCCCGGTGTCGAAATGGTAGTCGCAATGCTCCATCCGCTCGGCGTCGGCGATGCGGGCGGCCTCGTTGAAGGCCTTCACCAGATTGATGGCGAGCCAAGGATGCTTTTGCGCCAACTCGCGGCGGATCACCATGCCGTGATTGATGGGGTGGATGCCGGTCTTTTTCCAGTAACGCGCGCCCTCGGCGGCCACATCGGGAAAGAGGGTGCGGATCTCCGGATGGTTCTTCAGATCCACATTGCTGCGGTTCACGATGGAGGCGTGGCCGCGATAGTGGACGCAGGCCTGCAACTCGCCCGACAGCATCATCGTCGCGACGCTTTTCTCCGGGGGAATCTGGTGCACCGTCACGCCTTCGGGCGGACGAAAGCCCGTGGCGCCGCCGTGGCTGAGTTCGGGCGTGCGCTCCATGAACCATTCACAGTCGCTGGACTTGACGCCCCACTCATGCTCCAGCGCGCCGCGGGTCCATAGGGCGCCGGTCTGCTGATATTCGGTCACGCCCACGCGCTTGCCCTTGAGATCCTCCGGCCGTTCGATGCCCGAGTCCCGGCGCACCAGAATGTGCGAGTGGAAAAACCGCCGCGTGGTGAAGATCGGCAGGCCCATGAACCGCTCGTCGCCCTTGGACAACGCGATCATGTAGGAGGACATGGACATTTCCGCCACGTCGAAATCGGCGAATTTCAACTGGCGCCAGAAGAGTTCGGAGGCGCCGACGACGCTGGGGGTGAGCTCCACGCCCTCCACCTTCACCCGCCCGTCGAGAATGGGCCAGGTGCGCGGATTGGCGGCGAAGGCGATGCTGAGATTGAGCTTCATGTCGGTTTCCCCCTTTACGAAGGCTTTTAGGGCCATTCGGCGGGGGGGAGCAAGGCTCAGGGGCCCGGGGTCCGCCCGTTTCGGCCGCCTTCAATCACGAGGGGTACGAACTGCACCGCCCCAAGATCCTCCTCAGTCCAGGCGGCGGCGCTGGCGCGGGTGATCCGCATCAATCTCTGCACGCCGCCATAGGGGCCCAGGGGGATGATGAGGCGCCCGCCGACGCCGAGCTGCTGCTTCAGGGCCTCGGGAACCACCGGGCCGCCCGCCGTCACGATGATCGCGTCGAAAGGCGCCGCTGGCGGCCAGCCGTTCGAGCCATCGGCCCGCAACACCGTGACGTTGGCGCGCCCCAATTCGGCGATGCGCGAACCGGCCATGCGGGCGAGCCTGGGGTGGCGCTCGATGCTCCAGACGCGCGAGGCCAGGTGGCTCAGCACGGCCGCCCCATAGCCGGAGCCCGAGCCAATTTCGAGCACCCGGTCGGCGGCCTTGATCTCAGCCGCCTGCGCCATGAGCGCGACGATGAAGGGTTGTGAAATGGTCTGCCCCTCCGCAATGGGAAGCGGCCTGTCCTCATAGGCCTGATCGACAAATTCCGGATCGACGAAGCGCTCGCGGGGAACCTCGCGCATGGCCTCCAGAACGCGCGGATCGCTCACGCCGCGCGGCGCGATCTGTTCCGCAACCATACGCTCTCGCAAAATCATCATATCCGCCATACCCCAACTCCAATTCAATACGCATGAACGCGACAGATTAGTAAAATAATGGCAAGCGATGGCATTGCAACCTAGAGCGGAGTAACTCAAAAAATAAGCGTATTAATAGAACGTTAACTATATTAAACTTGGCAATATAGCGTTATCTTCGCTATTATATTTTAAATTCCGGAAATTATAGATGTATCAAAACAGTGAAGACCCTTGGTTTGACAACCATCAAGCCCCTGCGAAAATACCGAGGGAAACATCCGGCCAAAGCCGGAGCCATCCGGGAGGGGCCCATGAAACATCTGCTCATCTGCGCCGTCGCGGCGCTTGTTTGCGCGCCCGCCTGCGCGCAAAGCCAGCAACCCTCCTGGATCATGCCCGAACTCATGGCGGGCGCGAGGTCGGAGGGACAGCTCACGGTCTATTCCTCCACCAATGAGCAGGAGGGCCTGCCACTCTGGAAGCTTTTCGAAGACGCCACGGGGATCAAGGTGAATTACATTCGCGGCGCCGAGTCCCCGCTCCACGCGAAGATTGCGCTTGAGGCGCGCACCGGCCAGCAATCATGGGACGTGCATAACGCTGGCACCGTGAACATGATCCCGGAGAATCTGGCCCTGCAATTCGAGCCGCCCAACGCCAGGGACATCATGCCCGAGGCGCGCGATCCAAATAAACGCTGGTATGGCGTCTATGCGGGCTACAGCGTGCCTCAATACAACACCAATCTGGTGAAGCCCGACGAGCTGCCCAAAACCTTCGAGGATTTCCTCGACCGCAAGCAATGGGTCGGCAAGCTCGCCATCGAGGCCACCGATCGTGAATGGATGGACGCGGTGCTCCAGTTCTTCGGGCGCGACAAGGGACTGAAGCTGCTGCGCGACATTCAGACGACCCTGAAGCCAGTGGTGCTCGACGGGCATTTCGCCATGGCGCGGCAGATCGCGGCGGGGGAATATCCCATCGCCCTCCTGAACTATTCCATGCTGACCACCAATCTCAAGCAGCAAGGCGCCCCCACCGATTATGTGGCGCTTGATCCCGTGCATCTTTGGTTCGGCATGGTGGGCGTCAACAAGAACGCGCCTCACCCCAACGCCGCCAGACTCGCCGCCAATTTCCTTTTGAGCCGCGAAGCGCAGGAATTCTCCTCGAAGATGGGCGGACGTGTGCCGACGCGGCTGGACGTGGAGTCCAACCCCAGGGATTTGCGTCAGCGCATGAACGAAAAGAAGGTGCTCTTCGTGCAGCACTCGGCCGAACAGGCCAAGGCGTCGCAGAAGGTGTTTGACGAGATCTTCAAGCCGCGATGAGGGGACGCAGGGCCATCGCTTCCGCAATCAACCCATAGGACGCCTTGCGGTCGGCCATGTCGTGGGCTTGCGTGAGGATCGCGATCTCCTCCACGCCCAGCGCGCGCGCGTAATCCCGCAACTTCTGCGCCACGCTTGCGCCATCGCCGATCATGGCGTCGTCGGCCATATGCTCGGCGCGGGCGTCCTCGCCCCGCGCGCGCAATTCCTCCAGCGCCTCCTGCGGGGGCAGCAGGGGCTTGCGGATGCCCCGGTCGCGGTTGATGCGCGAAAGGGCGCGGGTGGCGAAGACAAAGCGCGCCTGCGCCTCGGAAGCGGCCGCCAGCGCGAATAGGCAGACCGAGGGCTGCGGCGCGGGGTGGCGTTCACTGGGCTGGTAGTAGCGCCGATAAAGCTCGAAGGCCTGCTCGGCCCCGCGCTCGCTGATGAAGGCGGCGAAGCAGAAGGGAATGCCAAGATAAGCAGCCACCTGCGCGCCATAATCGGAACTGCCGAGCACGAAGACTTCCGGCGCGGTCGGGCTTTGGGGCGTCACCTTCAGGCTCGCCAGGGCGTGGCCGTCCACCAGCGGCTTGCCTGAGGTCCAAGCGATGATGTCCCGCACATTGGCGGGAAAGCGCTGCACGGCGTCATCGCCTGCGGGGTTCAGCGCCCAGGAGGTGCGCCCATCCCCGCCCGGCGCCCGGCCAAGGCCCAGATCAATGCGGCCGGGGGCGATGGCCTCCAGCACGCGGAACTGTTCCGCCACCTTCAGCGGGGCGTAATGGGGCAGCATGACCCCGGCCGAGCCCACACGAATGCGCGAAGTGCGCGAGGCGATGGCCGCGATGAGGATTTCGGGCGCCGAGCCCACGATGCTCTCGGAGCCATGATGCTCGCTGACCCAGAAGCGCTCATAACCAAGCGCGTCACAATGCTGCGCGATCTCGATGGTGTCGCGGATGGCGCGATCCTGCGTCGCGCCGATCACGGCGGGCGACTGGTCGAGAACGGAAAGCCGAAGATCGGTCATGGACGCGATGAGGCTTACTTGATGGGAGGACGGGGCAACCGCGCCTCGCCCGCCTCCATGCGGAACTCATAATTCAGCGAATGCCAGACGCCCGTAATGTCGGGCTCGGGCGCGCCGCCATCATGACGATCCGAATGGCCCAGCAGCGCCTTGGTCACGCCGAACTGCGCATCGGTCTCGATGCGCGGATCGTCATCGAAATAGACCTGCGAGATGAGTGTCTTGAAGCCTTCCTTGTAGGCCAGGAAATGCAGATGCGCGGGGCGGAAGGGATGACGCTCCTGCGCGATCAGCAGACGGCCCACAGGACCATTGGTGGGGATGGGATAGCCCGAGGGCTTCACGCTGCGGAACCAGATCTCGCCTTTTTCGTCGGTGCTGAACTTGCCGCGCAGGTTCATGTCCACCTGATTTTCGTCCTGGTTCTCGTAGAAGCCTTCGGCGTTGGACTGCCAGACATCGACTTCCGCGCCGACGATGGGGGCGCCTTTCACATCCATGAACCTGGCGCGGGCGAAGAGCGGCTCGCCCACGGTCTTCGAGCGCATGATGGAGGCGCCATTGGGCGTCACCGGGTGGTTCAGACGCCAGAAGGGGCCGAGCAGGTTCTGGTTCGTCTCCGTATTGCCCTTGTCGCCATTGTTGAGCAGACACACGAGGGAGGACACGCCGAGCGAGCCCGCCATCAAGACCACTTCGTTATGGGTGTCGGTGGTGTGATGACCCATTTCCGCAATGATGGCGCAGGCGTCCTGAAACTCGCGCTCGGTGAGGCGCACGTCGCGAATGAATCCATGCAGATGGGTGATGAGGGAGGTCATGATCTCGCGCAGGCGCGGATCAGGGGTGCGCTTCATGACGTCAAGCGCGAATTCGGTGAGCTGTTTCTGGTTTTCGACGATCATCGTTCCTGCCCTCATGAAGAGGCGTCGGCCACGGGGGCCGACGCCATTATTGATTAGCCAACGTGCTTGGCGAAGAACTCATAGGTACGCTGGCGAGCCACGTCGGCGCATTCCTTGTTGTAGGAGCCGCGCTCGTCGCAGTTGAAGCCATGACCCGCCGCATAGACATAGACGGGGGTCTCGGGACGCGCGGCCTTGATCTTCTCCACATCGGCCATGGGGATCGAGTGATCGGTCTCGCCGAAATGCAGGATGGTCGGGGCGACCGGCTTCTTGTCGCACATGGCGGCGACGCCAGCGCCATAGTAGCCGGAGGCCGCAGCCACGCCGGGCAGATTCACTGCCGATGCGAAGGCGAGCGTGCCGCCCCAGCAATAGCCGACGACGCCCACCTTGCCAGCCTTGGCCGCTTCCGCCACCGCCGCCTTCACGTCCAGCATGACCTTGCCCGCGTCGGTCTTGCCGCGCGTGGCCACGCCCGCCTGCATGTCGGCCTGCTCATAGCCGGATTCATAGTTGGGATGCACGCGGTCATAGAGCGCGGGGGCGACGGCGAGGTAGCCCTGCGCCGCATAGCTGTCAGCAACCGCACGGATGTGGTGGTTGACGCC
>CANGTC010000223.1 GCA_947456505.1 Beijerinckiaceae bacterium
AGCAGCGAATAGAGATCGCCCCACTGACGCTTGCCCTCGAAGGCGCCGATATAGACCATGCAGAGCACGACCGGCAGAATGAGGGAGTAGCGCAGCGACGCAAGCTTCGCGAACTGGCTGGAGAAGAGGTAGCAGAGGCCGGAGCCAAGGATATTGGCGATGGCGATAGACCAGACCATCGAATAGGTGATGGCCAGATTCTTCGTCAACATGTCCGGACCCGGGACCAGCCCGTGCATGAGGAAGGCGCCGAGCAGGATCGCCATGCCGGCGGAGCCGGGCACGCCGAACACGATGGTCGGAATGAGCGCGCCGCCTTCACGCGAGCAAGTGGCGCTTTCCGCCGCGATGACGCCGCGCACGTCGCCCTTGCCGAAGGTCCTCTGGGCTTCCTTCTCGGTCTTGAGAGCGTGACCGTAGGAGATCCAGTCGATGACCGCCGCCGAGATGCCAGGAATGGCGCCGATGACGGAACCGATCCAGGAACAACGCATGTTCAGCCAGAAATGCTCGAAGCAATCCACCGATCCATGCCAGAGACCCTTCCAGTTGTTCTCCATCTTCTCACCGCTCTGCACCACGGCGGTGCGGGCGACAAGAAGATCGCAGAGCTCGGGAAGCGCGAAGACGCCGAGGGTCAGGGGGACGAGGGGCAGGCCTTCCCAGAGATAGAGGCTATCCATGGTCCAGCGCAGGGTGCCGGTCTGCGGGTCCGAGCCTATCATCGCCAGCATCATGCCAAAGCAGCCGGCGGTGAGGCCGCGCAGGGGCGCGTTGCCCGAGAGCACCGCCACCATGGAAATGCCGAACACCGACAGCGCCAGCAACTCCGGCGAACCGATGAACAGGATCAAGGGGCGCACCATCGGCAGGGCCACGGCCATGAGGACGGCCCCGAAAAGACCGCCAATGAGCGCCGACATATAAGCGGCGCCGAGCGCTCGAGCGCCCTCGCCACGTTTCGTCATGGGATAGCCATCAAGGGCCGTGGCGGCGGAGGCCGCATGGCCCGGGGCGCCGAGCACGATGGCCGAGATCGGATCACCGTGTGTCGTCGTGGCGGCAAGACCAAGCAGCAGCGCCATGGCGGCGGCCGGATCCATGCTGTAGGTGAAGGGGAGCAGAAGCGCCGTTCCCGCGACGCCGCCGATGCCCGGCAGAATGCCCAAAGCCAGGCCCGCCAGAACGCCACCCCACAGGAGCGCCAATCTGTGCGGCTCCATGATGATGCCCAAACCCTGAGACAGGGCGCTAAACCAATCAGCCATCTATATACCTTTCGGGTTGTCGATCCACCAATGGCGGATCCCCGGTCATTGTGGGAAGTAACGCTACCCAGCGGCGCGTTTGCTGCACGGACCCCGAACCCACTGCCCTCCAACAGTCGACCCGGGCGTTGCAACCATTCCTTGGCGAACGGAGCCTTGAGGCCGTTCAGCGCCCAAACCAGCGCGAGGCCGGTTGCCAATCATTCGCCACGCGAGACGAACGGAGCGCTTTGCTTCAGACGGGCGGCCCCCGCGCTTCGAAGGCGGAGGGGACGCGCCAGTCGTGTGAAGACGCTTGCCGAGCGGCGCGCAAGTCATCAAAACGAAAATCCGGGATGGTCGCGGCGACCTGAGGGACGATGGCCTCCCCTGAGTCAAGGTCGGGGGTGAGGGCGACAACCGTCTCGCCGACCTCGTCAGCCTCAACTGCGGCGAACTGGGCGAGAGGGTCACTGACCGCGCTGACTATCGTAATCGACAAGACCAGAAAAATGGCGACGCGCATCAAGAGATCGCGGCTGGAGAGTCCCGCCACGCTCTTTCGCATCATCCATGTCCTAAAGACCGACATCCAACCCTAGGTCCTGTTCCGATCCGATCCCACGTCTCGATGGCTCAGGGCGCTGACAAAATCCGGCTCCAAGCATGGCCACAGGCTCAGCGTTGGACACGAACAAGCGCGATTCCCCTGGTTCCGCCCGAACCTGCCGCTCGCTTTCAGCGAGAGGTGAAAATCCGGTTTTATTGCGGCGGATATAAACACAAAGTCGGATAGCTTCAAAGCGGAACAATCCTTCGATTCCTAAGCTATCCAAATGTAGTGCACCGCAGCAAATGACAGGCATTTTTCGCTTGTCGCTTTCTTAATCAACTAACTAGCCATTATTTGAAGCCTGTGAAGAGGTTGTGCGGCGCACAAATCTCCCTTGAATTCCACATTCATTATCCGTTGGATCCAAATAACAATGTTTTGATAGTGACGGGAACGGTGTTCGACGGAAGGCGCACGCGGCCGATATCGACAAAGTCGAAATCCCGAAGCACGACCCCATCGATGACCAGCGCCTCGCTCCGCAAGCCAAGGTCATCCTGCAGGATGGCGCCGAGCGACTGGGCCGCATCTCCTTCAAGCATCAGATAAAGCGGCGCCCGCATGGCGATCCTGTCCGCCATGCCCAGCATGATCCCTTCGCCAAAGGCCCGCAGGCGCAGGTAATCAGGTGCGCCACGCCAGCGAAAAGCCAAAGCGAAATCATGAATGGGCTCAACGAGACCCAATGCGGCGCGATGCTGGCGAATGGCGTCGGCCAAAGCCGCCGCCTCAACGGTCTCGCCGAACACAAAGTCCGGCCGAACAACCTGTAAATTCCGGCGGGGGAGCAGGGCCGCGTGATTGGAAATATAGATCGTCTGACCACTGATCTGGACGCTATGCTCGGAAGCGCCAAGCGCGGTTGCGCGAATGCATTCTCCTGGCGGCGCCAACGACCAGGGAAGGGCGCCTTCGTCCAGCAATTTTCGAAAGGCCCGGCCCAACCGCCAGCCGAGATCGCCAAAGTCACGCTTTTCACGTCCGTAGACATATTCCGCGACGCCGCCGGACACCATCACGGCGTCAATGACGCCGAAATCCATGATCGGATCGGTCAGGAACAAAGACGCGACCTCCGCAGGCATGGGCCGCTGCGCAAGCGCTGCGACAATCGCGCCCGCCATGGCCTGCGCGACGCGGGACAGATCATCCGGCCTCGCGATCTCGCCCTTTCGCCAATCCACGCCCATTTGCGCCCCATGGCGGGCGCCAGCGGGATCAAGCCTCGTGATCCTGTTCGACAAATCAACCGCCAGAAGCCGTCCGCCAACCTGCTGGGCCGCCGTAGCCGTCACCTGTCCATTATCCGCCACCGCGAATTTGGTCGTCGCCCCGCCGATATCGATATTGAGGATGCGCCTCCCTGCTCCCTGGGCCGAGGCCGCCACAGCGCCAGAGCCCCAGGCGGCCAGCATGGCCTCCATGTGATCGCCCGCCGCTGCGCAGACGAGTTCGCCGACCTCCTCAGCCACCCGATGGGCGATCGTCTGCGCATTGGCCCGCGCCGCCGCCGCTCCCGTGAGGATTACGACGCCGGTCTCGATATCGTCCGGCGTGAGCCCCGCCGCATCGAAGGCGCGGCTGACGATGGACCAGAGCTTGTCTTCATCAATGAGGTCGTCATCGCGCAGGGGCGTGAGGGCGACCGGAGACATATAAAGCGTCTCGCGCGACTTCGCCTGACGGCGCAGCGCCCGATGCTCTCCGGGACCGCGCATTTCAAGCCGGGTGAAGATCACCTGTGTGCCCGAGGAGCCGACGTCCAGGCCCATGCTGATCAGAGGCACGCTTTCCAGGGATTTCGAGTCCAGGGGGAGAAAATCCTCGTCATGGTCATGGTCGAAATCCCCCTCGCCATGCTCATGATTAGCAAGCGCCCCAAAGCGGTGGTCCGTCAGGGAATGCTGGGTTTTCCGATCATCCTGGGGTGAATCGGGCATGGCTGGGCTCTGGCGTTCCAAGAGGCGATCTGGCGCTGGATATAGGATGGACGCCGGCCATCCGCATCAAGCAAAATGGCCGGGCGCTGGGCCCGGCCATGAATTTTGCCAATACGGCGAAGCCATGCGGCCTTATTTGCCGCCCTTGAGTTCGCCGCGCAGGAACTTGCGGACGATCTCCTCGGTCAGCACGATGCGCGGATCATATTCCGGCGCGTCTTCCAGCTGATCGAGCGTGTTGAGGCCGATCTGCTTGAAAATGCGGTTCTGAGAGGAAATGAACCGGGCCGGCTTATCCGGGTCGGCGTTGAAATGCTGGTGGATCGTGTTCGGCGGAATGTAGATCACATCGCCCGCTTCCCAGTCGAAGCGCTTGGTCTCGGCGACCGGCTTCCACTCGAAGACATCGGTGATCTCAACGTCGCAATCCTGATGGATGTCGTAGCCGCGACCCTCGAGCACATAGACGCATTCCTCGGCCAGATGCCGATGCTTGCCCGAATGGGAGCCAGGAGGCAGGATCTGCATATAGGCGTCGACCGTCTCCATACGGGTGTTCATGCCCTCGTTGATCAGATGCTTCAAAAGCCCCTGACGCGACATTTCCCACGGCATTTCGCTCGGGCGCACGACCTTCTTGCGGCGGGCGTTGCGGGAGGGCGCGTCCTGCGCATCGTCGAGAAGGCGCTGATAGAGACGCTCATTGCCCTTGCCTTGCAACCAGCTGGATGTTTCGCCCCAGGCCATCAGTAGCCTCCTTCCGGATGATTCAGATCTTCCTCAATTTCGCGTGCGATGAAGCCCTCGGACTCAGGGGTCACATCGACCGGGCGGTCCTTCACGGTCTTCTGGAAGAGCATGTTGAGGAAGAGATACATGGGCTTGGTCTTGATCACGATGGCCCGCGCCGGCTTCTTGGGGTCGGCGTTGAAGTGCTGATGCACGCAATTGTTGTGGACGATGGCCACATCGCCCGCCTGCCAGTCATAGCGCACGCCGTCGTGGATCTCGTAGCCAGTGCCATCGAGAATGTAGAAGGCGGCCTCGTTCACATGGCCATGTTTCTGTGAGGAGGCGCCGGGGGCGTATTCCTCGAGGTGGAGATGGAAGGTCTGGGTGATCCCGTCCTTGGGCTCCACATAGTGGCGGCTGAAGCACTGGGGACCGTCGATGAAGCCGATTTCCTTGGCCTTGCGCACGCGTGGCACGGCGCGCAGGCGGTCCAGCTCTTCCTTGACATTATAGGCGCCCTGGATGGAACGGACGAAAATCCGGTCCTTCTTGGAATGATAGAGATTGGCGATCTTCTCTTCGCGGGTCTGGTTTTCCGAATTATGTCCGATCGGCGCATTGGCGGCGCCTTTCTGGACTCTGGGCTCTGAATCCATCGTTTCGCTCCTCGACCGCCGCAAAGTCTGCGGCTTCCCGTGCAGTTGCCTTGCTTTTCGACCCCCGACCGGGCTCTGTCAAGGGAAACGGAGCCGATCAGACCCTTTACGCCCCGGCGCACGCGATGATTGCTTTTTCCTGGCTGTTGCCGCTAAAGACATCCCGAGCCAAGGACCCGGCGACCCGGGCCCCCGCCCGCGCCCATGAGGAGGATCGCCCAGATGCGCTATATCGACTGCTTCAACCACTTCTTCCCCGACGCCCTTTGGCAGAAAATGATGTCTACCCCCGGCGCGTCCGCCGACATCGGTTCGCGCATGCGCGGCATTCCCGCCATCTATGATCTGACCGAGCGCAAGCGCGTGGTCGACCTGTTCCGCACGGAAAAGAACTATACCCAGGTGATCTCCCTGGGCATGCCTCCGCTGGAGGCTCTGGGCTCCCCCGAAATCGTCGAGGAATTCGCCCGCCTCGCCAACGACGGCCAGGCCGAGCTCTGCGCCAAGCACCCCGACTATTTCTGCGGTTGGCTCGCCTCCCTGCCCATGAACTCCCCCAACGCCGCCAAGGAATGGGAGCGCGCCATCTCCATCGGCGCCAACGGCTTGCAGCTACATTCCAACATCAACGGCAAGCCGCTGGATGACGAGGAATTCCGCCCGATCTTCGAGATCGCCGAGAAGCACAACAAGCCGGTGTTCCTGCACCCCTCGCGCGGCGCCTTCGACCTGCCGGACTACAAGACCGAGTCCAAGTCCAAGTATGAGATCTGGTGGACCTTCGGCTGGCCCTACGAGACCTCGGTGGCCATGGCGCGCCTGGTGTTCGGCGGCGTGATGGATCAGTTCCCGGACCTCAAGGTTCTCGCCCATCATCTCGGCGCCATGGTGCCCT
>CANGTC010000224.1 GCA_947456505.1 Beijerinckiaceae bacterium
CTCGCCAGCGCCATCAGCGCGCTCACGACCCGCATCCGCTCCATGGTGGCGGTGCATCCGGGCCTCTGGCATCCCGAACTCATCGCCAAGATGGCGGTCTCCCTCGACCGCATCACGCGCGGGCGCATGGCCATCAATCTCGTCACTGGCTGGAACGTGGAGGAGCACACCATGTTCGGCGGGGATGTGCTGCAAGACACAGACGACCGCTATGTCAGGGCGGAGGAATTCGTCGAGGTGCTGCGGGGGCTGTGGACGCAGACGCCCTTCTCGCGGGAGGGGCGGTTCTTTCCGGTCGACAAGGCGCAACTGCTACTCAAGCCCGCCACCGCCCAGCCGCCAGAAATCTACACCGCCAGCCGCTCCCAGCGCGGCCTCGATATGGTGGCGCGCGCGGGCGATTGGTGGTTCGTGGATTTCGACAAGACTTCGCAAAACCCCGATGACTATTTCGCCAATGTGCGCCGCGCCATTGAAGACATGCGCGCCCGCGCCGCCCGCGAAGGCCGCAAGATTCGCTTCGCCCTCAACCCCTTCATCGCCTTTGGCGAGAACGAGGCGGATGCGGTGGCGCGCACGCAAAAGCTGCTCACCCCCGATGAGCCCGATGCGGATGTGCGCAAGATGGTGGACCGTATCGGCCCGGCCATGAAGAGCGGCTGCATCGGTCGCCCCGAGGATGTGCGCCGCAGGTTGCAGGATCTGCACGAGATCGGGATCGACCTTTTCCTCTTCAAATTCCCGCCGGTGATCGAAGAGGTGCGAGCCATCGCCCGCCATGTGATCCATCCCCTGCGGGGGACCGCTTGAGGGCAAGACAGGCCCGCGCGACTCCGATAAGGGTGGGTTGATGGCGCCAGACGGGCGCTCGCAGAAGGATCAGGCATGAACGAGGCAAGCGCTGACGCGCGCGACGGGCTTGCCGCGCCGCATTCGCCCGAGCGGATCGAGGCGGGAACGCCTGAATTCCGGCGCACCAATATTGCGGTCTTCTTCTGCGGCTTCGCCATCTTCGCCGTGCTCTACTGCCCACAGCCCGTGCTGCCGCTCTTCGTGGCGGAGTTTGGCGTGTCGCCTGCGCAGAGCTCCCTTGCGGTGTCGGTCACCGCTGTGGTCATGGCGGTGGCCATGCTCTTCGTCAGTTCGGTTTCCGAGGCCTTGGGCCGCAAGGTCATGATGCTGGGCTCGCTGATCCTGTCGTCTGCGCTGACCCTCGCGCTCTGGATCGCCCCAACGTGGGATATGGTGGTGTGGCTGCGTGCGCTGGCGGGTCTGGCGCTAAGCGGCGCGCCTGCGGTCACGCTGGCCTATCTGGGGGAGGAGATGGCGCCCAAGGCGGTGCCCTCGGCGGTGGGGCTCTATATCGGCGGCAGCGCGCTGGGCGGTATGTCGGGACGACTGGCTGCGGCGCTGGTGTCGGACTTCGGCGCGGATCATGGCTCCTGGCGCCTCGCCATGGCGGGGATCGGCGTCGCCGGGTTGATCTGCGCGCTCATGTTCTGGCGGTTGCTTCCGGCCTCGCGCCATTTCAAGGCGCGAGAGTTGCAGTTCAAGGGTCTGAGCCGCTCCATGCTGGGCCTGCTGGCGACGCCCGCCATCTTCCTGCTGGTGCTGGCCGGCTTCTGCTTGCTGGGCAGCTTCATGACCCTCTACAACTATCTGGGCTTTCGCCTGCAGGAGGCGCCCTTCAACCTGAGCCCGGGCTTGGCGGGGCTGGTCTTCCTGGCCTATCCCCTTGGCTCCCTCGGGTCGGCCTGGCTGGGGGCGCTCGCCTCGAAATGGGGCAGGGGTCCCGTGCTCATCGCCTGCTCCATCATGATGCTCATGGGACTGGCGATGATGACGCCGGATTCCCTGATCATGATCGGCGCCGGGCTCGCGCTGATGACCTTCAGCTTCTTCGGCGCCCATGCGATCTGCGCGGGCTGGGCGCCAGCGGCGGCCGCCGCCGACAAGGCTCAGGCCTCCTCCCTCTATTTGCTGCTCTACTACATCGGCGGCGGTGTGGCGGGGAGCGCGGGCGGCATCTTCTGGGCCTCCCATCGCTGGGATGGGGTGGCCCTGTTCAGCGCCATCATCATGACGGGCGTGCTGGTCGTGGCGCTGGCCTTGAGCCGGACATCTACCGCGCGATAATTCAGACATGGAATGGCGCGACGAGGGCCTCATCATCGGCATCCGGCGACACGGCGAAAGCGCCGCGATCGTCGAGGTGATGACGCGCGACCATGGGCGGCATCTTGGCATGGTGCGGGGCGGGCGCTCCCAGCGCATGCAGCCGGTGCTGCAGCCCGGCAATAGCGTATCCTGCGTCTGGCGGGCGCGCATCGAGGAGCAGATGGGCACCCTGACCGTGGAGCCCATCCGCACGAGGGCGGCGGCGATCATGGGCTCGGGGCTGGCCCTGCAGGGGGTCAATCTTTTGGGGGCTCTGCTGCGCCTGCTGCCCGAGCGCGATCCCCTGCCAGCTCTCTTCGAGACCGCCGAGATCATCGCCAGCCATCTGGACGATCCCGCCCTGGGGCCAGCCCTGATGGTGCGGCTGGAAATGGCGGTTCTGAGCGAACTGGGCTTCGGCCTTGATCTCAGCGAATGCGCGGCGAGCGGAGTGAAGGACGATCTCATCTATGTCTCGCCCAAATCCGGCCGGGCTGTGAGCCGGGTGGCCGGAGAGCCCTGGCGCGACCGCCTGCTGCCTCTGCCGGATTTTCTGGCGGCCACGCGTCTGGAGACCGGCGCTTCCCACACCGATGTGCTGGCAGGCTTCGCTCTTACGGGCTTCTTTCTGGAGCGCGACGTCTTCGGTCCGCGCGGCGTGAAGCCGCCCGAGGCGCGGCGGGCCTTCATTGCGGAGTTGCAGCGGCTGGGGTGACGCCCATGTTGTCGGGCGCCCCGAACTCCGTTACTCCGCTCGTGCGATTTGGACTCGGCGCCGGAACATGCTCCCAGGGCGCCGCCACGGAGGAAACACATGCTTCATTGGATCATTTCGCTGGCGTCATTGCGGCGCAACATGATCGCAGCATTCATGTTGCTTTGCGCGGCCCCTTTGACCGCGAGCGCCCAGACCCCTGACGCCTTCTACAAGGGCAAGACCGTCCGTCTTGTCGTGGGCTTTTCAGCAGGAGGGGGTTTCGATCTTTATGCGCGCATGATCGCCCCCTATCTCGCCAAAGAGCTGGGCGCCAATGTGGTGGTCGAGAACCAGCCGGGCGCGGGCGGCATCACCGCCACCAACCGCATGATGACCGCGCCCCCCGATGGCTTGCAGATCATGCTGGTGAATGGTCTGGCGGCCGCCTTCGGTCAGTTCACCGAGCAGCAGGGCGTGCGCTATGATCTGGCCAAGCTGGAGCATCTGGGGACGGTCAGCGGCAACCCCTGGGTCTGGCTGGTGACCTCCACCGCTCCGTGGAAGAGCGTTGGCGATGTGGTCGCCGACAAGCGTCGCTACATGTGGTCGGCGGGTGGGCCGATTGACGGACTGTCCGATGGCGCGGCCTTCACCTGCGCGGCCTTGCAGCTCGATTGCAACGTGGTGCTGGGCTATCCCGGCAGCAATGATTCCGCCCTGTCGGTCGCCAAGGGCGAGATGGACATGATGTATATTGTGGACACCTCCGCCGCCAATTATGTGGCGACCGGCCAGATCCGGGTGCTGGCGACCATGGGGCGGGCTCGCTCGCGCATCTTCCCCGATGTGCCCACCATCTTCGAAGCGGCGAAGCTCTCAGACGCCGCCGCCGCCTTGCTTGATTTCCACTCCACCGCCGAAAAGCTCGGCCGCATTCTGGTCGCCCCTCCCGGCACGCCCCCCGAGCGCCTCGCGGTGCTGCGTGTGGCGGTGAAGGCGGCGCTGACCGATCCGGCCCTGATCACCGAGGGCGACAGGACACAGCGCAACATCGAATTCTCCAGCGCGGAAGACACGCGCAAGGCCTCGATCAGCGTGGTGTCGGATCCGACGCCCGAGCAGAAGCAGCGGATGATCGCCATTCTGGCGCGTGTCGAAAAGAAATAGGCTGGGATCATGGCGGGCTTTTCGAAGATCATCGCAGCGCTCGCCATCCTCGCGGCCAGCGTCACCGCTCCTTTGGCGCAAGAGCCCTATATGCAGGGCGGGCGCCCCATGACGCTTGTCATGGGCACGGGGCCGGGTGGCAGTTATGATCTTTATGGGCGGCTCATCGCCACCCATCTCGCCCGTTTCATCCCCGGCAATCCCACCATCATCGTCGAGCATATGCCCGGCGCCGCCGGGGCCATTGCGGGCAATTACATCTATGGTCCCGCGCCGCAGGACGGGAGCAAGATCCTGCTCGCCCATCCGCTGCCCCTCATCGAGAAATTGCAGAGCGAGGGCGTGCGGTTCGAGTCCCGCAAGCTGCAATGGCTGGGCGCCTATGACCAGATCAGCCAGATGCTGGCCATCTGGCACACCTCGCCGGGCAAGAGCCTCGAGGAGTTGAAAGCCGCCCCCATCGTGCTGGGCTCCATGGGGCGCACCCATCTGAGCTTCCAATGGGCGACCCTGTTGAAGTCAGCCATCCACGCGCCCTTCCGGGTGATCCCGGGCTTCCCCACCGGGGGCGAGCTGAACCTCGCCATGGAGCGGGGCGAAATCGCGGGTTGGGTGGTGGCCTGGGAGAACATCAGCGGCGGCAATGCCGAATGGCTGCGGTCCAAGCGGGTCCATATCCCCGTGCAATTCACCCTCGAGCGCATGCGCGAATTGCCGGATACGCCCACTCTCATCGAGCTCTCGCAGGGCGAGGCGCGGGAGATCGCGCAGTTCCTCGCCTCCGGCACGCCCCATGCCCGGGCGCTGGCGGTCGGCCCCGGCGTGCCCAGAGCGCGCGTTGAGACCCTCCGCACAGCCTTCGAGGCGATGGTGAAGGACCCAGCCTTTCTGGAGGAGGCGGCCAAGCGCAATCTGTCGATCACGCCGCGCTCGGCTCAGGAGGTTCAGAGGCTCGCGGAGCGGATCGTCGAGGCTTCGCCCGAATTCATCGTCAGGGTCAAGCAGGCCTCAGGCGGGGAGTAGGTCAGGGGGCTTTCGCGCAGACCGGACGCAGGACCTTAAGGGTCACCCCATAGCCCTCATCCACATCCACGGCCACCATGCGGCAGTCGGCTTTGGCCTCTTCGCGGGCTTCCACGGGACCAGAACTTGGCGCGTTGAGATAGAGAGCCGCGATGAATGCGGCCGCGCCAACCAGACCCAGCATGGAAACAATCGTCTTCATTTCGATAGCGATCCTTCAAACCCCTGCGGCTCACAGCCGCCCTGCGCATCAACATGTCTGCCACGACAATGTTGCATCTGCGCGACATTCCATCTGGACACTGCAAATGTTGGGCCGGTGCATAGGCGAGTCGGAGGCCTGGCGATAGTGCAATGCAGCAACACTTCCCCACGGAAGATGTTGATGGGACAAAAAGAGAACTTGCGGGGATGGGCGGCCTCGGTTAGGCCCTTGCCATGGCCAGAACCCCGACGAATCCCCCCCCTCCGCCGCCGATCCCCGGCTCTGATGTGGTGAACCTTCGCGAGGCGCTTGAAGAGCGCTATCTCGCCTATGCGCTCTCCACCATCATGGGCCGCGCGCTGCCCGACGCCCGCGACGGGTTGAAGCCGGTCCACCGGCGCATCCTCTACGGCATGCATATCCTCAAGCTTGATCCGGGCACCGCATTCAAGAAGTGCGCGAAGATCGTCGGCGACGTCATGGGTTCCTTCCATCCCCATGGCGATCAGGCCATCTATGACGCGCTTGTGCGCCTCGCCCAGGATTTCGCCTCCCGCTATCCCATGGTCGAGGGGCAGGGGAATTTCGGCAATATCGACGGCGATTCCGCCGCCGCCTATCGCTACACAGAAGCGCGCATGACCGATGTGGCGCGCCTGCTGCTGGAAGGCATCGAGGAGGACGCGGTCGATTTCCGCGAGAACTACTCCGGCGACCAGAAGGAGCCCATCGTGCTCCCCTCCGCCGTGCCGAACCTTCTGGCCAATGGC
>CANGTC010000225.1 GCA_947456505.1 Beijerinckiaceae bacterium
ACCTTCGCGGGCATGATCAACAAGGCTGGCAAGTCCGTGCAGCCGACCGTCGGCGCCTTCCAGGCCGCCGCCGCCAACGCCGACTGGGCGAACGCTCCGGGCTATTATCAAATCCTCACCAATCAGCCGGGCGACGCCTCCTGGCCGATCACCGCCGCCACCTTCATCCTGATGTATGGCGAGCCTGCGGATAAGGCCGCTTCCGTGGAAGCGATCAAGTTCTTCGACTGGGCCTTCGCAAATGGCGACAAGATGGCCGAGGACCTCGACTATATCCCCATGCCCGCCTCGGTGACGGCGCTGATCCGCAAGACCTGGGCTGAGAGCATCAAGAACAAATAACGGGACTGCGGGGGAGGGCGACCTCCCCCGTTTTCATCTCTGCGTATATGAGTGTCCGATAAGGACGGAGATTTCCTGATGACGGATCTGATTTTACCAGAGGCGGCCAGAAGCAACGCCTGGCGCGCCAGGGCGCTGGCCTCCTTCAAGACGGGCGATTCTGTTTTTCGATTGATGGCCCAGCTCGCCGCCATCACCGTTCTGCTTGTGCTGGGCGGCATCATCGTCTCGCTGATCGTCGGCGCCTGGCCTGCGATCTCCACCTATGGTTTTGACTTTCTGACCACCCAGCGTTGGGCGCCCAATGCGCGGCCCAATCCCGTTCTTGGCGGCCTCGGACCCATCTATGGCACCTTGGTGAGTTCGCTCATCGCGCTGCTGATCGCCGTGCCAGTAGGGCTTGGCATCGCCATCTTCCTCACGGAGCTTTGCCCGCAATGGTTGCGCCGTCCGGTGGGCGTGGCGGTGGAGCTGCTGGCGGGCATTCCCTCCATCATCTACGGGATGTGGGGCTTCTTCGTGCTTGGCCCCATGCTGGCTGACAAGATCGAGCCGGCCATCGCCGACGCTGTGGAGAATATCCCCATCCTCAGCACCATCTTCGCAGGCCCTGCGAGCAACCTGAGCCTCTTCAACGCATCCCTCGTCCTCGCCATCATGATCCTGCCCTTCGTGACGGCCATTGCGCGCGACGTGTTCAACACCGTGCCGCCCGTGCTGAAGGAGGCCGCTTACGGCCTTGGCTGCACCACCTGGGAAGTGGTTCGCCGGGTGGTCATTCCCTACACCCGCGTGGGCGTCATCGGCGGCATCATGCTGGCGCTGGGCCGGGCGCTTGGCGAGACCATGGCGGTGACCTTCGTCATCGGCAATTCCTTCCGCATCTCCGGCTCGATTTTCGCGCCGGGCACCACGATTTCGGCTGCCATCGCCAGCGAATTCGCCGAGAGTCGCGATCTGCATCAAAGCGCGCTGATCCTGCTGGGGCTGCTGCTCTTCGTGCTCACCTTCTTCGTCCTCGCCGCCGCCCGCCTCATGTTGATGCGGCTCGCGCGCAAGCAGGGAGTCTGACATGAACCCGCTCTACGCGCGCCGCCGCCGCACCAGCAACATCGCCATGACCTTTTGTGTTTGCGCCACTATTTTCGGCCTTGTTTGGCTGGCGATGATCCTCTTCACGCTTTTCTGGAATGGCTTCGCAGGCCTCAACATGGCGCTGTTCACGGAAATGACTCCGCCGCCCAATGCGCAGGGGGGCGGCTTGCTCAACGCCATCGTCGGCAGTCTGATCCTGACCGTTCTCGGCATAGGCGTGGGCGCGCCCATTGGCATCCTCGCGGGCACCTACATGGCTGAATATGGCCGCTTCTCTAAGATCACTTCGGTGATCCGCTTCGTCAACGACATCCTGCTGAGCGCCCCCTCCATCATCATCGGCCTCTTCGTCTACGGCGCTGTCGTGGTGCCCATGGGCGGCTTCTCGGGGCTTGCGGGCGCTTTGGCTCTGGCGGTCATCGCGCTGCCTGTCATCGTGCGCACCACAGAGGACATGCTGCTGCTGGTGCCGATCCAGTTGCGCGAGGCGGCGGTGGCTCTGGGCATGCCGCAGTCCTACATGATCCGCAAGATCACCTGGCGCGCGGCGCGCGTGGGTCTGGTGACAGGTCTCCTGCTGGCGGTTGCGCGGGTGAGCGGCGAGACGGCGCCGCTGCTCTTCACCGCGCTCTCGAACCAGTTCTGGAGCATGGATCTCATGAAGACCATGGCCAACCTGCCCGTCACCATCAATAACTTCATCAATAATCCCGACCCCAACTGGAAGCGGCTCGCCTGGGCGGGCGCGCTGCTCATCACCCTGGCGGTCCTGTCCCTCAACATTGTCGCCCGGACCCTGTCCGGCGGGAGGAACCCGAAATGATCGAGATGTCGAGCGCGCAAACCATGGCGAAAGACGCCGAAGGCGTGAAGATCGCCATTCGCAATCTCAACTTCTACTATGGTGCGGGAAAGCCTGCGCTGAAGAATATCAACCTGTCGCTGCGCACCAACGAAGTGACAGCCTTCATCGGTCCGTCGGGTTGCGGCAAGTCCACCCTGCTACGCGTGCTCAACCGCATGTATGAGCTCTATCCCAACCAGCGCGCCGAGGGCGAGGTTCTGCTGGATGGTGAAAACATTCTGGCGCCGGGCCTTGACCTCAACTTGCTGCGCGCGCGCATCGGCATGGTCTTCCAGAAGCCCACGCCCTTTCCCATGACCATCTATGAAAACATCGCCTTCGGCATTCGCCTCTATGAGAAGCTGCCGAAAAGCGAAATGGATGGTCGCGTCGAGGAAGCCCTGCGCGGCGCCGCCCTTTGGGACGAGGTGAAAGACAAGCTCGACGCCAGCGGCCTCAGCCTTTCCGGCGGCCAGCAGCAACGCCTGTGCATCGCGCGCACGGTTGCGATCAAGCCGGAGGTCATTCTCTTCGATGAGCCCTGTTCGGCGCTGGATCCCATCTCCACCGCGAAGGTCGAGGAACTGATGGACGAGATGTCCGATCGCTACACCATCGCCATCGTCACCCACAACATGCAGCAGGCGGCGCGCATCTCCGACAAGACCGTCTTCATGTATCTGGGCGAAATGGTCGAGATGGACGACACGGACAAGATTTTCACCTCGCCCGCCCAGCAACGCACACAAGATTACATCACCGGCCGCTTCGGCTGACGGGGGGATTCCTTATGACAGACCACACAGTCAGAGCTTTTGATCGCGAGCTTGAATTGCTCGGCCGCAAGATCGCGGAAATGGGCGGCATCGGCGAGAAGATGCTGGCCGACGCCATTGACGCCTTGATCCGTCTTGATGCGGATATGGCGCGCGCCACCGTCGCCATGGACAAGCGCCTCGATGCGCTCCAGCGCGAGGTGGAGGAGACGGCGGTGCTGGTCATAGCGCGCCGCCAGCCCGTGGGCATTGATCTGCGCGAAATCGTCGCCGCCATGCGCATCTCCGGCGATCTCGAGCGCGTCGGCGATCTCGCCAAGAACATCGCCAAACGCGCCGTCGCCCTGTCGCAGGAGCAGCGCCTGCCGCGCGCCATGATCGGCCTTCGCCATATGGGCGAACTGGCGGCCCTGCAATTGAAGGACGTGCTCGACGCCTATTCCCAGCGCGATGTGGAGCGCGCGGACGCGGTGTGGATGCGCGATCAGGAAATCGATGCGCTGGAAGACTCGGTCTTCCGCGATCTCCTGACTTTCATGATGGAAGATCCGCGCAACATCACCATCTGCACGCAGCTGCTTTTCTGCTCGAAGAATGTGGAGCGCGTCGGCGACCACGCGACCAATATCGCGGAGACCGTGCATTACATTCTCACCGGAGAAATGTTGCCGGTGGAACGCCCGAAGGGCGAACCCATTGGAGGTAAATAATGGAGCCTGGTTCGGGCGCCGCGCCCCGCATTCTCGTTGTGGAGGATGAAGCGGCGATATCTCTTCTTCTGACATATAATCTGGAAGCCGAGGGTTATGGCGTCGCGCGCGCTGAGCGTGGCGATGACGCGGAGGTCATGCTGGCGGAATCAACCCCTGATCTCGTCATCCTCGACTGGATGCTGCCGGGCGTGTCAGGTTTCGAGCTTTGCCGCCGCATGCGCGCCCGCGAGGCGACCCGTGATCTCCCCATCATCATGCTCACCGCGCGGGGCGAGGAGAGCGAGCGCGTGCGGGGCCTGTCCATCGGCGCTGACGACTATGTGGTGAAGCCCTTTTCGGTGCCAGAGCTGATGGCGCGGGTGCGCTCCTTGCTGCGGCGCGCGCGGCCCGAGCGCATCGCGGGGCGTCTGCAGGCGGGCGAGCTGATGCTGGATCGCACCGCGCGGCGGGTGCGACGCGGCGAGCGCGACATTCATCTGGGGCCGACGGAATTCCGGCTGCTGGAACATCTCATGGAGAAGCCGGGCCGTGTCTTCAGCCGCGCGCAATTGCTGGACTCGGTCTGGGGCGATGCGGCCGAGATTGATGAGCGCACGGTCGACGTCCACGTCGGGCGCCTGCGCAAGGCTATCGTGCGCGGCCGCGAGCGCGACCCTCTGCGCACCGTGCGCGGCGCTGGCTACGCCTTCGACGAGACCTTCGGCAAGGCCTGACCCGCATAAGCAGGCATGAAAAAGCCCGGCTCGCCCAAGTGGCGGCCGGGCTTTTGCGTGGAACGAACGGTTCAGGACAAGCGGCTGAGCTGCTGGGCCCTGCGATCCCGGTCCCGCCGACGATCCTGACTCGGCTGATAGGCGACGCGGGCGTGGTGGCTGCAATAGGTGTCGCCGATGGGCGACTTGGCGCCGCAATAGCGGAATTCGGGGGTTGCCGGGTCGCCCAGCGGCCAGCGGCACATGGATTCCTTGAGCTCCATGATCGTGACCCGCTCGGACATGGGGATCACGACTTCCTCCACAGGCCGCAGCACGGTCTCGACCTCCGCGCGTGGCGCAAAGGCGAGCGCGGTCGCGCCGCGCGTCATCGGCTGGGATTGGCGGGTCATCGCAGGAGTGCTGGTGCGCTGCGTTTGGCCGGAGCCATGGGACTGTGCGCTCGCCTGCGGCTTGGCGGCGGGGCGGGGGCGGGGCGCTTGCTGGCCGGGGGTTTTCACCCTGCCGGAGAGGCCCAGACGATGCACCTTGCCGATCACCGCGTTGCGCGTGATCCCATTGGCCAGTTCAGCAGCGATCTGACTCGCGCTCTTCCCATCGAGCCAAAGCTTTCGCAACTGTTCGACGCGCTCATCAGTCCAGGACATTGCGTCCTCCATCCAGTCTAGAACACCGCAGCCGAAAACAGAATCAACCAGCGCCCGCAGCAACGGTTCTTACCGTTGTCGTACACACGCGATACGCTCTGTAATGGTCCGCCACACGATATGTCGTATTCGACGAGTGGGACGCTACACTAGCCGTTGATTCAGGTCCAAGCGTCCCGGGCCTCTGGATTTTGTTTTCCCCAGCCGACTTGCATCCAGCGGTCATTTTCGGAGTCAAACCGTGAACGAATGGGGTGGATGGCTCCCGATCAGGGGCTCGGACCGCCGCTCCGGCTTTTATTTGACCCTGGCCTTGGGATTTCATAGACTGTGGACAAGCATGCAGCGCCGCCCACGAGGGCGGCGTTTGGTTTTCAGGCCGTCCAGCGCGAGAAGTCCCATGGCTGATCCGATGCCCTCCGCCCCCCAGCCCCCTTCGGCGATTCTGCCGACCTATGCGCGCGCCGATGTCGCCTTCGCGCGAGGCGAGGGCTGCTGGCTCGAAGCGACCGATGGGTCGCGCTATCTGGATTTCGGCGCGGGCATTGCGGTCTGCTGCCTGGGCCATGGGCATCCCCATCTGGTTGAAGCGCTCATCGATCAGGGCCGCAAGCTCTGGCATGTCTCCAACCTCTTCCGCATCCCTGAGGCGGAATTGCTCGCCAAGCGCCTCACGGACGCGAGCTTCGCGGACTATGTCTTCTTCACCAATTCCGGCGCCGAGGCGCTGGAGGGCGCCATCAAGACCGCGCGCAAATATCATGCGGCGGGTGGCCATCCCGAGAAGTTCCGGCTGATCACCTTCGAGGGCGCTTTCCACGGGCGCACGCTGGCGACCATCGCGGCGGGCGGCAATCCCAAATATAT
>CANGTC010000226.1 GCA_947456505.1 Beijerinckiaceae bacterium
GCAGGGATGACGCCTTACCTTCTCGTCTTTTTCGGCGCTGGCCTTGGCGGCGCCCTGCGCCACGGGGTCAACCTCACCTGCGCCCGCTGGTGCGGGCTCGAGTTCCCGTGGGGCACGCTGACGATCAATGTCCTTGGTTCCACGCTGATGGGGCTGGCCGCAGGCTGGTTCGCCTTCAAGGCGGGGGAGAGCTGGTCGCAGCATGCGCGGCTCTTCGCCACTACGGGGGTGCTGGGGGGCTTCACCACCTTCTCCGCTTTCTCGCTCGACGCGGCGCTCCTTTGGGAGCGCGGCGCCCTGAGCGAGGCTGCGGCTTATGTCGCCGGTTCGGTGGGTCTTTCCATCGCCGGCCTGTTTTTGGGCCTTTGGCTCGTAAGGACTCTGTCGTGAGCAGTGATGGCAAGGCCGGTTCAGCCGGCGTGCAGACGCGCATCGTATCCGCCGATGAAGCGGGGATGCGGCTTGACCGCTGGTTCAAGCTGCACTTTCCGGCGGTCGGCCTGTCCTATCTGAACAAGATCCTTCGCAAGGGCGAGGTGCGGGTGGATGGGAAGCGCGTGGAGGGCAATACGCGCCTCACCGAGGCCGCCCTGGTGCGCGTGCCGCCCCTGCGGGTGGAGGCGCCTGTCGAGGGGCCTGTGAAGCGCCCCTACAGCGAGAACGACGCCCGCGCCATCAAGCAGATGGTTCTCTTCGAGGACAAGTGGCTGATGGTGCTGAACAAGCCCTACGGGCTCGCCGTGCAGGGGGGCTCGGGCACCACGCATCATATCGACGGGATGCTGGACTCCCTGACCGACGCCAAGGGCGAGCGCCCGCGCCTCGTCCATCGCCTCGATCGCGACACGTCAGGCGTTCTGCTCGTCGCCAAGACGCGCAAGATCGCGGCGGATCTGGGCGAGATCTTCCGCTCCCGCCAGGCTCGCAAGATCTACTGGGCGGTGGTGGAGGGCGTGCCCAAGCCTCCTCAGGGGCGCATCTCGCTCTTCCTGGCCAAGGGCGCGGGCATGGGCGACGACCGCTCCGCCCGCCAGGCCGGCCAGCGCCGCGATCCCGAGCGCATGCGCATCGCAAAGCATGGCGAGGAGGACGCCCAGCATTCGCTCACCTATTACGCCGTCGTCGACAAGGTCGCGCCGCGTCTGGCCTGGATCTCCATGAAGCCGGTGACGGGGCGCACCCATCAGCTGCGCGCCCATGCGGAGGCCATCGGGAATCCCATGATCGGCGATCCCAAATATCATGGGGATCTGCCCGCCAACGATCCGCGCCGCAACGACCCGCTGCGCGCCGTGCCCGCCGAGGTCGAGCGCAAGCTGCATCTGGTGGCCCGGCGGCTCGTGCTGCCCCACCCCAAGGGGGGCATGCTGGACGTGACGGCGCCTCTGCCGCCGCACATGAAAAAGACCTTCGATCTCTTCGGCTTCGATGTGAAGCAGCACGATCCCATCGAGGATTCGCCGGAGGATTGAGGCGGCGGATGGACGCGCGACGGTCCGCGCGCTACTCCTCCCTGATCACATCCGGGAGGAATCATGACCAACCATATCCCCGCCCCTTCACGCCTGCCGCCCCTCTCCCCCGACGCCTATGATCAGGCCCAGAAGGACGCGGCGGCGGATTTTCAGGCTACCCGCAAGGTTGGCTTCTCCGGGCCCTGGCATGTCTTCATCCGCAGTCCGGAGTTGCTCACCCATGCCCAGCGCATGGGCGAGTATCTGCGCTACCGCTGCAAATTATCCGGTCGCATCAGCGAGTTCGTCATCCTGCTGGTGGCGCGCGAATGGACCCAGGATTTCGAATTCGGCGCCCATCGCAAGCATGGGCTGGCGGCGGGCCTGACGGAGGCCATCGTGGCGGCCATCGTCGAGGGGCGCAGGCCGCAGGGGCTTGATGAAGAGCTCAGCGTCATCTGGGATTTCGTGACGGAATTACAGCGCACCAGGCGCGTGTCGGACACGACCTATGCGCAGGTTCTGGCGCGGTTTGGCGAACAGGGTGTGATCGATTTGGCTGGAATCATTGGTTATTATTCGCTTCTGGCGCTGACCATGAACGTCGCCCGCGTCACCCCGCCGCAGGGCGAGTCCTATCTACCGCGATTCCCTGAGTGAACGAATCAAAGATCTCAGCAGCCGTTTTCCCGGTTCGCGGAACCGCTGTCGCGGCCTGTGGAAATATGGGAATTTGTGATAAAATTTCCCCGTCCACGCCTGTTTCAAATGCGGCCTGAGGCGCCGATCCGGTCCGCCCGGGTCTGCAGGGCGCGAGTTATCTATTTGCGATAATTGATGATTACTCTTTCGATAAAACCGCGAACGTCGCTGGCGCGTTCGGCCTGCGGTCAATGCCACTGATTAGGATTTTCGAAAGCATCTTGCGACAATCTCGAATTGTGATACATCAGCTACTCTTTTTGTTACTATTTATGACAAGCCGAAGTTTCACATGCTTAGGGGAGCGCCATGCGTCTCACAAATCGCCTCGCGAGCATCAAAGAACGGCCCACAGGGCCAAGGCTCGTATGGAATGAACAAACCTCTAACGCGGTGAACGCCAGTCGGGCGCGGGTTCGCCCTTTCATCACGACCGAGGTCGATCAGGCGCGGCTTTCGCGGATCGCTCGTTTGAGCGCGGCGCCTGATGACCGTCGCGTCGTCTTTGTGGATTTTTGCCCGGGCGGGGTTGTCGTCGGCCGACTGGATATCGGGTGGCTTCAGCAGGGTATCTGCACCTTCGAGTTCTTTTCCAGCGAAGAGCAATGGGAGACCTTCCAGTCCATCTCCATCGGCGATCTCCTGGTGATGAAAAGAGACCTGCAAATTACTCAGACCACGCGGCTCTACGCCCATGGCCGCGTGATTGGCATGGATCTGAACGAGAGCAGGGATCGGGTGCTTCTGGTGAATTGGCATTACGAGCAGGATCAGATCGAGGTGCCTCTGATCCGCTGTAACAACATGGTCAAAATTCAGGACATTCAGGAGGTCGAGTCAGCCATGCCAGTGGAGTTTTGGCAATGGCTGGCCAACAAGTCGGCGCAGTAGTCGCCTACGCTCAGGGCTTCTTGTAAGCCCCGAGTTCCTGCACAACCTTCTGCGCGAAGCTATTGTCCACCACGTCGGTCGATTTGATCCTGACGTCCTCAATCAGCTTCATTTCCTTGAAGAAGGCGAGATCGCTCTCAAGGCTGGCGATATCGACGGTTCCATCGGGATTGCAGGCGGCGGGCGTTGTGGCGCGATGCAATTGCGGGTCTTTTTCGTTGGTGTATTGCACGAGGGTGGCGACGACATCATCGGCGCCCTTGCCTGCGATGGCGCCATCCTTCAGGGCGTCATTGTAGTCGCGGACGGCGCGGATATAGGCGCGCATGAATTTGGTCGCCGCCTCTGGCTTCGTCTTGGCGAAATCGTCGGAATAGAGCAGCACGGCCGTTTGGTGGTTCTCGAAGAGCTCCTCGTTGCCGTCCACCTTCACCGCCACGCCCTCGCGCGCCGCGAGGGTCGCGGTCGGCTCGTTGGTCACGCCCGCGTCGATGGCCTTGTTGCGATAGGCGACAAGATGGTCAGGAAAGCCCATGTCGATGGTGTCGACGTCGGCGAAGGTCAGGCCGACCTTCTTCAGCGCCTGGTTCAGGGTGGCCGCATTGCCCGTGCCCACCGCCGCCACCGCGACCTTCGTGCCCTTCAAATCCTTGAAACTCTTGTAGCGCCCGCTCTCAACGAGATCCTTGCGCACCATGATCTGGGAGAAGTTGTAGCCCGGCCGGCTTGAGCCCTTGTCCGCGACGATGCGGATGCCGATCTTCCGCGCGAAGGCGTTGTAGAGGCCAGCCGACACGGTTCCGCCGCCCACATCGAGCTGGCCCGCGCCCAGAGGCGCAATCATCCGCGCGGCGGTGTTGAAGGCGATGAACTCCACATCGAGCCCCTCGGCTTTGAAATAGCCCTTCTTGTCGGCGATGTAGATGCCGATGTCGCTGACCGTGTTGACATTGCCCACCCGCACCTTGGTCTGGGCGAGGGCGGCGGCGCCTGTCGCCACAAGGCAAACGAGCGCAAGGCGCAGGGGCCGAAACAGGGCGAGGGTCATGATTGTCTCCAAATGCGATCTGATCTGTCGGGCGCGGAACCTATAGCGGGGTCGCCGGGCGCGCAATGCAGCATTGCGTGATGGCGGCGCACTGGCGCCCGGGCGCGCGGAGGGCTACATCTTTCCCCATGAGAGAAGATCTGGCCAATCAATTGCTCCCCCAGCATGGGGAGCCCATCGATCCCGTCGCCATGGCGCGGCGCGACCTGCAGAAGGTTCTGCCGCGCCGCTTCTACAAGGAGGCGTCCGCGCAGGAGGGGGAGGGCTGCTTCACGCTGGTCCTCGATGGCAAGAACGCCCATACGCCGGGTCGTCTGCCCATTCGCACGCCTTCGCTTGCGCTGGCGCAGGCTCTGGCGGGGGAGTGGAACGCCCAGGGCGAATTCATTGATCCCGCCTCCATGCCCCTGACCCGCATCGTCAATTCAGCGCTGGACGGCGTTGTGCGGGAGATGGAGGAGGTGCGGGCCGAGATCGTGAAATATGCGAGCTCTGACCTGTTGTGCTACCGCGCGGGCGAGCCTGAGTCGCTTGTCGAGGCGCAGGCGAAGGCCTGGGATCCGATCCTCGCCTGGGCGCGGGATGATCTGGGCGCGCGTTTCATCTGCGCGCAGGGCGTCGTTTTCGCCGCCCAGCCCGAGCCCGCCATCGCGGCCGTGGCGCGGCAGGTGGGGCAGGTGGCCTCGCCGCTCGCGTTGGCGGCCCTCAGCGTCATGACCACCATCACTGGCTCGGCCCTGCTGGCGTTGGCGGTCGCCCTTGGGCGGCTGACGGCCTCGCAGGCCTGGTCGGCGGCCCATGTGGATGAGGACTTTCAGATCCGCAACTGGGGCGAGGACGACGAGGCCGCCGTGCGTCGCGCCAAACGCTGGATCGACATGGAAGCCGCCGCAAAGGTCCATGTCCTGAGCGACCAGGGGCGCTAGGTTAGATCCCCGCGCCGCTGTCGATATTCTCGTCCGAGGCGGCGTCCACCCTGGCGCTGGCCTGCGCCCTTGCAAAGCTTAGCGCAGGCCGCAGGATCAGGTCCGCCACCAGCACCGCCAGGGCGGCCGGTGCGCTGGCGGCGAGCACATAGACCGCCATCGCCAGCACCACTGACAGCATCGCGTCGCCAGCATCCAGATGCGCCCCCAGGCGCGCCCAGAGGCTTGGCGCCACGGCTGGCGCGATGCTCATCTCCGTCACCATGGCGACGGTGGGTTCGATGACGCCCAAAGCCGCAGTCTGGTTGGTCATCCGGTCGATGAGGATAAAGGCGCCGAGGTCCCGGTCCTGCCGATAGTCGGCCATGACGAGGGCCTTGTCGCAAGCCAGCGATACAAAGCCGATCTGGTTCATGGTCAGCACCTGCGCGGGGCGAGGCTGGAAGCTCTCCACGTCGATCTGATGATGCAGCGCCGCGATGCGGGCGTTGGCGGTTCCGGCGCCAAGCTGGATGATATAATCGCGCCCCGGCGCCAGCGGCGCGTCGATCATCCAGAGCAAGCGCGCATCCATGTTGCGGCGTGGCTTGAGATGGTGGGGCGTGGAGGCCAGCACATCGCCGCGCGACACGTCGATTTCGTCGGTCAGGGTCAGCGTCACCGCCTCGCCTGCGATGGCCTGATCGCGCTCGCCATCGGGCCCGATGATGCGCGCCACCTTGCTGCGGCGCGCGCCCGGCAGGGCCACGATCTCCTCGCCGCGCTTGATGGCGCCCGACGCGATGGTTCCCGTATAGCCGCGAAAGTCGAGATCGGGACGGTTGACCCATTGCACGGGCATGGCGAAGGCGGTCTCCGCGCTGGCAGGCACGGGCTCCACTGTCTCCAGATGGGCCAGC
>CANGTC010000227.1 GCA_947456505.1 Beijerinckiaceae bacterium
CGAATCGCACAAGCCCTTCCCGCCCCAGCCCATGCGGCCCTGCATCTTCGAATATATCTATTTCTCCCGGCCCGATTCCATCGTCCACGGTCGCCACGTCTATGAAGTGCGCAAGAACATGGGCGCGCAGCTCGCCCGCGAATCCGGCGTGGACGCCGATGTGATCGTGCCCGTGCCTGACTCAGGCGTGCCGGCCGCCATCGGCTATGCGCGGGAGTCCGGCATCCCCTTCGAGCTCGGCATCGTGCGCAACCATTATGTGGGCCGCACCTTCATCCAGCCGACCCAGTCGGTGCGCGAGCTGGGCGTACGCCTCAAGCACAGCGCCAACCGTTCGGTGGTGAAAGACAAGAAGATCGTTCTGATCGACGACTCCATCGTGCGCGGAACCACCTCGGTGAAGATCGTGCAGATGATGCGCGACGCGGGCGCCAGGGAGGTGCATTTCCGCATTTCCTCGCCCCCCATCACCCATCCCGATTACTATGGCATCGACACCCCCAGCCGCGAGAAGCTGCTGGCGGCCACCCATTCGCTGGAAGAGATGCGCCGCTACATCGGCTGCGACTCCCTCGCCTTCCTGTCCGTGGACGGCATCTATCGCGCCATGGGCGAAGACGGGCGCAACAACGCGCGGCCTCAGTTCACCGACCATTGCTTCACCGGCGATTACCCCACGAATCTCACGGACCTCGGAGGCGACGCCACGCGGCGACAGCTCTCCTTGCTGGCGGAATTGGCTTAAGAAGCTCGCAAACAGAGTCCGAACAAGCGCGCATCTCTCTGATTTTTAAAGCGTAAATAAAATTCGCCAAACCTGAATGTCAGTTGATGCGCAGGCGCGCCTGTCGCGCTAGCCTATGCGGAGCGAACCGGAGTCCGCCATGAGCTTGCCCCTAGAGAACCGCATTGCCCTCGTCACCGGCGCATCGCGCGGGATCGGACGCGCGGTGGCGCTGGAATTGGCGCGGGAGGGCGCCCATGTGGTGGCCCTCGCGCGCACCCAGGGCGCCCTTGAAGAGCTGGATGACGAGATCCGCTCCCTCGGCGGAGAGGCGACCCTCGTGCCCTGCGACCTCAAGGATTTCGACGCCCTCGACCGGCTGGGCCTCGCCCTCTTCGAGCGGTGGCGCAAACTCGACATCTTCGTGGGCAATGCGGGCGTTCTGGGACCGGTGTCGCCCCTGGGCCATGTGGACCCGCCCAATTGGGACAATGTCTTCGCGATCAACGTGACCGCCAATTTCCGGCTGATCCGCTCTCTGGATCCGCTGCTGCGCGCCTCGACCGCCGGCCGCGCAGTCTTCGTGACCTCTGGCGCCGGCAGCCGCGCCAGCATGAACGCCTATATGGGCCCCTATTCCATCTCGAAGGCGGCGCTCGACGCCCTCGCCCGCACCTATGCGGCGGAGACCCTGAACACTTCCAACGTCCGCGTCATGATCGCAAATCCAGGCCCCCTGCGCACCAAGATGCGCGCCAGCCTGATGCCGGGCGAAGATCCCATGACACTTCGGACCCCCGAGGATTTCGCCCCCAAGGTGGTCGCGCTCTGCCGCCCGGCGTCGACCGAAAGCGGAAAGCTCTATGATTTCCATGATGATCGCGTGAAGAGCTGGCGTTCGCCAGACTGAACTCTCGACGCTGTACAGTCGCGTCATAGCATCGATAAGCTTCAGTCGCCGCTGTTACAAATAAACATGATCGATGTTAAGATTTTCAATCTTTATGTTTAATCCCTTGTCCTGCCCTATGGCCGCATTCAAACTGTGATTGGGAAATCGGACCCAGTCTGGAATGATCGCATGCAAGATCAGGGCTTGAGTAGATCCGCTGAACACATCTGGAATGCCTGGCTGGATCTCAACTATGCCGTCGCTGACCTGCCACGGGTCGGCGTGGGAGATATGATCCGCCTCGAAATCGGATCGAGCATGGAGCGCCTGCGCGCCGTCGCCGAGAAGATCGAAGCGCTGCGGGCCGCCAGTCCCCTCGAACCCGACTTGCCTCCCCCCGTGACCAGTCGCCTCAGCGGATTTTGCGTCCCCCCTTGTCGAAGGGGTTCTTCGAATTTCGGGTCGAGATGCGGATCGGCACGCCCTGGAGCGCGAAGGTCTCCCGCAAACCGTTGATCAGGAAGCGCTCGTAACTGGTCGGCAGCTCATCGAGCTGGTTGCCGAAGATCACGAAATGGGGTGGCCTCGCCTTGGGCTGGGTCATGTAGCGGATCTTGATGCGCCAGCCTGAAACGGCGGGCGGCGGCGTCTTCTCGATGACCGGCGCCAGCCAGCGGTTGAGGCGGCCCGTGGAAATGCGGATGTTCCAGGTCTCGTGGACCTTGAAGATCGCCTCCATCAACTTCTCGACGCCCACGCCCGTGAGGCCGGAAACCGGCACGACCGGAGACCCCTTCACCTGCGGCAACAGACGATCGGCCTCCTCACGGAGTTCCAGAAGGCGCTTGTTCTGATCAGGCACCAGATCCCATTTGTTGAGGCCGATGACGAGCCCCCTGCCCTCTTTGGCCACGAGGTCGATGATGGTCAGGTCCTGCTTCTCGAAGGGGATCGTGGCGTCGAGCAGCACCACCACCACTTCGGCGAAGCGCACCGCGCGCAGGGCGTCGGCGGCGGCGAGTTTTTCCAGCTTGCCATGCACATTGGCGCGCTTACGCAGGCCCGCCGTGTCGAACATCTTCATCTTGCGCAGGCTGCCATCGCGGCGCGACCAGTGAAATTCGACCGCAATGGAGTCGCGGGTGATGCCAGCCTCCGGCCCGGTCAAAAGCCGATCCTCGCCCAGAATGCGGTTGAGCAGCGTCGACTTGCCCGCATTGGGACGACCGATGACCGCCACCCGTAAGGGCTTTGTCGTATCGAGCTCGGAGCCGTCCTCTTCCTCGCCAAGGATGAGGCGGATTTCCTCCTCCTCATTCTCTTCGGCGGGCAGAGCGGTCTGCTCGGGCAGGGCCTCGCGCAGGCAATCGTAGAGCTCGGTGACCCCATCGCCATGCTCGGCGGAGAGCGGGATAGGATGGCCAAGGCCCAGCTCGAACGCCTCCACCGCGCCCGCCTGCCCCGCTTTGCCCTCAGCCTTGTTGGCGAGGAGAATGATGGGCTTGCCGGAGCGGCGCACCAATTGGCCGAAATAGCGGTCGGTGGGGGTGATGCCCGCCCGGGCGTCGATCATGAAGAAGATCGCATCCGCCATCTCGATGGCGGCCTCGGTCTGGGCGCGCATGCGGCCGGACAGGGAGGCGACGTCGCCCTCCTCTAGCCCCGCCGTGTCGACGATGGTGAAGGTGAGGTCGGCGATGCGCGCCTCGCCCTCACGACGGTCGCGGGTGACGCCGGGCTGGTCGTCGACCAGCGCCAGCTTCTTGCCGACAAGCCGGTTGAAGAGGGTGGATTTTCCGACATTGGGCCGGCCGATGATGGCGACTGTGAAAGACATGGGCCCTTACATACAGAATGGGGCGCGCCCCAAGAGGAGCGCGCCGAGGGGTCAGCGAGCCTTGCTGGCGGCGACGAGGCCCAGCAGGGTCTCCGCCCGCTGGCGCAGCCCCGCAGGAGCCTGCAAATCGACGACGATCTGATCGAGCCAGCGGCCCGCCGCCTCGAAGTCGTCCGTCTTGAAGGCGGCGTAGGCGAGCATTTCGCGGGCGCTGTTGCGGAAGGGCGCGCCGGTCTGGGCGAGGGGCTCGAGACGCCGCTTCAACTCGGCGGCGTCCGCCTGGTCGAGCCGCAGCATGGCCGCGCGCAAACGGGCGACATCCTGCATCAATGAGGGAATCTTGGCGTCCGCCGCGAGGGCGTCGTAAATCTGGACCGCCTTGGCAGGATCGCTGGCCGCCACGTCGGCCGCGCCACGGAACCGCGCGAGCAGCGCATAACCGGGCGTGCCCTGCTTGATGAGGTCCTGGAAGGCAGCGTCGGCTTCGGCGGGCTTGTTCTCCCGCGACAATTGCAAGGCGGCCTCAAAGCTGGCGCCTGCGGCTTCAGCCTTTGCGCGCTCGCTGTCCTTGTAGAAGCGCCAGCCCGCCGAGGCGGCCACGATAGCGAGCGCGAGCGCGATGAAGAGGTTCTGGTATTTCGACCAGAACTGCAGCGCCTTGTCGCGGCGGACTTCTTCGTCCACTTCGCGGAAAATATCGGACATGTCCTTGCTCGGTCCCGTCTGGCTGGCAGCGGCGCTGATGGCCGCAGAGGTCGGTTACCACGCGCGCGCCCGGAAGGCGAGCGCTTGTTGCGCAAAGCGCCGTTTTCGGGACCAGGACGCCTTGACCAGAGCATTTTGGCCATCGCATCGCCGCCCCAGCGCCTTATGGAGGGCGCATTCAGGGATAAACGTGAAAACGAAAAAGATATCAGGGGCGAAAAGCCACCCGGCGGGTGATGACCCCACCTCACGCGCTTCGGCCATGTCCGCCCAACGAGCCAGCGACCCTCGCCGGAAGGCTCTCATCCGGCGCCAGCGTGCAAGTGAGAAGGAATTTTGCCATGTCGCGATTCAATGAGGTGAAAGTCCGCCAGAACGCCCGGCGCTTCGGTCTCCCGCAACTGGCGCTCCTGACCGGCGCTTTCATCACCGCCGTACTCCTGGCGGCCGCCCTGCGGCCAAGCATCATTCCCTTTGCGGAGTTGCGATCCTGGGGGAGCGGCGCAACACCGTCGAGCGAGGACCTTCAGAGGGCCGATGAACGCGCGCAGATGGAAAGGGACGCAGCCCAGGAAAAGCTCGCCGCCGCCATGGCCCGCTTCACTGACGCCGCCCACGCGCAGCGCGATGCGCAAGCCCCCGCGGCAACCGCATCCATAGCGCCACCTGCGGCAAGGCCATCCGTAGCGCCGATGGCGTCCCCGCCGTCCCCGATCATGGAAGCGCAGCCAGCGCCAGCGCCAATCCCAGCTCCTGTCATGGCCCCCGCGCCGACCGTCACCCTGCCGGTCCTCAGCGAGGCTGACCGACGCCGTCTGAACGACAAGGCTTCCCAGGCGATGCGCGACGGGGACATTCTGGGCGCGCGCCTGATCCTGGAGAGAACCATCGAGGGGGGAGACGCAAAGGCGCTGCTCGCGCTGGCGGAGACCTATGACCCCAAGGCCCTGAGCCGCATGAACGTCAAAGGCGTGAAGGGCGACGCCGACCATGCACGCCAACTCTACGCCGAGGCCCTCGCGCGAGGCGTCAACGAGGCGCGCGGACGGCTGGATGCGCTGGACCGATGATCACGAAACCGTGATGTGATCCGGCTGGAACCGAGCCGCGTAACTGACCCGGCATTCCTCCCGTGTGCCTCCTTTCAAACCCCGCGCTTCCGGATCCCCCGGTCTGGAGCGCGGGCTTTTTTATGGGGCTGGGGAGGCGTGGGCGGGACAGGATGCTGCACCGCAATGGCAGTTAAAGCTCAGCCCGATACACCCTCGTATCCGAAGAGCGCAAGAAGGAGCGATACGGAGGGCGGACTACCATGAGTGGATGGAAATGGTGTCCGCAGCCTGCGCCCAATGGCATTAAAGCAAGCAGTCTTCATTGCCGACAGTAAAGCACAGCTCCAAAGGTATTGTGCTCATGCAGCCGTAAATAAAATTTATAATTGAGCCCCCAGGAATGGATTAGAAGGCCAAGCCGATAAAAATCCTCTGCAGAATGATAAATTGAAATACATAAACTCGGGAGATCAGTTGAAATGATGTTTTTTGCTCCGATAAGCGTTTCAAATTCTGCACCTTCGACGTCTAACTTAATAAGGTTCGGATGAAAGTCTCCGAGGGCGTCGTCAAGTGCAACACAGTCAATAATGCAATCGCCCATCGGATCTATGTTTGATCCCATAGAACCTTTATTCGAAAATCGAAATTGGCGCTTAGCCGACCATGTTCCCACTGGAAAAAATTGCCGCTCTGCTATGGGA
>CANGTC010000228.1 GCA_947456505.1 Beijerinckiaceae bacterium
ACCCCCCCGCGCTCTGCTGCGAGCGGAAGGCCCAGCCGGTCATGCGGCCTTCGAGCCAGGCGGTGACGGCGTACATGCCGATGCCCTCGATGGCCAGAACCAGCAGCCCTGCGAAGACCAGCGGCATCTGGAAGTTGGAGCCCGCCTGGGTCATCAGATGGCCCAGCCCCGCATTGGCGGCGATGGTCTCCGACACGACCGCGCCCACGAAGGCGAGGGTGATGGCGACCTTCAGGGAGCCGAAGAAATAGGGCATGGCGCGGGGAATGCCGACCTTGCGCATGACGTCGAGCTTGGATGCGCCCAGCGCCCGCAGCACGTCCTCCAGCTCCGGTTCGATGGTGGCGAGGCCTGTCGCCACATTCACCACCACGGGGAAGAAGGAGATGAGGAAGGCCGTCAGGATGGCCGGAACCTCGCCAATGCCGAACCACAGCACAAGAATCGGCACCACCGCGACCTTCGGGATAGAGTTGAAGCCAATCATGACGGGATAGAGCCCGCGATAGATGGTGCGCGACCAGCCCACGAAGAGGCCCAGCAGCAGGCCGAAGCCCACCGCCATAAGAAAGCCCGCCAGGGTGGTCCACAGGGTCACGAAGGCGTTCTTCATCAGGGGCGACCAATAACGTACCGCCGCTGCATAGATTTCGGTGGGGGCGGGCAGGATGATGCTCGACACCTTGAAGAGGCGGCACGCCGCTTCCCAGACCAGGAAGAGCCCGATGGTGAAGATCCAGGGCGCGAGGGTTTCGATTCTGCGTGTCATGCCTTGCGCACCTCCGCGATCTTGTTGCGCAAAGCCAGCACCAGCTCGGAAAAGGCCGGTTCGTAGCAGACTTCCAGCTCGCGAGGGCGGGGAAACTGGACGGTCCGAGTTTCGATGATGCGGCCGGGGCGGGCGCTCATCACATGGATCGTGTCCGCCAGAAAGGCCGCCTCGCGCAGGTCATGGGTCACCAGCACCACGGTGAAGCCGAGCCTTTGCCAGACATCGCGCAGCACGCACCACAGTTCCTCGCGGGTGAAGGCGTCCAGCGCCGCGAAGGGCTCATCGAGCATCAGCAGGGCGGGTTCGTGTATCAGCGAGCGGCACAGGGAGGCGCGCTGCTGCATGCCGCCCGAAAGCTCCCAGGGGAAGCGGTCGCCAAAGCCCTTGAGGCCCACCGTGTCCAGCAGCTTTTCGGCGCGGGCGCGATACTCGTCCTTCTTGGCGCGGAAGTTGGAGCGATAGGGCTCCACGATCTCCAGCGGCAGAAGGATATTATCGATCACCGTGCGCCAGGGCAGCAGGTTGGCGTTCTGGAACGCCATGCCCGCCAGCTTGACCGGTCCGGTGACCGGAGCGCCGTCCACGATCACCCTGCCTGATGTGGGCTTCACCAGACCGGTGACCAGCTTCATCAAGGTGGATTTGCCGCAGCCCGAGGGGCCCACGACTGCGGCGAATTCGCCTTTGGCGACGGAGATGCTGGTCCCCTGAAGGGCCAGCACCGGACCCGTCCGCCCGGCATAGGCAAGCGAAACGTCATCAAGAACAATCACGATATCCGTCCTCTCAGACGTAGGCGCTGGGCTTCAGGCTCAGAACTTGCGCTCGGAGGCCGGGGGCAGGAACTCGCTGGTGAAGAGCTGCTCCGTGGTGGGACGGTTCTTGAACTCGTAGGTGTCGGCGATCTGGTCGATGGACTTGGCGAAGCGCGCCGCATCAATGCCGCCGACCCCATTGGCCTTCACCCAGGGGGTGACCATGTTGTCGCGCAGGGCCATCTTGAGACGATCCAGCTCGATCTTCTCGTCAGCGGTTTCATTGCGCTTCATGACTGACTTGATCGCTGCGTCCGGATCCTTGGCCGTGTCGATGAAGCCCTTGATGGTGGCGCGCACGAAGCCCGCGACCACCTTCGGGTTCGCCTTGGCGAAGTCGGGGTTCACCATGATGGCGTTGCCATAGAGCACGATGCCATGGTCGCTCATCAGCATGACCGAGATGTCCTCGGCCTTGATGTTGTTCTGCAAGAGGTTGAAATAGGAGGAGAAGGAGAAGCCGGTGATGGCGTCCACCTTGCCCTGGGCCAGCATGGGCTCACGCACGGGGAAGCCGACGTTCTCGATCTTCACTTTGGCGTCGTCGAACGTGTTGACCTTCACAAAGGCCTTCCATTGGGCGAAGGCGCCGTCGGGGGCAGGGGCGCCGAGCACCTTGCCTTCAAGGTCCTTGGGGGCCTTGACGCCTGCCTTGGTGAGGCTGACGATGGCGAAGGGGGGCACGTCATAGACCATCATGACCGCCTGGACCTTCTGCTCCGGGTTCTGATCCCGGAACTTCACCAGCGAATTGATGTCGAAGAAGCCCAGAGGATAGGCGCCAGCGGCCACGCGCGCGATTCCCGCCACAGAGCCAGGGCCGCTATCCACCGTCACATCAAGGCCTTCAGCCTTGTAGTAGCCCTTGTCGATGGCCACGAAATAGGGAGCGGAAGGCCCCTCGAATTTCCAGTCCAGGGCGAATTTGACTGCTGTTTGTGCAGATGCCTGCAACGAGGCGCCCATAAAAAGGGCGACTGCCGCGCAAGCGAGCTTCAAGGTCCGAACGCTCATAGGTAAACCCTCAATTTTAGCGTCCTCCGCTGTTTGCGGCTCGGACGCGCCGGGGGGAAAGGCAAGGGGTGTGCCAGCAAGAGCGCAGTCAGGGGTCAGCGAGGGCATGGTGCTCTATGAAGCGATGATATCTGCGATAAAAATTAAAGCTTATGGAGGGACATTGCAGGGCTTTGCAGAGGGTTCTACTATTCCTTTCAACCGCTCGCCACGAGCGGACCAGAGGGGGGCGGCATGAGGCGGCCAGGGTTCGGGCAGATCGGGACAGCATCCATCCTTGCGCCATCGCGACGGCGCTTCCTCGCGCAGGCGGGCGCGATGGGCGCCTTCGCGGCGTCGGGCCGCACAGCGCGGGCGGCGGGCGAATTTGCAGGCAAGACGCTGACCCTGATCGTCGGCTTTCCGCCGGGCGGTGGCGTGGACACCGGGGCGCGGCTCATGGCCAAGCATCTGCCGCGCTTCCTCGAGGGCGCCCCCACCATCATCATCCAGAACATGCCCGGCGCGGGCGGCGCCACCGCCGCCGACCATCTCCACAATCGCGCGAGCCGCGATGGCCTCACCATCGGCGTGCCGGGCCGGGACTGGCCGCTGGTGCCCATCCTCGAGCAGCGGGGCGTGCGCTATGAGCCGCTGGACTTCGAATACATCGGCTCATCGGGCGAGGTGAACACCTTCATCTGGCTGCGCAAGTCCCTCGACATCACCACCCCCGAGCGCCTCAAGGACAGCGCCAGAACCGTGGTCTTCGGCGGCCTGACGCCCGACACCCAGCCCAGCATGGTGGCCAAGATCATGGCCCAGGGCGGCTTTCCCTTGAAGGTGGTGAGCGGCTACCGGGGCATGGCCGAGATCGTCAATGCGCTGGAGACCGGGGAGATCGACGCGGTCGCCACCAATTCCGCCAGCTTCGCCCGCAGGCCCGACATGGTGGAGAAGACCAACCGCGTCATGCAACTGCTACCCTCCAAGGAGAGCTACAGGCTCGCCTCCGATTTCCTTTCCGACCATCATAACCAGTTGCTGAAGCTCACCATGTACGCCAGCGCCACGGGCCTGCCGCTGGTCGCCCCGCCCAAGGCGCCGCCGGAGCGGGTCGCGGCCTTGCGCGCCGCCTTCACCCGGATGGCGCGGGACCCGGATTTCGCCGCCGACGCGGAAAAGGTGGGCGAGCCCTATGGGACGCCCATCTCGGGCGAGCGCATCCGCGAGGTGCTGCAGGAGACGGTCGCCGCCGCCACGCCTGATATTCTCACCGCCTTCAGAAAGCTCTCGTCAGAGGGCTGATCCGCGCATAAACTGCTGTTCACAAACGCAACGCCAAAGGGGGACGCCAGATGAAGATCGTGCAAGGCGACACGTTGGAATGGAAGCGCGGGCTCCCGCATCGCGGCGGCACCTTCCATTATCGCAATCTCATGGAGGGGGAGGCCGGGACCATCGGCAATTTCCAGCTCTCCATGGGTCGCAGCGACAAGGATTTCCTCTCCCCCCGGCATCGCCATAATTTCGAGCAGTTCCGCTTCCAGCTGGAAGGCGCGCTGAAATTCGGCCGCGACGGGGACATGAAGCCCGGCATGATCGGCTATTTCCCCGAGGGCGCCTATTACGGCCCGCAGACGCAGGAGGCGGAAGCCATGACCTTCGTTCTGCAATTCGGCGGCGCCAGCGGGCAGGGTTATCTGTCCCGCGACGAAGTCACCAAGGGCATGAAGGATCTGGAGAGCTTCGGTCGCTTTGAGGACGGCGTCTTCCGCCGCCATGCGGACGCGGAAGGCAAGCGCAATCTCGATGGCTATCAGGCCATCTGGGAGCATGTGCACGGCCGTCGGCTGGACTATCCCAAGCCCCGCTATCCCGCGCCCATCATGATGGACGAGGCGAATTTCGCCTGGGCGCCCTCGAAGGAGGGGGCTGGCGTGCAGGAGAAGCTGCTGGGCTGCTTCACCGAGCGGCGCGCGGAGGCGGGCTATCTGCGGGTGGAGAATGGCGCAGGCGTGACGCTCCCCGCCCGCAGCGTGCATGTGTGCATCTCAGGCTCCGGCGCCGTGGGCGGCGAGTCCCTGCGCGCGCTGACGGTGATCTATGTGGGCTTTGGCGAGACGGCCCGACTGGAGGCGGCGGAGGATTGCGTGTTGATCCGCATGCTGCTGCCCGACCTCACGGGGCTGGAGTCGATGGCCGGGGATGGCGCGGCCATCGCGGCCGAGTAAGGCGCCCGGGGGATTGCTTGCGCAATCCCCGTCGTGCAGAAATTCGCTTGTGTAGTCATGCGTCTAAATGCTCCCGAGAGGCGAGGCGCTCAAACAGGGTGGAAACAACATGAGCATTCAAACCACGAAACCGTGGCGCAAGCTGTCTTTGCTCGCCGGGGCCATGACCCTTGGCGCTCTCGCCCCGGCGCTGGCTCAGTCCCAGAAGATCGGCGCCCCGCCGGAGGCCTCCAATATGGGGCTCGTGGGCTATAACGACCTGCAGCATCGTTCGGCCTATCAGCCCACCATCCACCATCAGGGCAATCGCTGGATCGCCTATATCGGCCACCACGGCGGCACCGACGCGATCCCCACCCCGGTCAACCCCATGACCGGAAAGGCCGAGCCCAACGGCACCTCGATCATCGACGTCACCAACCCCAAAAAGCCCGTCTATCTGAAGCACCTGCCCGGACAGGAAGGCACCTATGAGGCCGGCGGCGCCCAGATGACGCGCGTCTGCGATGGCAAGAAACTGCCCAAGGGCGATCCCAACGCGGTCTATCTGCTGCGCACCTTCGGCGGCGCGGCCCATGAAATCTGGAATGTCGTCGATCCCGCCAACCCCGTGCTCGTGACGCGGCTCGAGGGGCTGAAGGACACCCACAAGAACTGGTGGGAATGCGATACTGGCGTCGCCTTTCTGGTTTCGGGCGAGCCGAACTGGCGCACACGGCGCATGACCCAGGTCTATGACCTCAGCGACCCCCGCAAGCCCGTGAAGATCCGCGACTTCGGCCTTCCCGGGCAGGAGCCCGGCTCCACCGGCGCCGTGCCCACCGAGTTGCATGGGCCGATCTCGACGGGGCCGCAGGGCAACCGCGTCTTCTTCGGCTATGGCACGAACAAGGGCGGCGTGTTGCAGATCGTGGACCGCAAGAAGCTGATTGAGGGCCCGGCCGAACCGACCCCGGCCAACCTGCGCCTGCCCGAAATCGCGCAGATGCAGATGTCGTCGCTCAACGGCGCCCACACCACCTTCCCCATGCTGCAAATGCCCATCGCGGAATTCGCCAAGGACAAGGACGGGCAGAAGCGC
>CANGTC010000229.1 GCA_947456505.1 Beijerinckiaceae bacterium
GCTATGTGGGCTTCGACCAGGGCGGCTTGCTCACCGACGCCATCGACCAGCATCCCCATTGCGTGCTGCTGCTCGACGAAATCGAGAAGGCCCATCCCGACCTCTTCAACATCCTGTTGCAGGTCATGGATCACGGCAAGCTGACGGACCATACGGGCAAGCAGATCGACTTCCGCAACGTCATTCTCATCATGACGACCAATGCGGGCGCCGCCGATCTCGCCAAGTCCGCCTTCGGCTTCACGCGCAACAAGCGCGAGGGCGACGATTCCGATGCGATCAACAAGCTCTTCGCACCGGAATTCCGCAATCGCCTTGATGCGGTGGTCAGCTTCGGCCATCTGCCGACCGAGGTGATCCGCAAGGTCGTCGACAAGTTCATCATGCAGCTCGAGGCCCAGCTCGCTGATCGCGCCGTGACGATCGAGCTGACCGAAGATGCGCGCATGTGGCTCATCGAACATGGCTATGATCAGGCCATGGGCGCACGTCCCATGGCCCGCATCATCCAGCAAACCATCAAGACCCCGCTCGCCGACGAGGTGCTCTTCGGCCGCCTGAAGACTGGCGGCACCGTGCGCGTGGTGGTGCGCGAGGAAGACGAGAAGAAGACGCTCGGCTTCGAATTCCCCGAGGGGCCGGTGCTGCCGCGTCCCGACAAGGAAGTGGTGGAATCCACCAAGAAGAAGGTGCGTCCTGAGCCCGAGGTGCGCCGCGCCAAGGCCAAGGGCGCGGCCAAGCCTGCAGCCCCCGCCAGCGACGAGGGCAAGCCCCGGGGCGGCGGACGCACGGTGCCCAAGGTGCCGCTGAAGAACTGAGTTCTTCACAAGGCGAAAGCGATCAGACGGCCGGGCCCGCAAGCCCGGCCTTTTGTTTGGTCGGGCTTCGCCCCGTGCTAGACGTGTGGATAGCCTCAGTGATGAAGGGCATATGAAGATGGGAGGAGCCATGACCCCGCAGTTTTGGATGCGCGTCGCCTTCGCCGCGCTGGCCTTTGTGGGGGCAGGTTGCGCGGGCGCGCTGGCGCAGGATTTCTACGCGGGCAAGACCATCGCCATGTCGACCCATACGGGCCCCGGCGGTGGTTACGACACGCTCATCCGGCTCTACGCCCGCCATGTTGCGCGCCATGTGCCGGGCGCGCCCAATATCATCGTGGTCAATCAGCCCGGGGCTGGCGGGCTCACCGCCTTCAACCATGCGGGCAAGGCGGCGGCGCAGGACGGAACCTTCATCACTCTGGTGGGGCAGGGCCTCATGGTGCATGAGCCCACCGGCCAGCCCGGCATGCAGCTTTCGCTCGCGGCGTTCAAATGGCTCGGGAATTTCTCGCAAGCGCCCAATGTCACCGCCGTCTGGCACAGCTCGAAGGCGCGAAGCCTCGAGGACGCCCGACGCATGGAGGTGGTGCTGGGCTCCACCGGCGCAGGCTCGCCCGACGCGCAGATCCCCACCGTCTACAACGCTCTGGTCGGCACGCGCTTCAAGGTGGTCTTTGGCTATGAGGGCGGCGGGGCGTTGAACCTCGCCATGGAGCGCGGCGAAATCGAGGGGCGAGGGACCAATACCTGGGGCAGCTACAAGGCGACCCTGCCCAAGGCCGTAGCCGAGGGCAAGCTGATCCCTCTGATCCAGATCGGCCTTCGGAAAGATCGGGATTTGCCCGACACGCCGCTCTTTCTTGATGCGGTCAAAGGCGGTGGCGAGCGCGAGGCGGTAGCGCGGTTTCTGTCGCTCACCACGGCTGTGAGCCGCCCGCTCGCGGCGCCGCCGGGCGTTCCGGATGATCGGGTCGCCCTGTTGCGCAGAGCTTTCGACGCCACGATGAAAGACCCTGATTTTCTGGCCGAGGCGCAGCGCCTTTCCGTCGACATAGATCCCATGACCGGGGCGGAGGTGCAGGAGGCCGTCAGGCAGATCCTCGCCACCCCCAGGGATGTCATCGCCCGCACCCAGGCCGCGCTTGAGGGCAAGGGGCGATAGGCTGCGGGGGCCGCCGTTGACGCCTCAAGCGGCGCGGCTTAAGCCCGGAGGATTGGAGGCGCAATGGCTGTGAGCGACATCATCTGCGAGAGGCGAGGCGCTGCGGGCTTTGCGCTGCTCAATCGCCCGCAGGCGCTCAACGCGCTCAACCACGGCATGGTGCAGGCCCTTGACGCGGCGCTGGAGGCCTGGGCGCAGGACCCCGCCATCGAGCGCGTGGTGATCTGCGGCGCCGGCGGGCGCGCCTTCTGCGCAGGGGGTGACATTCGCCTTATGCATGAGCTGGGAGTTGCCGGGCTCTTCGACGAACAGCTTGATTTCTACCGCGAGGAATATCGCCTCAACCAGCGCATCGCTCGCTATCCCAAGCCCTATGTGGCGCTGCTCGACGGCTATGTGATGGGCGGCGGCGTTGGGGTCTCCATCCATGGCTCCCACCGAATCGCGGGCGACAAGCTCGTTTTCGCCATGCCGGAGGTCTCCATCGGCTTCTTTCCGGATGTGGGCGCGACCTTTTTTCTGCCACGCCTGCCAGACGCGGCGGGCAGCTATCTCGCGGTCACCGGCGCGCGGATCGGGGCGGGGGATGCGGTTGAGCTGGGGCTGGCGACCAGCCATGTCCCCTCCGCAAGATTCGCCGATCTGGCCAAGGCGCTTGAGGCTCACGGCGACACCGAGGCCATCATCGCCGCCTTCAGCGCGCCGCCGCCCTCGGGAACTCTGGGTCCCCATCGCGCTCTGATCGCGCAGGCCTTCGGACCCGGCGAGATTCCGCATCTCCTGCATGTGCTTGAGAGCGCCGCCAAGGCTGGCTCCGCCTTCGCCGCCGATACGCTCGCCTTGCTTCGGGCTAAATCTCCCACCAGTGTAGCTTTAGGCCTGCGCCAGATGGTGGAGGGCCGCTCCGCAGATATCGAGTCGGCCTTGCGGATCGAGTTCCGCATCGTCACCCGCATCTGCCGGATGGCTGATTTTTATGAGGGTGTTCGCGCGGTGATCATCGACAAGGACAATCAGCCCCGCTGGAGCCCGGCTCGCCTTGAGGAGGTGGACCCCGCTCTTGTGGAGGCCTGTTTCGCCCCGCTGGGCGCGGGCGAGCTGACCTTTGAGCGAGGCGCTGGCCGATGAAAGCTTTCATGCGCGCCAAGGGTCGTGACAATGGCCCATCGGAGGCCATCGACATCGGCCCCAATTCCTCCTCCCGTCCGCCCGAGATCTGGGGCGCGCGGCTTGTCGTCTTCATGCGGTTTGTGGCGGTGCTCTGGATGCTGCAGGGCCTTCTGCATTGGAAGGTCATCCTGGCGCCAGACCGCATTCCCATCGACGCTCTGCCGGACGCGGTCGCCTCCGCCATCGTGTTTTTCGCCGTGATGGATCTCATGGCCTGCGTAGGTCTGTGGCTGGCGGCTGCCTGGGGCGGCGTGCTCTGGCTCTTCGCCGCTTGTGGAGGAACCATCATCCTGCTCTTCATGCCCGAATTTCATCTTGCCGGGCGCTTCTTTATCCCCGTCAACGTCGCCCTGATGGTCGTTTATTTTTTTATGACCTGGAACGCCGCGCAGGAGCGCGATTAGCTCCCCGGGTTTACCCTTCATTCACCCTGTTCGCGGAAAGCCAGCTGGGCGCCGGACCTTCGGATGGAGACCTCGTCCTGCTCATTTTGAGCTTTGCTGGCCTGCTTCACCGAATGGTTGCTGCGCCCCGCAGCGCGAATCAGGGCTGCCTCCGCTAGCCATTTGCCCTGTAGAATCAGCGCCGCGCACCATTTTGCAGCCTTTGGGGCGTCCTTTTCAGCGGTTTTGGAGCCGGTCGGACCTTCCCTAGCGTCGCACTTTTGCAACAGGCGGCATATAAGACGCATCGCTTTGGCGGTAGCGGCGGCGGCGCCATAAATCAGCCTGACTGTTCGTTCCTTTTTAACCCTATGCGTGATAGGTCATCGCTTGTGCTCCAGAACGTGGTTTCCGGGGCAAAGCGCTGCAAAAGTTGGGGTTTGCGCCCCCTTGGCGCTGGTGTCGCTTGGAAGCCTGGTTGTGGCTTCGGCGGCTGTGCGATTGGAGCGGTCAGTGAAAAAGACGCCTTATTCTCCTTCCCGGCGCGCCTTTGCGCAGGGCTTCGCGACGGTGAGCCTCTCCGCTTTGCTTGGCGGATTGAAGGCCGGCGGAGCCTTGGCCGCGCCGATCGATCCCATGGATGCGCAGGCGGAGTGGGAGCAGAAATACGATGCGGACGCGGCCCTTCAGGTCAAGCGCACCGTGACCCCGCTGCTCTCCCAGCAGACGGTCGTGATGACCGAGGCGGCCATTCAGCAATATCGCGAGCTTGTGGCGCGTGGCGGTTGGCAGGGGGTGCCTACGGGCCAGACCCTCAAGGTCGGCTCCAAGGGCCCCAATGTCGTCGCGTTGCGCAAGCGCCTCATGGTGACTGGCGACCTTGATGAAGCCGTGGGTTTCTCTCCCACTTTTGATTCCTACGTGCAGGCCGCCGTGCGCCGCTTCCAGTCGCGCCATGGCATCAATACCAACGGCGTCGTCGCCCAGCAGACCTTCCAGGCCCTCAACGTGTCCGCGCAGGACCGCCTGCGTCAGCTTGAGCTCAATCTGGTTCGCCTGCGCAGCTTCGCCGTGAACCTCGGCCCGCGCTTCATCACCATGAACATCCCCGCCGCTGCGGTGGAGACCGTCGAGAACGGCATGGTCTTCAGCCATCACGCCGCAGGCGTGGGCAAGATCGACCGCCAGTCCCCGGTCATGCAGGCGAAGGTGGTGGAGATCAATTTCAACCCCTTCTGGACCGTGCCTGTCTCGATCATCCGCAAGGATCTGATCCCCAAGATGCAGGCGGATCCCAACTATCTCACCGACAACAAGATCCGCGTGATCGACAAGGCCGGCGCCGAAGTGCCGCCCACCGCCGTCAACTGGAACTCCATGGATGCCGTGAACTACCGCTTCCGGCAGGACCCCGGCGCCGATGTGAATTCGCTCGGCGTGGTGCGCGTCAACATACCCAATCCCCACGGCGTCTACATGCACGACACCCCCGCCAAGGGCGTGTTCGGCGATGACTACCGCTTCGTGTCCTCGGGCTGCGTGCGCGTGCAGAACATCCGCGACTACGTGGCTTGGATCCTCAAGGACACCCCCGGCTGGGATCGCGACCATATCGACGAGGCCATCCGCTCCGGCGCCCGCATTGACGCGCGCCCCGTCGCCGCGGTGCCCGTGCACTGGGTCTATGTGACCGCCTGGGCCAACGACGGGATCGTGCAGTTCCGCGAGGATATCTACCAGCGTGACGGGTTCGGCTCGGGCGTCGCCGTTTTGCAACCGGCCCTGCAGCCGGAAGACGCGCCGAATCGCGATCCGCGCGCGGGCGTGGTTCAGAGCGGCCTGCTCGACCCCATGGGCGACGACTGAATTTCCGCATTTTTGCAGATTTGAAAGGCCCGGCTGGAAAGCCGGGCTTTTTGCTGTGTGACAGTCCTGCGATGAAGCGCCGCGCCGCCTTCCACCCTGACAATCGCCATGCTATGGGCAGGGGACTTCGTGGACGGGCCTGCTATATCTTGTAATGAGCGGCGTCAGTCCCTTCTTGCGCCAGCGCTTCACGCGTCGCCTATCCCGGCGGCCGAACCCATCGGGGTTGAGATGAGCTCCAATACATTCTTCGCCGCCTCCCTCGCGCAGTCAGACCCTGAGATCGCCCGCGCCATCGACCTTGAGCTTGGTCGCCAGCGCGACGAGATCGAGCTGATCGCGTCCGAAAACATCGTCTCGCGCGCTGTGCTCGAAGCGCAGGGCTCGGTGATGACCAACAAATATGCGGAGGGCTATCCGGGCCGCCGCTATTATGGCGGCTGCCAGTTCGTCGACATCGCCGAGA
>CANGTC010000230.1 GCA_947456505.1 Beijerinckiaceae bacterium
ACCCAGCAACCCCAGATCCTCTGGGTGTTTCACAAAACGCCGTTCAACACGGCGGCCGATCTGGTGAAAACGAAATCCATTCTCGGCTCGACCGCCCCGGGTGGCGACAACTCCGTGCTTCCCGTCCTGGCGAATGTCTTCCTGGGCACGAAGATGGAGGTGGTGATGGGCTACCCCGGCGTGAACAACATCTTCCTCGCCTCGGAGAACGGCGAGGTGCATGGCGGCACGGTCAACTACTCGAGCCTCGCCGGCAAGACGGATTGGATGGAGCAGAAGAAAGCCCGCGTCCTGATTCAATTCGGCGTGGAGCGAATCCCCGAGCTGCCCGATGCGCCCACAGCCATCGAGTTGGCGCGCGACGAGGTCGGCCGTCAGGCCCTGCGCACCTACGCCTTGAAATACAGGACCACCTATCCCTTTCTCTTGCCGCCCGGCGTGCCTGCGGATCGGGTCGCCGCCTTGCGGCAGGCATTCATGGAGACGATGAAGGATCCCGGTTTCATCGAGGATGCGCGGCGGATTGGCGTTGACGTCAATCCGCTGGATGGGGCGGAGATCGGCAAGATCATGCGCGAGATCGACGAGGCGCCGCTGGAGGCCATCGAAAGCCTCCGTAAGGTCCTGAACTGACGTCTGGGGTCGCCAGATCAGCCTGGGCGCGGCGGCCGATCCCGGCTCACTTCCCGGTCCATCCATACTGGCTTGCTGCGGCCTGCGCGCTCACATAGCCATTGCGCACATCCTCCCGCACGGCTTGCGGATCGCGCTCCGCCACCGGGCCAAAGCCCGCGCCTCCGCTGCGCTCGAAGCGGATCACATCGCCCGCTTTCAAGAAGCGTGTCTCCAGCGGCCCCAGCTCTTCGCAAGCGGGCAGGTGGGGATTGAGCACCACGCGCGAGGGCTTGGGCGCCCCGCCCCCGTTCAGCCCCTGCGAGGTGAAGCGGTGGTTGGAGGAGCGCACTGTGAGCGTGCTGTCCTCCAGCACTTCGAACTCGCGGGCATAGCCGAGCCCGCCTCGATATTGGCCCGCCCCCGCGGAATCCTGCACCAGTTCGAAGGCGCGCACGCGGATGGGATATTCGCTTTCGAAAATCTCCACCGGCGCGCCCGGCGTGAAATGGTTCATGGCCATGACGATGGCCGCGCCATCATGGCGGCTCGTACCGCCCAGGGAGGAATTGAGCAGTTCATACATGACCGCCGGTTTGCCATTGCGCGCCTTGCGATAGCCCACCGTCACCGCGCCCGACCCCAGCCCCGAAGGCGCCACCGCGCGGGCGGGATTGAGGCTCGCCAAAGCCGACAGAACCACATTGTAGATGAGATGGGCCGAGGGGAAATAGAGATTCACCGTGGCGGGGTGCCGGGGGTTAACCACGCTGCCCTCGGGCAACACGAAATCGATGACCTCGCAAAGTCCGTTGTTGACGGAAATGGTGGGATCGCAAGAGGTCAGAACCGCCATCAGCGCCGCCGCCCGGCTGGTGCAGGCCACCAGATTGACCGGGCCCACAACCTGCGGCGAGGAGCCCGTGAAATCCAGCGTCAGCCGCTCGCCCTGCTTCACCGCCTTCACGGCGATGCGGATGGGCTGATCCTTGTTGGCGCCATCGTGATCGAGAAAGCCCTCGGCCTCGGACTCGCCGTCGCGCCAGGACGCCAGCTCGCCGCGCACCCGCCGGGCGGTAAGCGCCATCAGGCTCGCCATGGTCCCCACGACCACGTCGCGCCCATATTCGTCGCAGAGATCCGCGAGCTTCGCGCCGCCGATGCGGGTCGCGCCCACCTGCGCGCGCAGATCGCCCAGCACCACCTCCGCCACGCGGCTGTTGTTGCCAATGATGGCCTGCACATCCTCCGTGAAGCGCACCGGGGGCAGCAGGATCCCATCATGATAGATCTCCCGCGCCATGGCGCCGGAGGAGCCGGGCACGAGGCCGCCGATGTCGGACTTGTGGGCGAGGCTGACGCCAAAGCCGATCAACACGCCCTCATGGAAGGCGGGCGAGATGGCGCAGAAATCCGGCGCATGGGGCGAACCGGATTTGTAGGGATCGTTGCAGACGAAACTGTCGCCGGGCTTGAGGCTTTCGGCGGGGTAGCGCTCCAGCAGCGCCTTCACGCCCTGCTCATACGCGGTGCAATGATATTGCAGGCCCCCGCTCAGCATGACCACGCGGCCCTGGGCGTCGGTGAGCCCCGCCGTGCCATCCTTCGATTCCCGCAGGATCGGCGAATAGCCGCTGTGGTAGAGCGCATATTCCATGGTGGAGGCAGCTTCGCGCAGGCGGCTGGCGACGACTTCCGTGGTGATGGGATCGATGGTCGTCATCACTTGCCCTCCCGTATTTCGAGCGTGCCGGTGTCCTGCACTTCGAGGATCTGTCCCGCCAGCAGCACCGTGGTTGAATCGAACTGGTGGATCAGCGCGGGCCCTGCGATGACGTCGCCCGCCGCCAGATGCTGGCGGTCATAGACATTCACCTCCACGAAGGCCTTCGTGTCGAGATCATGGATGCGGCGCCGGTTGATGATGGCCCGTGATGGATCCCCATCGCCCCGCGCCAGCAGGGGCGGCGTGAGCTTGGGCACCTCGATCTCCGACTGCAGGCGGAAGGTGACGATCTCCGCCTCCTCCTTCGGCGCGGATTGGCCATAGACCGCGTGATGCTGACCGTCGAAATCGCGCTTGATGGCGCGTTTATCATCGTCACTCACCTCGGCCGGGCAATGCACGCCCAGGGAATAACCCTGATGGGGATAGCGCAGGTCGAGCAGCCGCACGAGCTTCACGGCGCTGGCGTCAAAACCCTCCTCCTTCGCCTCCGCGAGGGCCTTGGCTTCGAGGTCGGCGAAGATCTCGGCGATGCGCGCGTTGGGGAAGCGGCTCAGGGCGCCCATCTCGGATTTGAGATAGGAGTGGCGCACCTTGGTCTGCAACATGCCCATGGCGCAGTTGAGGCCCGGCGACACCGGGATCAGCACGCGCGGAATGCCCACGCTGCGCGCCAGGGTCGCCGCATGCAGCGGCCCCGCCCCGCCAAAGGCGATGAGGGTGAACTTGCGGGGGTCCTGCCCCTGCTCCTGCAAGGAGAGCCGCAGATCCACCGCCATCTGGGTGTTGACGATGCGCAGGATGCCCGAGGCGCATTGCACATCGTCGAGACCCAGCGGATCGGCCACGCTCTTCATGGCCGCATGAGCGCGGGCCTCGTCGAGCTGCAGGGTTTCCGCGAGCTTGGCGGCGCCGCCCAGATAGCCCAGCACCACATTGGCGTCGGTGACGGTGGGCTCCATGCCGCCGCGTCCATAACAGGCGGGGCCGGGAACCGAGCCCGCGCTGCGCGGCCCGACCTTCAGCAAGCCATCCTTGCCGATCCAGGCCACCGTGCCCCCGCCAGCGCCCAGCGTGCGCACTCGCAGCATGGGCGTGCCGATGTCCTGCCCCGCGATCAGGCCCTGAGTGGTCTCCAACAGGCGCCCGTCGATGATCACGCTGATGTCCGTGGAGGTGCCGCCCATGTCGAAGGTCAGCACGTGGCTGCGCGCCGCCATGCGCCCCAGCTCCGCCCCCGCGATGACCCCCGCCGCAGGGCCCGACAGAAGCGTCTGGTTGGGATGGCGCGCACCAAGCGAAATGCGCATCAACCCGCCATTGGACTGCATCAGGAAGAGCTGCGGCGTGGTGAGTCCGCGCTCGATCAGCCGCTGTTCCAGCCGCAGCAGATAGGTCTCGATCTTCGGCCCCACATAGGCGTCGATCACCGTGGTGGAAAGGCGCGGATATTCGCGCACCACCGGCAGCACATTGGACGAGAGGGAAATGCGCACCCCCGGCGCCTCCTCGCCAATGATTTCGGCCGCCCGGCGCTCATGATCGGGATTGATGAACGAGAACAGGAAGCAGACCGCGATGGCCTCCACCCCCTCCTCCCGCAGGCGGCGCACGGAGGCGCGCAGGGCCGCTTCATCGAGCGCTGTCACCACCTGGCCTTCGAAATCGATACGCTCGGTCACTTCCTCCGTGAGGGCCTGTGGGGCCAGCAGGGGCGGTTTCTGGTAGAAGGTGTCGAGGAGGTCTGCGCCCGTGGGCTGCGACCATCCCCGGGCCTCATAGACCGCCCGGAACCCGCGCGTGATCAGCAGGCCCGTGCGCACCCCCTTGCCCTCCAGCAGGGCGTTGGTGGCCACCGTGGTGCCATGGACGAAGAGGGAGATATCGGAGGGCGCGACCCCATCGGCGAAGAGATTTTCCAGCGCATCCAGCACCGCCAGGGAGGGATCGCCGGGGACCGAGGGCACCTTGGCCCGCTTGATCACGCCAGACGCCGGATCTATGGCGATGAGATCCGTAAAGGTTCCGCCGGTGTCGACGCCGACCAGCCAATTGGGCACGTCTTCCTCCCCCTCTTTGTTTGTTGTCCAGCCTATGGCCATGGGCGCCGGGGCACAAGGGGGCGGGGCGGGGGCGTCAGGATCGGCGCCAGGGGGAGCTGGCGAAACGCGCCGGATTGGCGCAGGGCTATGTCAGCGATCTGGAATCCGGCAGGCGGGAAGGAACCAGTGAGACCCTGGCGAGTCTGGCGCGGGCGCTGGACGTGAGCGAGGGCTGGCTCACGCCGGATCGACCACGCTGATCAAAACTGCGCACGGCCCGGACAGAAGCGAGAATTATCCAAAAATTCAGATATTTGGAGAGAATGGCAGGGGCTGAGGGATTCGAACTCTCGACCTGCGGTTTTGGAGACCGCCGCTCTAACCAGCTGAGCTAAGCCCCTAGCTCTCTGACGGGGCGCAAGCCCCGTGGGCCTTCTCATGCCAAAGCCGGGCGGGGATTGCAAGCGCGAATCGCGCGACGCGGGCAAGTTCAGCCAAGCCCGTCATGGAAAATCTCCCCGCCAACAAAAAAGGGACGCCGCGAGGCGCCCCTTTCCGTCTCTCAGCGTGAAAACGCTTACTCGATGATCGAAGCCACGACACCCGCGCCGACCGTGCGGCCGCCTTCGCGGATGGCGAAGCGGAGCTTCTCTTCCATGGCGATGGGAGAGATCAGCACGACATCCATGGTGACGTTGTCGCCAGGCATCACCATCTCGACACCCTCGGGAAGGGTCACGATGCCCGTCACGTCCGTGGTGCGGAAGTAGAACTGCGGACGATAGTTCGTGAAGAACGGGGTGTGACGACCGCCCTCATCCTTCGTCAGGATGTAGGCCTCGGCCTTGAACTTCGTGTGCGGCTTCACGGAGCCGGGCTTGCACAGCACCTGGCCGCGCTCCACGTCTTCGCGCTTGGTGCCGCGCAGCAGGCAGCCCACGTTGTCGCCAGCCTGTCCGGAGTCCAGCAGCTTGCGGAACATCTCGACGCCGGTCACCGTGGTCTTCACGGTGGCCTTCAGGCCAACGATCTCGATTTCCTCGCCGACCTTCACAACGCCGCGCTCGATGCGGCCCGTCACCACCGTGCCGCGACCGGAGATCGAGAACACGTCTTCGACGGGCATCAGGAAGGGCTGGTCGATGGGACGCTCGGGCTGCGGGATGTAAGCGTCAACCGTAGCCATCAGCGCGAGAACGGCGTCATGGCCGATCTCGGGGCTGCGCCCTTCCAGAGCGCACAGGGCCGACCCCTTGGTGATCGGAATGTCGTCGCCGGGGAAGTCGTACTTGGACAGAAGCTCGCGAACCTCGAGCTCGACCAGTTCCAGCAGCTCGGGATCGTCGACCATGTCGACCTTGTTCATGAACACCACCAGAGCGGGCACGCCGACCTGACGGGCGAGCAGGATGTGCTCGCGGGTCTGGGGCATGGGGCCGTCAGCGGCGGA
>CANGTC010000231.1 GCA_947456505.1 Beijerinckiaceae bacterium
GACGAAACTTCATGTGAGTGTTCCTGTTTAGCCCGTCCTGCCGCGAGGCTTGGGGGGCATGACCAAACAAAGGTGATTTAGCACTCGTCTAGCTGGAGTGCTAACAGGAGTTGAGATAGGGAGGCGCCCGGAGGGAGTCAAGGGATGGGGCGATGAAAAAAATCATCCTGAAACGCCATTTCGCGAAAATTCTCATCCGCAACGCAATCTTCACCTTTAGGACAGAAGAGTCGGGCATGCGCCTTCGTCAATCAGCCACCCTCAGGTTTCCAAGTGGAGTCACGGCTGGTTCGTTTCATCAAAACACGACTGAACGAAGACACCCGGGCGATCCCTCTGGCGTCCAAACCCTCCCCCCTGCGGGGAGGGTCGGCAGCGCCAAGGGACGAGGCGGGGGTCGCGGAATGCTGGTCTTTGGCGGGCGGCGCCCATGACGGTCGCCCTCGCCTTCGCCGTTAACGCTCTTTGCAATTTCATCATCGGCCTGCTGGTGGCGAAGTTTCTGGGGCCTGAAGCCTTCGGGCGTTTCGCTCTGGCCCTAGCCGTGGGAGTGGTGGTCCAGATCGCCTGTTTCGACTGGATCAGGCTGGCGGCGGCGCGGTTCGGGGCGACGCGCTCGGGCCAGATCGGGGCCCATGCCCGGGCGACCCTTGACGCGAGCTTTGCAACGGTGACCCTGGCGGTGACGATTTTGGGTCTATGCGCGCTGCTGGGCGGTTTCGACCTCAGCCTCTCGCCGGAGCTTCTGGGACTGGCGCTGCTGGCGGCGGTGGTGAACGGCTTCTTTGATTACCAGCAGGCCCTGGTGCGGGCTCGGTTCGAGGATCGTCTCTACGCCCGCCTGCTCCTGACCAAGAACCTGCTTTCGGCGGTCCTGACGGTCGGCGGCGCCTGGCTGACGGGTTCGGCCCTTGTGGCGGTGGCGGGGGTCTGCCTGGCCATGGCGGGCTCGCTCGCCAGCGCCCACCGGGCCCTGCGTCAGGGGCGCGCGGATCGGGACCCGACCAACCATGAAAAGACCCTCGACTATCTGCGCTACGCCAAGCCCGTGGTGGCGGCGAGCCTGATTTATCTCGCACTGGCCCTCTTCAACCGCAGCCTGATGGTCGAACGCCATGGCTTCGCCGAGGCGGGGCAGTTCTCGCTGGCTTTCGACATGGGCCAGAGAATAACCCAGAGCCTTGGCGTCATGCTCGACGTGGTGCTGTTCCAGCTTGCGGTGCGGGCGGACGCCCGGCAGGGCGGCGAGATCGCCCGGGCGCAGGTGGCCCAGAACATGGGCCTCGCCTTCGCCCTGCTCACCCCCGCCTGCGTGGGGCTCTGGCTGGTGCTGCCGAGCCTGGCGCAAATCGCCGTCCCCACGGAGTTCCGGGGCCATTTCGAACGTTATTTCACCCTTTTGGTCCCCGGCTTCCTCTGCTTCGGCCTGAGCGTTTACGCCATCGCCCCGATGTTCCAGATCGCCCGCCGCACGGGACCGCTCATTCTGGCCGCGCTGGCGGCCTGCGGGGGGAACCTCGCCCTACTGGCCGCGTTGCCGCCAGAGGCCGACTCCATCGCTCTGGCCCAGACCGGAGCCATGGTCTGCAGCCTGGTGGCGCTGCTTCTCTTCGCCCTGGCGACCCCGGCCAAATGGCCTGGCGCTCGCGATCTTCTGGCCCCCCTGCTCGGCGCTGGCGTGATGGCGGCCGCGCTCGCTCCCCTGCGGGACTGGGCGCCCGGGGCCACGACGCTCCTCCTCCAGATGAGTGCAGGCGCCGCCATTTACGCCGCCATCCTCTGGGCCTCCGACGCCTGCGGTTTGCGCACCACCGCCCTGGCCGGCTGGCGTCGCCGGGGCAAAGACGCGTGACCCCGCCTTGCGCTTTCGCCAGCCCCGCCTAAAGTCACCCGATCAAAGGGAGGCTTCCTGATATGAGCAAACTGCAACTGACCATGGCGGTCAGCCATTACGACCACATGATCGACATCGCGCTGAAGCGCGTCGAGGTGGAGGGCATTGACCTCAATCTCATGGAGCTGCCGCTCCACGACATTTTCCAACGCACCGTCGGCTTCGCCGATTTCGACATCGCCGAGATGTCCATGGCCAAATATGTCTCCATGCGCTCCCAGGGCGACGACCGGTTGATCGCTTTGCCGGTTTTCCTGTCCCGGGTCGCCCGCCATTCGGCCATCTATGTGCGCCGGGACCGGATCAGGACCGCCGCCGACTTCGCGGGCAAACGGATCGGCGTGCCCGAATGGGCGCAGACCGCCGCCGTCTATGGGCGCGGCGTGCTGGCTCATGAGCTGGGGGTCGATCTGCGCTCGATCCATTGGGTGCAGGCGGGGCTGGGCGAGGCCGGCCGCGCCGAGAAAGTGCCCCTGCGCCTGCCCGCCGGGCTCGAAGTCACCGCCGTCTCCGACAAGTCCCTGACGCAGATGCTGGATTCCGGCGAACTCGACGGCCTCGTCTGCGCCACCCCGCCCAATTGCTTTCACACAAACAAAGATGTGGTGCGCTTCTACGAGAACCCGACGGAAGCCGAGATGGCCTATGCCAAGGCCAAGAAGATCCTGCCGATCATGCATGGGGTCGTGGTGCGCAAGGCGGTGCTGGACGCCCATCCCTGGGTGGCGGGCAACCTCTTCCACGCCTTCGACACAGCCCGCCGCCATAGCGTGAAGCGCATGATCTTCCCCGGCTCGACCTCGGTTCCCGTGCCCTGGATCACGGAAGCCGTGAAGAAGGCTCAGGAGGTCATGGGCAAGGATTTCTGGCCCTATGGGGTCGAGGAGAACCGCCCTACCCTCGAGGCCTTTCTGCAGTTCGCCTATGAACAGGGCGTCTGCCACCGTCTCATGAAGCCCGAAGAGCTCTTCCCGGCCCAGACCCTGAAGACAGTCCGGGTCTGAAGTCCTATGGCGGTCGGCCCCGGGAACGAGTAAATAGGGCTCGCAACCCCGGGGTAGCCCTTGAGCCAGATCGCCTTTCCAGAACCAGATTCCCGCATCATCGCCCGCCGCGACGAGATCGTGGCGGGCCTTGCGCGCCTTGTGGCGCCCGAGAGCCTCATCACGACAGAAGATGAACGCCGCGCCTTCGAGACCGACGCGCTGACCGCCTATCGGCGCCTGCCGCTGGCGGTGGTGCTGCCGCGCAGCACCGAGGAGGTCTCCGCCGTGCTCGCCTATCTCCATCAGGGCGGCGTGAAGGTGGTGGCGCGGGGCGCAGGCACCTCGCTGGCGGGCGGCGCCATCCCGCAGGAGGATGCGGTGGTGGTCGGCGTCTCCAAGCTGAACAAGATTCTTGATGTGAGCTACGAGAACCGCACCGCACGGGTGCAGGCGGGCGTCACCAACCTTGGCATCACCGACGCCATCATGGCCGACGGCTTCTTCTATGCCCCCGACCCCTCCTCCCAGCTCGCCTGCACCATAGCGGGCAATATCGGCATGAACTCGGGCGGCGCCCATTGTCTGAAACATGGCGTCACCACCAATCATATTCTGGGCGTGCGCATGGTGCTGATCGACGGCACGGTGGTGGACATTGGCGGCGATCATCTGGACGCCAATGGCTACGATCTGCTCGGCGTGATCGTGGGCTCGGAGGGCCAGCTTGGCGTGGTGACCGAAGCCACAGTGCGCATTCTGCGCGCGGCGGAAGGCGCGAGGCCCGTGCTGTTCGGGTTCGATTCCAGCGAGGCCGCGGGCGCCTGCGTGGCCGATGTGATCGGCAATGGCATCGTGCCTGTGGCCATGGAGTTCATGGACAAGCTCGCCATCGAGATCACCGAAGCCTTCGCCCATGCAGGTTATCCCCTTGATGTGGCCGCCATGCTGATCATCGAGGTGGAGGGCTCGCCAGCAGAGATGGAGGCGCAGCTGGCGCGCATCGTCGAGATCGCAAAAAAGCATGGGGTGCGCACCATTCGCGAATCCCAGTCGGCGCTGGAGGCGGCGTTGATCTGGAAGGGGCGCAAATCAGCCTTTGGCGCGACAGGACGCGTGGCCGATTACATCTGCATGGACGGCACAGTGCCCACCAGCAAACTCTCCTATGTCCTGCAACGCACCGACGAGATCGTGAAGGGCTATGGGCTGCGCGTCGCCAATGTCTTCCATGCGGGCGATGGCAACATGCATCCGCTCATCATGTATAATGTGAACGATCCGGCCGAGCAGGCGAAGGCGGAAGAGGCGGGCAACGACATTCTCAAGCTCTGCGTGGAGGTCGGCGGTTGCCTCACCGGCGAACATGGAGTGGGGATCGAAAAGCGCGATCTCATGCCCTTCCAGTTCACGCCCACCGATCTTGATCAACAAATGCGCGTGCGCGCGGTGTTCGACCCTGGCTGGCTGCTCAACCCCGCCAAGGTCTTTCCGCTCGATCATCGCTACGCAGCCTGACGTTGGAGCGCCAGGACCCATGACCACCTCCACCACCATCCACAGACCACGCACCGAATCCGATGTCGCGGAAATCGTGATGGACGCGCTCGCCACCAAAACGCCGCTCGCCATTGAAGGCGCCGGCACGCGCGCGGCGTTGGGACGCCCCACGCAGACCCCCATCACACTCTCCACATCCCAACTCAGCGGCATCACGATTTATGAGCCCGCCGAAATGGTGATCAGCGCGCGCGCAGGCACGCCGGTCTCCGAAATCGAAAGGGCGATTGGCGAGAAGGGGCAGATGCTGCCCTTCGAGCCCATGGACCACCGCGCGCTCTATGGCAGCGTGGGCGATCCCACCATTGGCGCCGTCGCCGCCTGCAATATCTCAGGCCCACGCCGCATTGCGTCAGGCGCCGCGCGCGATCATCTGATCGGACTGCGCTTTGTGAATGGCCGGGCGGAGGCGGTGAAGTCGGGCGGGCGCGTGATGAAGAATGTCACGGGGCTGGATCTGGTGAAGCTTGTTTGCGGCTCCCATGGCACGCTGGGCGTCATCACCGAAGTCACCTTCAAACTTCTGCCAAAGGCCCGTGGCTCCGGAACGCTCGTCGTCGAGGGGCTCGATGATGAAGGCGCGGTGGCCTGCATGTCTGCGGCCATGGGCTCGCAATTTGAAATCAGCGGCGCCGCGCATCTGCCGCCGGGCCTGTGGGGCGAAAGCGCGCGCACGGTTCTGCGCATCGAGCATTTCCCCGACTCGGTCCACTACCGCATGAATGCGCTTGAAAAACACCTGGCCTCATTCGGCCCCATGGCGCGACTTGATCACGAACAATCGCTCAACTTCTGGCGCAATCTGCGCGATGTCGGCCCGCTGGTGCGCCCCTCCGATTCTGCTGTGTGGCGAATTTCGGTCGCCCCCACGCGCGCGCCGCGACTGATGCGGACGATTCGCGAAGCCGTGCAGGGCGACTTCTTCTACGACTGGGGCGGCGGCCTCATCTGGTTCTCCACCCAAGCGCAAGGCGATTGTGGCGCTGGCGCCATCCGCAAGGCGCTCAGCGTCACCGGCGGCCATGCGACATTGATGCGCGCGCCTGAACATCTACGCGCTGCGCTGGATGTATTCGAGCCCTTGACGCCTGCGCTGATGAAGCTCACGCGCGGCGTCAAGTCGAGCTTTGATCCGCAGGGTCTGTTCAATCCCGGCCGCATGTACGCGGATCTTTGAGGGCGAGGACGACATGAAAACCAGTTTCTCGCCCGTTCAGCTGCAAGACTCCCATCTGCGCGAATCCGAAAAGATCCTGCGGAGCTGCGTCCATTGCGGCTTTTGCACCGCCACCTGCCCGACTTATTTGCTGGAGGGGGACGAACTCGATTCCCCGCGCGGGCGCATCTATCTCATCAAGGACATGCTGGAAGGCGGCAAGCCCGCCACGCC
>CANGTC010000232.1 GCA_947456505.1 Beijerinckiaceae bacterium
CAGAACATGCAGAAGAATCTGGATCGTCTGGGCGGGCTCATCCACTCCCAGCGGGTGCTGCTGGCCCTGACGCAAAAGGGCGTGAGCCGCGAGGATTCCTATTCCTACGTCCAGCGCAACGCCATGCCGGTCTGGCGCGGCGAAGGCGACTTCCTGACGCTGCTGAAGGCGGACAAGGATGTGAAGGCGAGGCTCAGCGACGCCGAACTCGAAGAGCTCTTCGACCTTGGCTACCATCTGAAACATGTGGACACGATCTTCCGCCGGGTCTTTGGGGAAGCCTGAACTCGGACAGCGGCCGGGGCGATGGCGCATGCAATCGTCCCGTGCGCCAATCGACCTTGCCGATCCGATCAAAGATCGATAGCCTCCTCGTAACATTTCAAGGAGGAGCCCGTGCATTTCAGATTGCTCACCATCAGCGCATTGCTCGCCATCGCCGCCACGCCCGCGTTGGCGCAGGAAGCCCCCAAGCTCTTTTTCGAAGGCGATGTGGTGCGCGCCGCTGGCCCCACGGCCAAGGGCCCCGGCTGCGTTCTGAACAGCCAGTTCAAGCGGGGCGAAACCGCCATTTTCCGCATCCGCGTGCTCGATCCCAAGACCGGCAAATCGCTTGACGACAAGGGCGTCAAGAGCTTGGTGGTCGAACTGTCGAATGGTGAAAAGCTGGGTGTGAACTATCACCAGCATCCCCCGAAGGACCCTACGGACTGGTTCTGGGTCGGCGGATGGCCCATCGCGGAGAACCAGCCGACGGGCAGCCTCAGCTACAAGGTCGTGGCGACGACGCTGGATGGTGAAACCGTGGTGTGGCGCCCCTTCCAGGTCGCCAATTCGCAGGTGACCGTCATTGGCGACTGATCGCACCGTGGTCAGGATCGCGCTGACGCTCGCCCTCGCCTGGTGTCTGCAGTCCGGCGGCGCCCGCGCCGCTGGCCCCGCCGACTTAGGCCCCGCAGCGCCGCTGGCGGAGCCCATCGGCGGCTATGTCGGGCGCATGGCGGTCCTGCCCAACCACGGCCAGGCCGGAACCGCTGTGCGCGTCGAGGCCAGTGGACTGCCCGCCGATGACGAGGTGGATCTGGTCTGGCGCAGCATGCGCGGGGAATGGAAGGCGCGCGACGGGGAATATCACGGTCGCGCCTATCAACCCGTCGCCTATCGCATCGCGCGCCTGCGCGCCGACGCCTCCGGCAAGCTCTCCACCCAATTCACCGCGCCCGACGATTTCGGCTTCGGTCACGACGTGGTCGTGCAAAAGGGCGAACGCCTCTATACCCAGGCGAATTTCAATATCGACATGAGCGTCGAGGTCTCGCCCAAAAGCGGGCCTCTGGGCACGCCCATCGAGATCACCATGAAGGGGATCGGCTGGCGCGAGTTGGAGAACAGCTGGACCCTCTCCTACGACAACGCCTTCACCGGATGGATTTCATCGGTGACGACCCAGGGGACAGCAAAGTTCACGATCCCCGCGACGGGCGCGCCGGGGCTTCACAGCATCGCCTTCATCCACGGCGAATTCACCTTCCCCTATCTCAACCCCGAGCAGAATCCCCGCCCTGACCGGCCGCGCTTCACCGAGACTTTCACCATCACGCCCGGAGCCCCCGTCCTGCCGCCTCCGGTCGAGGCTCAGTTGCAAAAGCGGATCAAGGATGCGCCTGCGCCCGGGTCGTTGATGGCGCAACCGGCGATGGGCCCCATCAAGACGCCGATCAGCGTCTCTGGCAATGGGTTCAAGCCTGGCCAATCCTATGCGCTGGAATGGGCCTCCATGAGCGGCAACCGCGTGGGCGGGGGCGGTTTCGGCGATGTCGGACGCAAGATCGCCGAAGCGAAGGCCGACGCTTCCGGCAAGCTCAGCTTCACCTTCGAGGCGCCGGACGATCTGGGCGGCGCCCATCGCCTGAGCGTCAAGACCGATGACACGACGCGCGAAGGCTGGTTCACGACATTGACGAACGCGCAACCGCTGGACGTGGCCCAGGGCCCGGCGGGAACGCCGTTCAAAATTCATCTTAAAGGCGTCGGCTGGACCGAGACGGCGAATATCTACACGCTGGTCTATGACAATGGCTACGCTGGCTACGCCTGCGGGTTCAATTCCCAGGGTGATATCGAGGTCTTCCTGCGGGCGTCAGGCGCGCCGGGCTGGCATTACATCGATCTCTATCCCGCCATCTACAAAGGCAAGGAAACGCGGCCCAACAATTTCCGCATCCCGCAACTGACCTATGCCGAAGATCATCCCGGCGAGGATCTGCCAGCCTTTCACTTCGCCTTCAAGGTAAGCGAAGCTTCGGCGCCAAGCCGTTGACGGCTCACCGCAGCAGGGTCGCCGCCACCCACCAGGATGGATGATCCCGGCGGATGACCTTCGCCGCCTTGCTCGCGGCGTGGCAGGTCTCGAAGAGGGCGAAACAGGTGGCGCCGGAGCCTGACATGCGGGCCAGCTTGCAGCCACGGGCCGCCGCCAGCACCGCGAGCACAGAGCCGATCACAGGCGCCAGAACGCTGGCGCCATCCTCCATGTCATTGCGGCCCTTGCGCAGCAGAGGCAGCAACTGATCCAGGGACGCCCCATCGACTATGACAGGATGAGCGCCGCCGCCAAGGCTTTCGCCCGGCGCGAGACCAATGCGCGCGAAGACGGACTTCGTCTCCACGGGCACGCCGGGATTCACGAGAACCGCGAACAAAGGCGGCAGGCGCAGCGTGGGGCCAAGATCGCCGCCGACGCCCCGCATCATGCGGGCCCGGGAGCCGACGCAAACCGGCACATCGGCGCCCGTCGCCCGCGCGGCCGCCATCACCCGTTCGTCTTCCATGGAAAGCCCATTGGCCTGCGCCAGAAGCCGCAAGGCCGCCGCCGCATCCGCCGAGCCGCCGCCAACGCCCGCCGCCACCGGCAGGCGTTTGGTGAGATGGAAGACGCCCATCGTCAGGCCCGGAACAAGCCCTGCGAGATGGCGCGCGGCGCGCAGCACCAGATTGTCGTCGCCGTCGCCCGCCGCCATCGCGGTGGGGCCATCGACCTTGAGCGACAGGGCCTCGCCCGGGGTCAGGGTCAGCGCATCAGACTTGCCCGCAAAGCAGACGAGGCTTTCCAGCGCATGCCAGCCGTCGGGCCTGCGCCCCTCGATATGCAGGGTGAGATTGATCTTGGCGCGGGCGCGGTCGATCAGCATGAAGAGCTGCTCGCCTTAGCCGCCATTCTTCTTGGCCTCCGCCTCGGCGGAGGCGGGCTTTGGCTCATCCTCGAGGCCGCTCTCGACCTTCTTGAGGATGCGCTCCAGATCCTCCGGCTCAGGCTTGAGGTCGCGGGCGTGGTTCCACTGGAAATGGGCTTCCAGCTTGCGGCCCACGCGCCAATAGGCGTCGCCCAGATGGTCATTGATGACGGGGTCGCCGGGCTTGAGTTCGATGGCGCGCTCGAGTTCGCGCAGCGCCTCCTCATAACGGCCCATGCGGAAATGAGCCCAGCCGAGACTGTCGATGATATAGCCATCCTCGGGCCGCAACTGGACGGCCCGGCGCAGCAAGCGCAGGCCCTCGTCCAGATTCATGTTCTGATCGACCCAGGAATAGCCGAGATAATTCAGCACCAGCGGCTGCTCGGGGAAAAGCTCCAACGCCTTCTTGAAATCCGCTTCCGCCAGCGGCCATTGCTTCGAGCGCTCGTAAACGATGCCGCGGAAGTAGAACAGCGTCCAATCGCCGCGCGCAGGGGTTCCCAGCAGATCGATGACCCGCGTGTAGGTCTTGGCGGATTCTGCGAATTCCTTGCGGGCGCGTTGCAGATTGGCGAGCGCCGTCAACGCCTCAATGTCCTTGGGCTCATCGGCGACGATGGCTTGCAAATGCTTCAGGGCGTCATCCGAACGACCCATCGATTCGAGAATGAGGCCCGACTGGATCTGCGCATTGGCGCGCAGCGGCGACTTCTCGGGGATCATTTCATAAACGTCGAGGGCGCGCTCGTATTGCTTCAGACGTTCGAAAATATCGGCGAGGGTTATGACTGCGAGACCGTGATCGGCCTCAAGATGCAGCGCCATGCGCAGATAGACCATGGCGGCGAGCGAATCATTCTGCTGCCCGCCCACGGCGCCGAGCCCGTAGTAGACCTCCGCAGCGCCTGCGCTCGCGCTGCGCACCAGCGCGTCCAGCGGCTTGTTGGCGTCAAGGGCGCCGAGGGCCGCGCGCACGATGGGATGGCGCGGAAGCAAGCGGTCAAAAGCCTGATAAACGGCCTTCGCCTCATCCCGGTCGCCCCGGCGCGCCAGATAGCGTCCATAGGCGTCCACCACGCGCAGGCTCGTCTTCTCGCCCTCATAGGCTGACTTCAGACGCTTGCCCGCCTCCGCCCCATTGCCGAGCAGATCGAGGATGAGCCCCGCATGATAATCGCGGAAGCCTGTGAAACGATCATCCTTGATGCGATCGAGCATCTCGATGGCCCGCTTGGCGTCCCCCTGCCCCGCATAGGTCCAGGCGTTGAGTAGAATGGCGGTGATGTCGCGCTGGCGACCGCCGCCTGATTTGTTGAGGGATTCGCGCGCCGCCTGCCATTGCTTGGCCTTGATGGCGCGGGTGGCGAGGGTCAGATGGGCGAGGCCGTTCTTCTGGTCGCCACGCAGGATGCGCTCGGCGAGGGCGAAGGATTCGCGCATATTGCCGTTGGAGAGCGAGGCGATGAAGGCCCGTTCCATCAGCTCGCGATTATTGGGATTGAACCGCAGCGCCTCGCGAAAATAGGTGGAGGCGGCCAAGGTGTCGCGATCGGCGCCCGCGATGAGGGCCGCAAGATAATTGCCCGCCGGGCTTGAGCTGACCTCGAAGGGGGAGCCCACGGCGACGCTGCGGCGCGTCTGCGCGCTGGCCCCGCCCATGGTCGCAGAGGCTGAAAGGATCAAGGCGCAGACCAGAGCCTTGCGAAGGGAGACGAGCGAAACCTTGGACGACACCTGAACCGTCTTTCTGATCGGCCGCCACGAGACAAGCCCGCAGGCGAACCGGCGCAATAGCCAGCATATTCGGCGACGAACATGGCCGTTTTGAGCCCCCGGGGCAAGGCCCGCCCGCGCGCCTTCCCCGACGATTGAAGAAAGCGCCCCCGCCTCAGCCCAGATCGATCATCCGCTGGACGCTGGCGCGAGCGCGAACGGCGATGGCCGGATCGATCAGGACCTCCTCATCCATGGTCAGCAGGCTGTCGAGAATCTTGGGCAGGGTGATGCGCTTCATGTGGGGGCACAGATTGCAGGGGCGCATGAACTCGGTGACGCCCGCCGTCTCCGCCGCCACATTGTCGGCCATGGAGCATTCTGTGACCAAAACCACCCGAGCGGGCCGGTTGGTCTTCACATAATCGATCATGGCCGCGGTGGAGCCGGAGAAGTCCGAGACTTCAACCACTTCGCGCGGGCATTCGGGATGGGCGATGATCTTGATGGAGGGATCGTCCGCGCGCACCTGCAGCAGTTCCTGGGGGGTGAAGCGCTCATGCACCTCGCAGGCGCCGGTCCAGGCGATGATCTGCACCTTGGTCTGGGCCTGAACATTCTGGGCGAGGAAACGGTCGGGCACGAAGATGACCCGGTCCACGCCCAGGCTCTCCACCACCTTCAGGGCGTTGGAGGAGGTGCAACAGATGTCCACCTCCGCCTTCACCTCAGCGGAGGTGTTCACATAGGCCACCACGGGCACGCCGGGATTGGCGGCGCGCAGGGCCCGCACATCCGCGCCAGTGATCGAGGCCGCCAGCGAGCAGCCGGCCCGGCTGTCGGGAATC
>CANGTC010000233.1 GCA_947456505.1 Beijerinckiaceae bacterium
CGAGGCGGGCGGGCCGGAGACCGAGGTCACCGTGCTCGACATCAACCCCAACATGCTGGCGGTGGGCCGCGAGCGGGCGGATGCGCGCAGCCTGCCGGGCCTGACCTTCGTGCAGGGCAACGCCGAGGAACTCGACCTGCCCGACAACACCTTCGACGCCTATACGATCGCCTTCGGCATCCGTAACGTGCCGCGCATCGACAAGGCTCTGCGCGAGGCGCGGCGGGTGCTCAAGCGCGGCGGACGCTTCCTGTGCCTGGAATTCTCGACCGTGGACGTGCCCCTGCTGGATCGCATCTACGAGGCCTATTCCTTCACCGCCATCCCCGCCATCGGCAAGGTGGTGACGGGGGATGGGGCGCCCTATCGGTATCTCGTGGAATCCATACGCAAATTCCCCGACGCCCCCACCTTCCGCGACATGATCGAGGACGCCGGTTTCGCCCGCGCCTCCTTCACGCGGTTGACCGGCGGCGTCGTCGCCATTCACTCCGGCTGGAAGCTGTAACCCCCCGTGATCGGCTCCCTTTTCCACATTCTGCGTCTGGCGCGCGCTGGCTATGTGCTGGCCCATGAAGGCGTTTTCGCCAATATCGACCCCTCCCTGGCGCCGCCGCAGGCCCGTTTCGGCCTCGCTGTGGCCCGCCTGCTGGCCCGGCGCGATGTGAAGCCCGGCGCCAATCGTCTGGCCATCGCCATCGCGCGGCTGGGCCCCTCCTATGTGAAGCTCGGCCAGTTCCTCGCTACACGTCCCGATGTGGTCGGCCCCAATGTGGTGCGCGAGCTGGAGATGCTGCAGGACCGCATGGAGCCCTTCGGGCGGGCGGTGGCGGTCAACACCATCGAGGCGGCCTTCAATCGTCCGCTCCACGAGGTTTTCATCGAGCTGGCCGAGCCTCTGGCTGCGGCCTCCATCGCGCAGGTCCACAAGGCCCGGGTGCGTGATGAGCATGGCGAGCGCGATGTGGCTGTGAAGATCCTGCGGCCCGGGGTCGAGAGCCGCTTCGCCCGCGATCTCTCGGACATGTTCTTCGCCGCCCGCTTCGCCGAGCGCCATTTCGCCGAGGCCCGGCGTCTGCGCATGGTGGAGGTGGTGGAGACCCTCGCCCGCTCCGTGCGCATGGAGATGGATTTCCGGCTGGAAGCCGCCGCCGCCTCCGAATTTGCGGAGAATAGTGCGAAGGACACGGACTTCCGCGTGCCCACTGTCGATTGGGACCGCACGTCGAAAGACGTCTTCACCATGCAGTGGATGGACGGGATTCCCCTCTCCGACATCCCCGCGCTGGAAAAGGCGGGCCATGACCTGCCCGCGCTGGGGCGCACGGTCATCCAGTCCTTCCTGCGCCATGCGGTGCGCGATGGTTTCTTCCATGCGGACATGCATCCCGGCAATCTCTTCGTGGATCGCGAAGGGCGGCTCTGCGCGGTGGATTTCGGCATCATGGGGCGGCTGGGCCTCAAGGAGCGGCGCTTCCTCGCCGAGATCCTCTATGGCTTCATCACCCGTGATTATCGCCGCGTGGCGGAGGTGCATTTCGAGGCTGGCTATGTGCCCGAGCATCATGCGGTCGAGGATTTCGCCCAGGCCGTGCGCGCCATCGGCGAGCCCATCCATTCGCGCCGCGCCGACCAGATCTCCATGGCGAAGCTGCTGACCCTGCTCTTCGAGATCACCGCGCTCTTCGACATGCGCACAAGGCCCGAACTGGTGATGCTGCAAAAGACCATGGTGGTGGTGGAGGGCGTGGCCCGCAGACTCGATCCGCGCCTCAACCTCTGGTCCACCGCCGACCCCGTGGTGCGCGGCTGGATCGAGGAGAACCTTGGCCCCATCGGCAAGTTGTCGGACGCGGGCCGCTCGCTCTCGCAACTTGGCCGCGCCGCCATCGCGCTTCCCGAAATGCTCGACCGGGCCGAACGGCTGACCCGCAAGCTGGAAGAGGCGACGAAGCATGGCTTCGAACTCTCGGCCACCTCTGTTGAAGCCATCGGCAAGGCGGAGGCCCGGCGCGCCCGCTGGGGCAACGCGGCCTTGTGGGCCATTGCGGGCTTGCTATTGTGGTTCGCAGTGAAACTTCTGGATTGAGGAGGGCGGCATGATGGGCAAGCGCATCCTCCTGATCGTGGGTGGCGGCATCGCGGCCTACAAAAGCCTCGACCTCGTGCGCCGCCTGCGCGAGCGCGGATTCAGCGTGCGCGTGGTTCTGACGGAGGCCGGTTCGCAATTCGTCACGCCCTTGTCGCTGGCGAGCCTGAGCGGGCAGGAGGTTCATCAGGAGCTGTTTTCGCTGACCGCCGAGGCCCGCATGGGGCATATCGAGCTGTCGCGGGACGCTGACCTCGTGGTGATCGCCCCCGCCACCGCAGACCTGCTCGCCAAGGCCGCCCATGGCCACGCCAATGATCTGGCCTCGACGCTTTTGCTCGCCACCGACAAGCGCGTGCTGGCGGCGCCCTCCATGAACCTGCGCATGTGGCTGCATCCGGCGACCCAGCGCAATGTGGCGACCCTGCGCGGCGATGGCATGCTCTTCGTCGGCCCGGGCGATGGCGCCATGGCCTGCGGGGAATACGGCCCCGGCCGCATGGCTGAGCCGCTGGAGATCGTGGCTGCGGTGGAGGCTGCGCTGGCGGGCGACACCACGATTCCGCTTCCCTTCGCCAAGCCCGGTCCGCTGGCGGGGCTGCGAGTGATCGTGACCTCCGGCCCCACCCATGAGCCCATCGACCCCGTGCGCTACATCGCCAACCGCTCCTCCGGCAAACAGGGCCACGCGATCGCGCAGGCCGCCGCCGCTGCTGGCGCCAGCGTGGTGCTGGTCAGCGGCCCCGTGACCGTGCCTGATCCTGCCGGTGTGAACACCATCCATGTGGAGACCGCCCGGCAGATGCTGGAGGCGGTGGAGGCTTCCTTGCCCGCCGACATCTTCATCGGCGCCGCCGCCGTCGCCGATTGGCGCGTGGGCGCGGCGCTGGCTGAAAAACTCAAGAAGGGCGCCTCCGGCCCGCCGACCCTCGGCCTTGTCGAAAACCCCGACATTCTCGCCACCGTCGCCAGCCATGCGCAGCGCCCGCGCCTTGTGGTGGGCTTTGCGGCGGAGACCGAAAAGGTCATCGACCATGCGCAGGCCAAACTGGCGCGCAAGAAATGCGATCTCATCGTCGCCAATGACGTCAGCCCCGCCACAGGCGTGATGGGCGGGGACGCCAATACGGTGCATCTCGTCAGCAAGTCCGGCGTCGAGACCTGGCCCACCCTGCCAAAAGCCGAGGTGGCCCAGCGGCTTGTCGCGCAACTGGCCGCGCGCATGGGGGAGGGCGGCGCATGACGGCCTCTCCCGCGATCAAGGTGACGGTGGCGCGGCTGCCCCATGGGGAGGGCCTGCCGCTGCCCGCCTATCAGACGCCGGGCGCCGCCGGTCTCGATCTTCTGGCCGCCATCGCGCCCAACGCCAAACTGGTGATCGAACCCGGCGCCCGCGAATTGGTGCCCACGGGCCTGCGGCTGGAATTGCCGCCGGGGTTCGAGGGACAGGTGCGGCCCCGTTCGGGACTGGCTTTGAAAAATGGCGTGACTGTGCTGAATTCGCCGGGCACCATCGACAGCGATTACCGGGGGGAAGTGGCTGTGATCCTGATCAATCTGGGAAGCGAGCCCTTCGAGATCACGCGCGGCGCGCGGATCGCGCAGCTGGTTGTGGCGCCGGTCACGCAGGCTGTGTTCTTCGAGGCTGCGGATCTTGCGGATTCTGCGCGTGGAGCGGGCGGTTTCGGCTCCACGGGCGTTGCGGGAGCGGGCGCATGATTCTGCTCTCCCGCCGCTGTCTTCTGGCCGTCGCCGCCGTTGTCGATATCGCGCTCCATGCGCGGCCCTCGCCGGTCGCCGCCAAGGCTCTGGCGGCGCGGCACAATCTGCCGCCGCGCCATCTGGAGACGCTGCTGCAGGCGCTGGTGCGGGCCAATATCCTCAAGGGCGTGCGCGGACCGCGAGGGGGCTATGAACTCGCCCGCGAACGCCGCCGCATCACCATGGCTGAAATCGTCCGCGCCGCGCTCAACGAGAGCGACGAGGGCGCCGAGGGGCCGGAATCCCGGCTCATGCTGGAGGTGATCGAGCCCCTGGCGGCGGAAGCCAGCCAGCAGTTTCTGGTGGCGCTGGAGGCGGTCAGCGTGGACGAGCTTTGCAGAAAGGCCGAAGCTGGGGCGGTTTTTGGCGCGAAGGAGGCGCATTCAGATTTCACCATTTAGTGAATGTTATTTTCTTTAATTACCGTGCAAAAAACGGTAAACTATAAAAATCGACCTGAAAGGGAGAGTGCGATGAGCTTTGCGGACAAGAAGCCCGGCCGTGGCCGGATCTATGGCTCCATCACCGAGACGATTGGCGATACGCCGCTTGTGCGGCTGGACCGCCTCGCCAAGGAAAAGGGCGTGAAGGCCAACCTTCTGGCGAAACTCGAATTTTTCAACCCGATCTCCAGCGTCAAGGACCGCATCGGCGTCGCCATGGTCGATGCGCTGGAGGCGGCGGGCAAGATCACGCCTGGCAAGACCCATCTGGTAGAGCCGACCTCCGGGAATACGGGCATCGCGCTGGCCTTCGTGGCGGCGGCGCGGGGCTACAAGCTCAGCCTCGTCATGCCCGAGTCCATGTCCATCGAGCGCCGCAAGATGCTGGCCCTGCTCGGCGCCGAACTGGTGCTGACCCCGGCGGCCCAGGGCATGAAGGGCGCCATCGCCAAGGCGCAGGAAATCGTCGCCTCATCCCCCGATGCGATCATCCCCCAGCAATTCGAAAATCCGGCCAATCCCGACATCCATCGCCGCACCACGGCGGAGGAGATCTGGAACGATACCGAAGGTGGCGTCGATTTCGTTGTCTCGGGAGTGGGCACCGGCGGCACGATCACTGGCGTCGGCCAGGTGCTCAAGGCCCGAAAGCCCTCCCTCAAGATGGTGGCGGTGGAGCCTGAGGATTCGCCGGTTCTCTCCGGCGGCCAGCCCGGCCCCCACAAGATTCAGGGCATTGGCGCAGGCTTCGTGCCGGGCGTGCTCGACCGCGCCGTGATCGACGAAGTGGTGACCGTCGGCAACCAGACGGCTTTCGAGACCTCGCGTCATCTTGCGCGGATCGAGGGCATTCCGGTGGGCATCTCCTCGGGCGCGTCTGTTGCGGCGGCGTTGGAGATTGGCGCGCGGCCGGGCATGGAGGGCAAGAACATCGTCATCATCATCCCCTCCTTCGCCGAGCGTTATCTCTCGACAGCGCTGTTCGAAGGGCTTTGAGCATCTAAATATATTTACCTACGAGGCCTCGGTTCGCCGGGGCCTTTTCATTTCCAGCGGGCTCCGCTACCCCTTGGCCGCTGATGCGGAGGCTTCCCATGAATACGATCATCGTCGAGCGCCATGACAGGGTCTGCCTCGTGCGCCTTAATCGTCCGCAGGCGCTCAATGCCCTCAACGCCGAACTGATCGATGAGCTGAATCAGGCCCTCGACGCCTTTGAGGCCGATGCGGAGCTGGGCTGCCTCGTGCTCACCGGATCCGACAAGGCCTTCGCCGCTGGCGCCGATGTGAAGGAGATGCAGGCCAAGACCTATATGGAGGCCTATCTCGAGGACTTCATTTCGAAATGGGAGCGCCTCACCCGCACCCGCAAGCCGGTCATCGCGGCGGTGGCGGGCTTTGCGCTGGGCGGGGGCTGCGAACTCGCCATGATGTGCGA
>CANGTC010000234.1 GCA_947456505.1 Beijerinckiaceae bacterium
ATCGTCGTCGGGGGTCAGGCTCATGCGCAGCTTCTTGGCGCGCATGGGGGAGACGGTCTTCACCTTCCACAGGCTGCCGTTGAGCAGGCCCTTGGTACGGTCGTTCTTGAGGCAGACGAGCTTGTCGCCAGCCTCCGGCGTCGTCTGGGTGAAGCCGAAGAGTTCGCGCATGCGGCGGTTGAAGTTCTTGCGCGTGCGATTCATGCCCACCAGCACCTGATCGGCGCCCGTCACGGCGATGGAGTCGATGTCGCGGCGGGCGATGATGCGGCAGTCGCCCCAATCGCCGTAGTCGAGCCGCCCGCCCTCGCGCACGATCATGGACATGCGCACAATGGGATTGTCCGCCGCCTGACGATGCACCTCGGTCAGCATGACGTCGGGCTCGACCTCGGTGAAGAAGCCACCGCCCTTCACGGGGGGGAGCTGCGCCGGATCGCCCAGCACCAGCACGGGCTTGCCGAAGGACAGGAGATCACGCCCCAGCTCCTCGTCCACCATGGAGCACTCGTCGATGACGATGAGGCTGGCGGATTGGGCGGGGCTCTCGTCATTCAGGATGAAGCTGGGCTCCTCCGAATCGATGTCCTTGGGGCGGTAGATCAGGCTGTGGATGGTGCGCGCGTCCTTGCAGCCCTTGGAGCGCATGACCAGCGCCGCCTTGCCGGTAAAGGCGCCAAAGCAGACCTCGCCGTCAATATCCTCAGCCAGATGACGCGCGAGGGTCGTCTTACCCGTGCCAGCGAAGCCGAACAGGCGAAACACCTGCGGCTTGCCGCGCTTCAGCCAGGCCGACACATCGGCCAGCGCCTTGTCCTGCTGGGGCGACCACGCCATGGAAAGACGAATCCTGAAGGAGGTTGCAACCCCCTGTCTGTGACATAGGCGGCCACAGGAGGCAACGCGGGCTTAGGCCACCGCCAGCGGCTGGGGGGTGAAGACCAGATTCCTGGCGATATGAATCAGGATTTGGCCACAGATGGCGGCCTGCATGGGAGAGCGGTGGAACCGCTGGGTCACCACGTGCATCAATTCGTCGAGGATCTCCTCATCGATATCCTCCGCAAGATGGGGCATCAGACCCAACTGACTCATATTTCTGCCCAAGTCCTCCCGCGCTTTGCGCATGGACCCGACATCGTCAAGGATCCGCAAGCGCCAGAGATGGCTATGGGAATAAGTCACGTTGAAGACTGATTTGCCAGCACCGCCGACCGCCACAGCATAGCGCTCCCTGACGAGGTCCGTGATGATCGGCAAACACCAGAGCGCCATTTCCCGTCGCTCAACCGGATCTAAATTATGGGACACATTGCAACCCTTACTAACCATTGAAGGGATATGCCATCTCTTTACGCCAACATTATTACCAAAACGTATATTTATTGTAAATAACGTAACATAAATTTGTAAAAAAAACGAAACAAGTCTGCGCCATCCCGTAGGTCGCTCATGGCGGCCGGAAGAGGGCGGGCTGAAGATTTCCCGCAGCGCGGACCGGTCAACACGGTTTACCTTCCACGCAAGGACGCTTTAGGATCATTCAAACCAATGGAGGCCATCATGCGAGACTGGATGAAACTGATCCCCGAATCCGAACGCCGCCTCTACGAGAAGGCTGGATTCATGGGCGAATTGACGCCCGGGCGGCGCAGCGCCCTGATCGTGGTGGACGTCACCATGGGCTTTTGCGGCTCGGAGGGGCTGAGTCTCGACGAGGCCGTCGCCCAATATTCCACCGCCTGCGGCCCCGCCTCCTGGGTCGCCATGCCGAAAATTGCGCAGCTCATCGAAACTTTCCGGGCGGCCGACCTGCCCATCGTCTATTCCCTCAGCGATCTGGCGAGCGGCCCCTTCACGGGCAAGGCGACCAAAGGAAAGCGCACCGGCGCCCCCGCCCCCGGCTTCAACGACTTCCCGGCCGCCATCGCGCCGCGCGAGCAGGACTGGGTGCTGGCCAAGACCAAGGCCTCGGCCTTCTTCCAGACCCCCCTTCCCGCTTATCTCATCAAGTCCGGCGTCGATACGCTGGTCATGTGCGGCGTCTCCACCTCGGGCTGCGTGCGCGCCTCGGTGGTGGATGGCTTCTCCCATGGCTTCAAGACCTTCGTGGTGGACGAGTGCTGTTTTGATAGGTCGGAATTCGCTCATGCCGCCAATCTCTTCGACATGAACGCCAAATACGCCACGGTCATCTCGCTGGAACAGGCCCAGCGCATGATCGCCGGGCCTGCCCGCGCGGCGGCGGAATAAGGAGCGGCCATGAGCGACGCACACGATCCCTTCGCCCTGTTTCCCTTCCGCGCCATCGCCGATGCGCCGAAAATCACCTGGCCCAACGGCGCCCGCGTCGCCGTCTGGGTGATCCCCAATGTGGAGCATTTCCATCTGGAGATCGGCTCCCCGGCGCCGGACGTGCGCAACTTTTCCCGCCGCGACTATGGCAATCGCGTGGGCCTGTGGCGGCTGATGGAGGTCTTGACCAAGCACAAGATCCGGGGCACCGTGGCCCTCAACGCTGAGATCGGCATCTATTACCCGCGCATCATGCAGGCCATGATCGATCTGGATTGGGAATTGATGGGCCATGGCCTCACCAATTCGAAGATCATGTCCGGCCTTGAGATCGACGCAGAGCGCAAGCTGATCCTCGACACCCGCAAGGTCATCGAGGACTGGGGCCGCAAGATGCATGGCTGGCTTGGGCCGGGCCTGACGGAGACCTTCAACACGCCTGATCTGCTTAAAGAATGTGGCGTCGAATATGTCGCCGACTGGGTCAATGACGACCTGCCCTACCGCTTCAACAACGGCCTCTATTCGATCCCCTATTCGATCGAACTCAACGACATGCCGCTGTTCAACAATCCCAGCATCAGCATCGACGATTTCAAGCGCCGCATCTGCGATTCCTTCGACGTGCTCTATGCGGAGGGCGCCACCAATGGGCGCGTGCTGGGCATCGCCCTGCATCCCTTCCTGATCGGCGCCGCCCATCGCATCAAATATCTCGATGAAGCCCTTCAATATATCGCCGGGCATGACAAGGTCTGGTTCGCCACCGGCGACGAGATCATCAGCGCCTACAAGGCGCAGGAGGCGAACGCCTGACATGGCGCATCCGGACGAGGGCCCATTTCTGCGGGGGCTGTTTGCGCAAGCCATCGCCTCCGCCCAGCCGGACCTCTGCCTGCCGCCGCACCTGCCGCCGCCCCCGAAGGGGCGGCTGATCGTCATCGGCGCGGGCAAGGGCGCCGCCGCCATGGCGAAAAGCGTGGAGGACCATTGGCCCGGGCCGCTTAGTGGCGTGGTGGTGACGCGCTATGGCTATGGCGCGCCCTGCCAGCGCATCGAGATCATCGAGGCCGCCCATCCAACGCCGGACGCCAACAGCCTGCACGCGGCCCATCGCCTGCTGGAGGCCGTGCGTGACCTGACCCCTGACGATCTCGTGCTCTGTCTGCTGTCCGGCGGCGGTTCCTCGCTGCTTTGCCTTCCGGGCGAGGGGCTGACGCTGGAGGACAAGCAGGCCCTCAACAAGGCGCTGCTGGCTAGCGGCGCGCCCATCTCCGACATGAACGTGCTGCGCCGTCACCTCTCGGCCATCAAGGGCGGGCGGCTCGCGGTGGCCTGCCATCCGGCGCAGGTGCTGACGCTGGTGATCTCCGATGTGCCCGGCGACACCCTGGAGGACATAGCCTCCGGCCCCACCGCCGCCGACCCCACGACATGCGCGGATGCGCTGGCCATCGTCGCACGTTACGCCATCGATCTGCCCCCCGCCGCCCGCGCCCTTCTGGAGAGCGGACGCGGGGAGACGGTGAAGCCCGGCGACGTGAGGCTCGCGGGCCAGGAAATCCGCCTCGTCGCGACCCCCCGCATGGCCCTGCTGGCGGCGGCTGAGGCCGCCCGCAAGGCGGGGGTGACGCCGGTGCTGCTGGGCGACGCCATCGAGGGCGAGGCGCGCGAGGTGGGCAAGGTCATGGCGGGCCTCGCCCGCAGCGTCGCCGACCATGGGGAGCCAACCCCCCGCCCTTGCGTGCTGCTGAGCGGGGGCGAATGCACCGTGACCATCCGCGGCGATGGGCAGGGCGGGCGGAACGTGGAATTTCTGCTGTCGCTCGCCATTGCGCTGAATGGCAAGCCGGGCGTCTTCGCGCTGGCGGGCGATACGGATGGGGTGGACGGGGCGCAAGAGGTGGCGGGGGCTGTGATCGGTCCCGACACCCTCGCCCGCGCCCATGGTCTGGACCTGAGCCCCCACGGCGCGCTGGCGCGCAACGACGCACACACTTTCTTCAACGCCCTCAGCGATCAGGTCATCACCGGCCCCACGCGGACCAATGTGAACGATTTCCGCGCGATCTATCTGCCATGAGCGGGTCCCCGGCCGCCCATGGATCGATCCTGCGGGAGATCGACTTGCCGCTTTTCAGCGCCTTGTCCCTGCATACGGTCTTTGTCTATCTGGTGGTGGTCATCGCGCGCGTGACGGCCTCCTACGCCATGCTGGATCTCGGCCTGTCCTTCGTCTGGGTGGGCGTCATCTCCTCCGCCTTCTCGTTGATCCCCATCTTCATCGCGGTGCCGCTGGGCCGCCTCAATGATCGGGGCTACGACAGCCTCAGCTGCCGCGTCGGCTCCGCCTGTCTCGTCCTCGCCGCACTCGTCTTCTGGCTGGCGACGCCGAGCGCCATCAGCCTGTTCCTCGCGACCGCCATGCTAGGGGTCGGGCAGATCACCTGCATGGGCGGCCACCAGATGATCTGCATCCGCGCGGGCAAGACCACGCGCGGGCGCGACGCGGTCTTCGGCTACCAGATGGTCGCCATCGCCACCGGGCAGGGCTTCGGTCCCCTTCTGATCGGGTGGATCGCGGGGGACGCACGCCTGCCGCCGCTCAACTTGCTCTTTGGCCTCACGGTGCTGCTGAGCCTTCTGGCGCTCGCATCCTCCCTCCTCCTGAAGCCGGGCGCCGCGCGCGCGGACAAGACCGCCGCCGCCGCCGCCCCGGTCGGACTGATCGAGCTTTTGAAAATGCGAGGCCTGCTCGCCTATGTGGTCGCCAGCATCATGACCATCACGGCGCTGGACCTGATCGTGATCTATCTGCCTCTTCTCGGCGCCGAGCGCCATATGGATGTGGCGACCGTGGGGCTCATCATGGCGGTGCGCGCGGCCTCCTCCATGACCGCGCGCCTGGTCTATGTGCCGCTCGTCGATCTCATGGGGCGCGGTCCCCTCACCTATCTGGCGATGCTCTCGCCAGCAGCGGCCTTCCTCGTGGTGGCCTCGCCAGCGCCCCTGTGGGCGCTCTATCCCGCCATGGTGGTGGCGGGCATGGGGCTGGGCGTCTCCGCCACCCTGACCCTCTCGGGCGTCGTGGATCTGGCGCCGCCCACCGCGCGGGCGACAGCCATGTCGCTGCGCCTCACCGGCAACCGGATCGGGCTGATCATCATCCCCATGGGGGCGAGCATGATCGCGGCCTTCACGGGCGCGGCGGGGGTTTTCGTGATCCTGGCCGCCTGCCTGACGGGCTCGGCTGCGGGAGTCTGGAAAGGACGGAGCCGGGACTAGGCGGCGCGTCAGGGCGACTCGGTTGACTTCAAACCTTTGGAGCGGCACACAGCC
>CANGTC010000235.1 GCA_947456505.1 Beijerinckiaceae bacterium
CGCTACGGGCCTCATAGGCCTCGATCATCGACTTGCCGCCCCCGGAATAGCCGGAGACCGCGTTGATCGTGATGGGGAAATCCTGGGGGATGAGCCCAGCGTCCGTCAGCGGGCGCAGCAGCGCGATGGCGCCGGTGGCGTAGCAGCCGGGATTGGCGACATATTTGGCTGACGCGATGGCCTCGCCTTGCCCCTTCGCCAGTTCGGGAAAGCCATAGGTCCAGCCGGGCGCGATGCGGTGGGCGGTGGAGGCGTCGAGGAGGCGCGGGCCAGCGGCGCCCAGATCGGCCACCATGGCGGCGGTCTCCATGGCCGAGTCGTCAGGCAGGCAGAGGATCGCCACATCGACCTGCGCCAGCAATTCGCGCTTGGCCTGCGGGTCCTTGCGCCGTTCGGGGGCGATGCTCACCATCTCGATGGCGGGCATCGCTGCGAGCCTGTCGCGGATGCCAAGTCCGGTGGTGCCTGCCTCGCCGTCAATGAAGACCTTCGCCATCGCCCTGCTCCTTATGATGCGGCTTCGATGACCTGCAGGCGCGCGTCTGTCAACTTGGGCTCAAGGGGTGCGTGGCGTCATCTTGCCCGCGAGGATCTGCAGATAGCGCTGGGCGACGCTCGCCGCTGCGATGGCGGTGATCTCCCCATGGTCATAGGCGGGACAGACCTCCACCACATCCATGCCCCGCCAATCCAGCTCGCGGCATTCCCAGATTGTGGCGAGGGCCTGCACGGAGGTGAGCCCGCCCGCCACAGGCGTGCCGGTACCCGGCGCGAAAGCGGGGTCCAGCGCGTCAATATCGAAGGAGAGATAGGCCGCCCCCGGCCCAACCCGGGACTTGATCCGCGCCGCCATGCCGCCAGCGCCCAGCGCATGGCAGGAGTCGGCGTCCAGAATTTCGATGCCGAAGTCATTCGGCGCCACCGTGCGCACCCCGATCTGGATGGCGCGGGCGACATCGATCAGCCCCTCGCGCACCGCGCGGGTGACGAAGGCGCCGTGGGACATCTTGCTGCCGTCATCGTCCCAGGTGTCCTGATGGGCGTCGAACTGCACGAGGGCCAGCGGCCCATGGGCGTCCGCATGGGCGCGCAGCAGGGGCAGCGTGATGAAATGATCGCCCCCGAGGGTGATGAGATGCGCCCCCGCCCCCACGATCTGCCGGGCCTGCTCCTCGATCTCGCCGGGGGCGCGGAACAGGCGCTCGTATTCGAAAAAGCAGTCGCCAGCATCGATCACCGCCAGCGTGGCGAAGGGATCGCGGCGGGAGGGATATTGCGGGTCGCCATCGAAGATCGCCGAGGCCCGGCGGATCGCGGCGGGGCCAAAGCGTGCGCCCGGGCGGTTGGAGGTGGCGCAATCGAAGGGCACACCCCAGACCACCACATCCGCAGCGCCAATATCCTTGCTGAAGCGCCGCCGCATGAAGGAGGCGGCGCCCGCGAAGGTCGGCTCATGCGAGCCGCCGGTGAGCGGGCCAGTCAGGGCATTGTCGATGGGGGTCTGGTTCATGGCGATAATCTGGCCACGTCGCAGCCAGACTTCAACCTCGACCATCTCGACAACAGCATGACAGGCGGACGAGCGCGGACTAGAGTGCGCCAGACAAGGCGGAGTCGCCGCCGCTCCCGTTGGAGACACAATGACCGAGGATACGCCCTTCGACGCCGAATCCATCGCCGGAAAATTCCTGCTCGACCCCTATCTCGACTGGGCCAATGGGGAGGGCGTGCCCGTCCATCTGGATTTCGGCCACGATCTGCTGGCGCTGGAGACCGCCCCCTGGGATCGCTATGGCGCGCGCGGTTGCTTCGCCCATACCCATGGCCGGGGCGACTTCATGGCCAATTACGTGATCGAGGTTGATCCGGGCGCCAAGACACGCCCGGTCAAACACCTCTACGAGGCCTTCTTCTATGTGCTGGAGGGCTATGGCTCGACCATGGTCTGGCTGCCCAATGGGGAGAAGCGCTCCTTTGAATGGGGCCCCAAGGCGCTCTTCGCCGTGCCCTTGAACTGCCTCTATCAGGTCTTCAACCATTCCGGCCGCGAACGGGTGCGCCTGTCCTGCACCAATGACGCGCCGCTGACCCTCAACCTCTATCACAACGAGGCCTTCGTCTTCGACAACCCCTTCAGCTTCCCCGAGCGCGCCGGGCTCGCCAATTATTACGAGGGCGAGGGCGAGCATACCCCAGTGCATCGGGGTATGAATGTCGCGACCCTGAATGTCTGGGAGACGAATTTCATTCACGATCTCACGAGCTTCAAGCTCTATGCGCTGAACGAGCGCGGCAAGGGGTCGAAGAACGTGTCCTTCGTGCTGGCGGACGGCACCATGCACGCCCATACATCCGAGATCCCGGCAGGGCGCTACAAGAAGGCGCATCGGCACGCGGCGGGCACCCATGTGCATGCGGTGGATGGCGAGGGCTATACGCTGCTCTGGCACGAGGGCGACAGCGAGTTCAAGGAATTTCCCTGGCGCCATGGCTTCATGTACACGCCGCCTTTCTGGATGTTCCATCAGCATTTCAACACCTGTCCGAACCCTGCCCGCTATCTGGCCTGCAGCCTGGGCAGTCGTCGCTATCCCTTCATCGCGCTACGGCGGCGCAGCGCGGAGGGCGGCGGCTCGATCTCGATCCAGCAGGGCGGTCGGCAGATCGAATACGAGGATCAGGATCCGCGCATTCACCGCAAGTGGCTGGAGGCGCTGGCCGAGACCGGCGTCGCCTCCGAGATGGGCGATCTTTTCAACGAGCGCGCGATCATGGCGCTGGATGCGGCGAAACTGACGGGCGTCATCAGCACGCCGCGCTCCACCGGCCCGGCGATCTGACAGGAACGAATGACAAAAAAAACTGGGGGGCGGCTTCCGCCCCTACCTTCGGCCCCGCGCAAGCCCTTGCTGCATCGCCTGCGCATGGCGCGTGGCAATACATGGCTGGTGGTGAGCCTGAGCCTGCCCATGGCGCTGGCGGTGGCGGAGTATTTCCGCCGCTTCGAAGGCTCCGGCCCCAATCTGATCTGCACCGGCGCCATAACCCTGGCGCTCTGGTGCGGGCTGATGGCGCTGACGCGACGAGTGCTCGCCTCCACCATTGCGATTGGCTCGATGATCGCTCTTGTCGTCGGCGTATCAGCCGCGAAACGCGCGCTCGAAAAGATGGTCATGCACGCCTATGACCTCTACTTCTATTTCCCGACCTGGAGGCTGCTGACTTCGCTCTGGGCGAACCATCGGACCTTTCTTGTCGCGATGGTCGGCGGCGGCATGGCCAGTCTCGCGGCCATCGCCATCGCCTGGTCGCTGGAGCGTCCACGCCTGCGCCGTCCCTATGCGGCAGGCGCCTGTGCGCTGTGCATCCTGGTGGGCGCGGCGGCGTCCCATGAGAAGATCGAGCGGCGGCATACCCAGTTGTATTGGGAGGATCTGTTCGTCTCCTCCTTCTATGGCTCCTGGCCCGAAACGCTGGAGACGCTTCTGCGCGGCGAGATTCTGGAGTCCACGGCCAGCGCCTCAAGACGCCCGCCCATTCTATCGCTCGCACAGACGTCCTGCGCCCCGGCCGAAAAGCCGCCACATATCGTTTTGATCCACGAAGAATCCGTTTTCCCGCCGGAAATCTTCCCCAAGCTCGCCTATGACAAGCGCCTGGACGCCATGTTTCGGTCCTTCGACGGGCGTACGCGCCACATGCGCGTGGAGACCTATGGCGGCGCGTCATGGCTCACCGAGTTCTCCGTCATGACGGGCCTGTCCTCCCGCTCCTTCGGCGGCATCCGCAATTTCCTGCAGACCTATATGGTGGGACGCCTGAGCGACACCCTGCCCCAGGCCCTGAGCCATTGCGGGTATCGCAATGTGCTGTTTTATCCCATGCTGAAAACATTCATTTCCAGCGCGCCCTTTTACAACTCCATCGGCATCAAGGAGATCTTCGACGCCAGGGATCAACAGGCGCCGACCTCTTCCGAGCGCGACCGCTTCTATTTCGGCAATGCGCTGGATGCTCTCGAGAGCCATGTGGCGGCGTCGAAGGCGCCGCTCTTCACCTTCATCGAGACCATGGCCACCCACTGGCCCTATCACGTCACCTTCTTCCCCGAGGAGAAGGTCCCCGGCGGCGGCGAGGGGGTGGATGGGGAGATGAATGAGTTTCTGCGCAGGCTCTGGCTGTCGAAAACCGATCTGGAAGACTTCCGCGCGCAATTGGCGTCCCGCTTCCCCAGGGAGCGCTTCCTGATCGTGCATTATGGCGATCATCACCCGGTCGCCACCCGCAGCCTGCTGGGCTTTTCGGCCGAACTGGAGGCTGAAGATGTGGAGTTGCCCCCGGACTCGCCGGGCTTCATCACCTATTTCGCCATGCAGGGCGTCAACTTCACTCCGCGCGCCCTGCCCACCATCGACCCCATCGATGTCGCCTATCTGCCAGCGCTCATTATCTATGCGGCGGGGCTTCCGCTGCCGGACAGCCATGCGGAGCGGTTGCGGCTGATGCGGGATTGCCGAGGGCGCTATTACGACTGCGCCGACCGCAACGAGATCCTGGACTTCCACCACAGACTGACCGACGCGGGATTGCTCAAGGCGCGATGAGGCTCAGAAGTTATAGACCTTCCAGGCATAGGCCCAGGTCTCGGTGAGCGCCTTCGCGCCCGTGCGCAGCTTGCAGGTCATGGTGGTCATGTCGGTGGGGTGAACCTCCACATCGAGCATGACCCTGAAACCGCCGATGGCCGGATTGGGCACCAGGAATTGGCGGAAGATCTTACCATTGGTCACGGAGGCGACGATTTCGACCCCAGCGGGCTTGCCCAGATGGAAGGCCAGATCCCCACCGACGAAATCGATCATGAAGCGGCGCGTGTTCTTGCCCACCGCCTCGCCCGCGCCCAGCGCATAGGCGGGCGCGCTGAAGGTATTGATTGTGTAGCCAAGGGAATGCAGCTTCAGCCCATCGGTGAGGGAGCGCATGCGATAGGTGAAATTGAACGGCTTCTTGGCGTCCGCCGGTTCGTTGGGCACAAAGGCGACGATGATATTGTCGAAGGTCTCGTCCTTGGTGGCCAGTTCGATCAGCTCGACACGCCCCTCGCCCCAATCATCCTCCGGCTCGATCCAGTAGCTCGGACGCTCTTCGTAGTTGAGCTCGATATCCTGATAGTGGGCGAACTGGCGATCCCGCTGGATGAGCCCATATCCCCGTACATTGGTCATGGGGAAGTTGTGAACCTCCTGCACCAATGGATTGTGCAGGGGTCGCCAGATCCACTCCCCCTCGTTGGTGTGGATGAGCAGCCCATCGGAATCATGCAATTCCGGCCGGAACTCGTCGTATTTGTTGCGGTCGTTCAGATGGCGGTCGTTCTCGCCGAGGAAATACATGGAGGTGAGCGGCGCCAGACCGATCCGCGACACGCTCTTGCGAGGGAAAAGGGTCACCTCCACCTCGACGGGCGATTCCGGTCCGGGCTCGAAGGTGAATTTGTAGGCGCCCGTCAGCGACGGACTATCCAGCAAGGCGCTGATATTGATCGTGTTGGCCTCGCCCACGGGGGTCTCGATCCAGAACTCCCGGAAGAAGGGGAACTCCTCCTTGTTGTCGAGCAGGCCC
>CANGTC010000236.1 GCA_947456505.1 Beijerinckiaceae bacterium
AGGAAGGCGCGCTCGGTCAGCTCGATTCCCTCGATGAAGGAGACCAGCGTGGGGTCGGCGGCGGCGCGCGCTTCGGGGGTCAGGGTCTCGAGCCCGCGCCGCAGATTGTCGGCCAGGGTGAGCATTTCCCGGGCGAAGGAGGTCACGCCATAGGTCTTGGCGTCGGCCACCTCGCGCTCGGTGCGCCGCCGCAGATTCTCCATCTCGGCCAGCGTGCGCAGCACGCGCTCCTTCAGGCTGGCGTTTTCCGCATGGAGGTTTTCCAGCTCCGTGAAGGGCTCGGGCTCGGTGATCGGGGACTGGGCGGCCTCGCTTGCGAAAGAGGACTCGTGCGCTCCCTGCGCGTCCTGCGCAGTCTCGTCGGTGGGGGGCGTGGCGGGATCCTGAGGGTATTGCATGGTTTCATCTGTCCGATTGGTTCGGGCGTGATATCAGGGCTGCCCGTGTAAAAATCAAGTTGTTCGCCGTTCAGTCCGCCTCGGCCTCGCCCTTGGCGCGCTTTTGCGGGGGCTTGGGCAGGGGTTTGGCGGCGGGCTTGGCCGCAGCCTTGGCCTCGCCGGGGGTGAAAATATCGAGGATGCGCTTGCGAACTGTGCCTTGGCGCGTGGGATTGATGATTTTCGCCCCTGTGAGATCGGTCACATAGAACACATCCACCGCCTTCTCGCCGAAGGTGGCGATATGGGCGGAGCCGATGTTCAGATTGAGGTCCGACAAGGCCGTGGTCATGTCATAGAGGAGGCCGGGCCTGTCAAGGCCGGAAACCTCGATCACTGTGTAGCGATTCGACAGGTTGTTATCCATCATCAGGTCGGGCGCGAGGGTGAAGGCCTTGTTGGCGCCGCGCGATTGCTCGCGGCGGGCCTCGACCGCATCACGCAGGCGCATCTGCCCGCGCAGCGCCTTTTCAATGGTCTGCGCCACCCGGTCGGCGCGGCGCAATTCGTCCTCGTCCTGCTCGAAGGCGCGGCTGATGAAGATCGTGTCCAGCGCCAGTCCGTCCGTGGTGGTGAAGATCTGGGCGTCCACGATATTGGCGCCCGCCGCCGCGCAGGCGCCCGCGATGATCGACAGCAGACGCGGATGGTCGGGCGCGATGACCGTCAGCTCCGTCACGCCGCGAAATGCGTCGGTGGTGAACTCGGTCATCAGCGATTTGAGTTCGACATCCACGACCCGCAGCAGTTTGGCATGGGCGATCTTGTGTTGCAGATCCGCCTTCAGCCAATAGGCCTGATAGTGGCGCGCCGCATAGGCGTCGAAATCCGGGTCCGACCAGGTGGCCAGGGCCTTGCGCAATTCGTCCTGCGCCATGGTGACGCGTTGCTTGCGGTCGATGGCTGAATGGCCGCCCGCCAGCACCACTTCGGTCTCCCAATAGAGGGTGCGCAGCAACTGTCCTTTCCAGCCGTTCCACACGCCCGGTCCCACCGCGCGGGTATCGCAGACCGTAAGCACCAGCAGCATGCGCAGACGTTCCAGAGTCTGCACGATGGAGGCGAAGGTTTCGATGGTGCGGGGGTCGGACAGGTCGCGGCTTTGCGCGGTGTTGGACATGACGAGATGCTGCTCGACCAGCCATGCCACCGTTTCCGTCTCGGCCTCCGACAGGCCAAAGCGCGGCCCCAGCTCCCGCGCCACACGGGCGCCGGCGATGGAGTGATCCTCCTCGCGGCCCTTGGCGATGTCGTGCAGGAACAGCGCCACATAGAGCACCGTGCGATTGCGCATCGAGGGCAGGATCTCGCTGCATAGCGGGTGATCCTCCTTCAGCCGTCCCGTCTCGATATTGGCGAGAATGCCGATGCTGCGCAGCAGATGCTCGTCCACCGTGTAGTGGTGATACATGTTGAACTGCATCAAGGCCACGATGCGCCCGAAATCGGGAATGAACTGGCCAAGCACGCCCGCCTCGTTCATCTGCCGCAGCACGGCTTCGGGCGCCCCGCGCGAGGTCAGGATCTCGATGAACATGCGGTTGGCTTCGGGGTCCTCGCGCAACTTGCCGTTCAGGCGCTTCAGCGACATGGTGACGAGGCGCGTGGCGTCCGGATGGATCGGCAGACGGTTGCGGTCCGCGATCCAGTAGAGGCGAATGATGTTGACCGGATTCTTCTCGAAGACATCCGGGCTCGCCACGGTGACGCGATCCACCTCCACCGCGAAATCGCCGCCCGGCAGCGCATAATTCTTCGGCCGCAGCCGGCCCATGAAACGATCCAGAACCGGCCGGGGCTTGGCCTGCTTTTCCTCCAGCGCGGCGCAAAGGATGGCGGTGAGATCGCCCACATCCTTCGCCACGAGAAAGTAATGCTTCATGAAGCGCTCGACGTCGCTGAGGCCCGCATGGGTGGTGTAGCCCAGACGGGCCGCAATGGTGCGTTGCTGGTCGAAGGAGAGGCGATCTTCGGCGCGCTTGGTGACGAAATGCAGATGGCAGCGCACGCGCCACAAAAACTCTTCGCAGCGATGGAAGACCTGCACCTCGCGCTGGGTGAAGACGCCCGCCTTGACCAACTCATCGGGCTCGCGCACCCGGTAGACATATTTGGCGATCCAGAAGAGCGTGTTGACGTCGCGCAGCCCGCCCTTGCCTTCCTTGACGTTTGGCTCCACGAGATAGCGTGACACGCCAGCGCGGTTGAGGCGGTTGTCCCGCTCGGCGAGCTTCGCGGAGACGAATTCGCGCGGGGTCTTGCGCACCAGCTCCGCATCGAAGCGACTGCGCATATCCTCGAAGAGCGCTTCGTCGCCGAGAATGAAGCGGGCCTCCAACAGCGCGGTGCGCACCGTCATGTCCTCGCGCGCCTGACGCAGGCATTCATCGACGGAGCGGGTGGAGTGGCCCACCTTCTGGCGCAGATCCCAGAGCATGTAGAGCACGGCTTCGATGACGCTCTCGCCCCAGGGCGTCTGCTTGTAGGGGAGCAGGAACAGCAGATCGATGTCCGAGCCGGGCGCCAGGGTGCCGCGCCCGTAGCCGCCCACCGCCGCGATGGCGAGCCGCTCGGCGGAGGAGGGGTTCTTCGCGGGATAGAGATGGGTCGTCACGAAGGTATGGATGGCGCGGATGATCTCATCTTCGAGATGGGAGAGAGCGCGGGCGCAATCGAGGCCGCGTCCGGCGCTTTCCAGCTGCTCGCGCGCCCTGGCGTGGCCGTCATCGAGCGCCTTGCGAAAGAGGGCCACCGCCTCCCTGCGCAGGGCGTCCGGCGCGCCTGCATGGGCGCGCGCAAGGGTCGCGATCTCGGCGTCCAGCGCCTTGCGATCAATGACTTGCGGCGCCTCGGTCTTGCGGGCGGCGCGACGGGTGGGTGCCGTTGGGGTCACGGCCAGGCTGGATGACGGGCTCATGGAGCTCCTTGTAGCACCGATTTGTGCTTCTTCTACTGCGGTTCGCAGTCGAGCTTACGTTTCGCCATGCGGCACAGATTGAGCCGCTTGCCGGAAAAGTCCCGGTTCTCGACGCGCCAGACGTCAGCGTCCGCGCCTTCGCGCGTCAGGGTCACAAAACCATGGACGCCCGAATGGCCGATTCCCGAAATCACTGTGGCCTCTTCCATGACGAGGCCCTTCACATCGTTGGGCGCAGTCCAGTGCAGCTCCGCGCCGGAATGGCCGGAGACCAGCTGCACCGGCAGGGTCTCGAAGCCCAGGGCCTGAAAGGTGTGGATGTGGCCTGACAGGATCGCCGAAACGCGGCCGGGCATGGCGCTGTCGGAGGCGCGGGCGAGCAGCTTGTTCGGGCCGATCATAAGGCCAAGCGCGGCGGCCGCCGCCGCCCTGACGGGCCGGTGCATGGCCAGCCAAATCGGTCCCTCAGGGGCGAGCTTTCCAAGGGATTGGAATTGAGAGCGGTAGCGGGCGAGCTGATTGTCGCGCCAGGAGCCATCGCTGGCGGCGGACACATCCATCACCACGAGAGACAGGCCGCCCAGATCCACCGCAAAAGGCGCGCCCGGGCTCAGGCAGCCAGAGGCTGAGACCAGCGGATAGGGGTCGAGCAACCGGCTCCAGCCCTTGCCGCCGCGCGCGCATATCTCATGGTTGCCGCGCACCATCACGATAGGCGCCGCCTGCAACAGGGGTTTGCCGGGGGCGAAGAAATCGCTCTCCCAGGCCGCCCAGTTGTCACCATTGGGCGTATCGGCGCAACCTCCGTTGAAGGGACGGCAGGGCTTCTCGCGATAGAGCATGTCGCCCACATGCACGATCACATCGGGCGCGGTTCCCGCCTCGGTCTTGGCCCCCGCAGCGAAGGGCCAGTCGGCGGGATCGTTGCAGGACTGGTTGACGAGGCGCGTGACCCGGCAGCCGGTGTCGCCGAGCACCAGGATATGGTTGGCGCGGGCCTTGGGCAGGGGCAGGGCCTCGCCATCGATCTCGAGGGCCTTGGCGCCACGGGGTATGGTCAGCGCGCAGACCAGCACGGGAAAGGCGTCGGTGCGCTCGGCGCGGACCCGCATGGGGGTTGCGCGTTTGTCGATCCGCGCCTGCGGGCACTGGTCGTCGCGGGTCACCGCCCGGGCCTCCAGCCCGCCCGGGACATATTGCGCCCACCGATACAGCGATTGCGCCTGCGCGGGGGTAGCCAGCAAGGCCGCTCCGGCGATGGCTGACCGCAGCAGCCGCAGCATCACAGCTTCGCTTCGATGGCGTCCCAGATGGTGGCGGCGATGTCGGGGCCGCCGAGGCGCTTGATGGCCCGCAGGCCCGTAGGCGAGGTGACGTTGATCTCCGTGAGATTGCCGTCGATGACGTCGATGCCCACGAAGATCAGCCCCATGCGCTTGAGATCGGGGCCGATGGTCTCGCAGATTTCATGCTCGCGCTTCGTCAGATCCGTGGGCCGCGCCGCCCCGCCGCGCACCATGTTGGAGCGGATGTCGTTGGCGGCAGGCACGCGGTTGACCGCGCCGGCCGCCTCCCCATCCACCAGGATGATGCGCTTGTCGCCCTCGGTCACCTGCGGCAGGAAGCGCTGCACCACCCAGGGCTCCCGGAAGGTGACGGAAAAGAGATCGAACAGAGAGCCGAAATTCGGATCCTCCCGCGAGACCTTGAACACCGACGCGCCGCCATTCCCATAAAGCGGCTTCATCACGACATCCCCATGCTCGGCGCGGAAGGCGTCGATCTGCTCGCGGTCGCGGGTGATGAGCGTGGGCGCCATCAGATGGGGGAATTTCATCACGAAGACCTTTTCAGGCGCATTGCGCACGCTGAAGGGATCGTTGACCACCAGCGTATCGGGATGAATCCGCTCCAGCAGATGGGTGGTGGTGACATAGGCCATGTCGAAGGGCGGGTCCTGACGCAGCAGCACCACATCCACATCGGCCAGATCGACCACGCTGGTCTCGCCCAGCTTGCAATGGTCGCCCACCACGTCCTGAACCGTAAGGCTTTGCGCGCTGGCGATGATGCGCCCGTTGCGCATGGAGAGCTTTTCGGGGGGGTACCAACTGAGCTCATGGCCGCGCGCCTGCGCCTCCAGCATGAGCGCGAATGTGGAATCGCCGGCGATGTTGATGCGCTCGACTGGGTCCATCTGGACCGCGACCTTCAGGCTCATGAC
>CANGTC010000237.1 GCA_947456505.1 Beijerinckiaceae bacterium
AGATCGCCGCCGGGAGGCGCGCCATTGGGCGGCCAGGCGTCGCCGCGCGCCACATCGGGCGCCATGCGCGGATGGGCGAGGGTGTCGGCCAGGGGCTGGCGATAGAACCCGCCGTAGGTGCGCACATAGTCGCGCCAGCGCTCGGGCAGGAAGTCGTGGATTTCGCCGGGGGTGGCGAACTGGGGGTGGATGTCGCAATCCACCACGCCCAGTCCCTGCAGGGCGCCGCCGACCTTGCGCCGCTCGCGTGGTTCGAGAAGATCCATGCTCATGCCGCGATCTCCGGGGAAAGCGCCCTCAGGCGGGGATAGGTGGCGAGGGGATTGTCCCACAGGATCTTGCGCGCCAGCGGGGTGTCGGCCCCGATGGGCAGGGCGTCCTGCCCGTCGAAATGCCAATGGGGAAAATCGGTGGAGAACAGCACCATCTCGTCGGATTTCATCTGCTCGCAGAACCGCTCCAGCCGCCCCGCGCCCTCGGGCGCGTCGAAGGGCTGGAGGGTGAGGCGGATATGGTCGCGCACGAGCGCCGAGGGCGGGGTCTTCACCCAGGGGATTTCGGCGCGCACGCCCCGCCAGGTCTTGTCGAAGCGCCAGAGGGCCGCAGGCAGCCACGTGACGCCGGATTCCATGAATACGAACTTCAGCTCGGGGAATTTGGCGAAGACGCCTTCCGAGACGAGGCTTAGAACGCAGCTTTCGAAGCCGAACGCCTGAGCCACATAGTCCTCGAGGAAATAGGATCCATAGCCCCCCGCAAGGGCGGGATGGTGGTAGAGGCTGCCCGCGTGGACGCCAATGGGTAGGCTATGGCGGTTCGCCGCCGCATAGATCGGCCAATGGGCGCGCTTGCCGAGCGGCTGCTCGCCCATGGCCAGCATCAGCACCTGAACGAAGCGCGAATCGCCCGCCCGGCGCTCGATCTCCTCGGCCGCCAGATCGGGGTTGTTCAGGGGCACCACGATGGAGGCGCGCAGGCGCGGGTCGCGATCCAGCCATTCCGCCGCGATCCAGTCGTTCACGGCGGTGCAGACCACCGCCGCCATATCCTCGCTATGGAGGGCTACGCCCCCATAGATGCAATTGGCGATGGCGGCGCCGGGTCCGAAGACGTCGAGGTGCTTGTCCTTCAGGATGGAGAAGTCGCTGCCGGGGCGTCCATTCGCCGGGCGCCGGTCGGGGCGGATCATGATCGGCGCGTTGGGGGGATCGCTCGTCATGTTCCAGCTGATTCGGTCGATGCCGCGGGTCAGGAACTGCTGACGCCAGTAATTGTCGAGATAGGGCAGCAGCGCCTTCACGGAGGGCACGGACACATGCACGTCGCAATCCACCGCCCGACCGTTGAACAGGCCGCCGCTTTTGCGCTCCGTCGACATGGTTTGATCGGGTTCACCCGTCATGCGTCCTCCTTGCGCAGGTCAGGATATTTTGCTTTCCGCTCCTGATCGCGCTTGCTACGATCACCTCAGACGATCTCGTCTCTCACGTCAAGCGCATCCGGCCGCTTCGGTTTTGTGGGACGAACATCAAAAGGATCCCTTTTGGGAGTGGGAGGAAAAGATGCGGACTGGTTTTGCGACGGCGCTGGTCATGTTTGGCTTTGCTGCGATTCAGGGTGCCTGCGCCCAGGAGCAGGACTGGGACAAGGTCATCGCGGCGGCGAAAAAGGAAGGCTCGGTCTCCGTTTATCACGCGCAGTTGGGCGCGCCCCACTGGAAGCTGGTGGTCCAGAATTTCGAGAAGACCTACGGGATCAAGGTGCAGGAGTTCGACGCCCGCGCCAGCGAGATCACCGAGCGCATTCGCACCGAACAGACCTCGCAACGCTTCGTGGCCGACGTGGAGTTTCACGGCGACAGCTCCATCCTCGCGCAAAGGGAGACGGATTTCATCGTCGAACATGGAGGCGTGCCCAATATGAAGAACCTGCGCCCGCCCTTCGTCGCCAACAGCCATTCCATACCGGCCTGGGTGCAGGTGGTCTGCACCCTGGTGAACACGTCGATGGTGAAGCCCGCCGATGAGCCCAAGGTCTGGAAGGATCTGCTGGACCCCAAATGGAAGGGCCGGATCCTCACCGATGACATGCGCGCCGCAGGCAGCGGGCAGACAGTCTTCGCCGTGCTCTACAAGAATTACGGCGAGGGCTTTCTGGAAAAGCTGAAGGCGCAGGAGATGGGTGTCGGCCGTGACCTTCAGGAGGATTCGCGTCGCGTCGCCCGCGGTGAGTATCCGATCTTCATCAACCAGATCATCGCCTTCGCCTCGCCGCTCAAGGGGCTGCCGGTGAAGGTCGCGACCATGGAGGATGGCTGCCCCTTCACGCCGATTCAGGGCGCGATCCTCCGGGGCGCGCCCCATCCCAACGCTGGGCGCCTGTTCATCAACCACCTCATCAGCAAGGAGTCGCAGGTCACCTACGCCAAGGCCTGGATGGGCGTTGTGACCCAGGGGGTGGAGGACGAGCTGAGCGATCCCGACGCCAAGCGTTTCGCCCAGGTCAAGCTCATGGGCTCCGTTTCATTCGAAGACCGCGAGCCCATGCTCAAGCGCGCCACCGAGATGTTCAAGTAAGGCGCGCGGCGGGAACGCTCAGTCGTTCCCGCGCCAGCGCGAGAAGCGTCGCTCCACCGTGCGCATGAATTCGTTGAGCGCGATCGCCATGGCCGCGAGGATGGAGATCAGGCCGAGCAGGCGCGTCGGGTCGAAATTCTGGGTGAACACGCCCGTGAAATAGCCGATGCCTGCGGTGGAGACATAGAGCTCCGCCAGCAGCACGCCCAGCAACACGCCGGTCATGCCAAGGCGCAGCCCCGAGAAGAAACTCGGCAGCATATGCGGCAGCACCACATAGCGCAGGATATGCCACCGGTTCGCGCCCATGGAGCGGGCGCTGGTGAGCAGCACGGGTTTCAGATTCTGCACGCCCGCGAGAATGGCGAGGATGATGGGAAAAATGCCGTGTGTGACGCCGAAGGCGATCTTGGAGGGTGGGCCTATGCCCAGACCCAGAATGAACAGCGGCAGGATGACGATTTGCGGAATGCCATAGAGCAGCAGGATGATCGGCATGAAGCAACGGCGCGCGAAGGCGTTGAGGCCCACGGAGAGGCCAATGGCCATGCCGATGGCCACCGCCACGACAAAGGCGAAGGAGACTTCGTAGAGGGTGACGCCCAGCGCCTGCGGGAGCCCCTTGGTTCCGATGACGCGGCTGATTTCGCCATAGACGCGGCTGGGCGGCGAGAGGAACATCTTGTCGACGAAGAAGCGGGCGGCGATTTCCCATAGCGCTAGAAACAGCACGATGGTCAGGAGTTGCGCCGAACGGGGATAACGCGCCATCAGGCCCATGAGGGGGGAGCGGGACCTCATTTGTCCATGCTCCGGGTCGCTTCAAGCCGAGACACCACGGAATTGAGCGCGGCGGCTATGGCGATGACGAAAACGATATAGGCGAACATGCGGGCGATCTCGAGGGATTCCGCGAGATTGACGATGCGATGGCCGAGCCCCGCCAGGGAGGCGATGGTCTCGCTGCCGATGATCGAAAGCAGCGCCACCGTAAAGCCCATGCGCAGGCCCGTCAGGATGATCGGCAGGGCGCCGGGGATCAACACATAGCGCAGCAGAATGGTTGGCGAGGCGCCCATGGATTTGGCCGCCGTCACATAGAGCTTGTCCACGCTGGCGAAGCCCGCGATGGTGTTCAGCACGATGGGGAAGAAGCTGATGGTCGCGCCCAGCGCGATCTTCGATGAGGCGCCGAGCCCGAAGAAGAGCACATAGAGCGGCAGAAACAGAATGATCGGCACCGCATAGACGCCCGCCAGCAGCGGCTCGAAAATGCGCACGAAGACAGGCGATAGGCTGACGAGAAAGCCGATGGTGACGCCCAGCGTCATGGAGATGGCGAAGGCGCCCGCGAGTTCGCGCAGGGTCAGCAGGAGGTCCGGCCAGAATTCGCCGGAGCGCAGGATGTCCAGCAGTTCGCCGAAGGCGTCCTGGGGCTTGGGCAGCAGGATCGGGCTAATGCCCCAGACGTTGGTGGAGAGATACCAGAGCAGGCCCAGGCTCGCGATGAAGGCCACCTGCACAAGGCGCGTGATGCGCCGGTCAAAGAGATCAAGCGGGGCAGCGGATTTGACCGGGGCGCTCATCAAAATCCCCCTGACGATCCCGAGGTCAGGTCCACCGTCTTGCGAATTTCATCATGCAGCAGATCGAACAGGCGATTGCGCAGGGCGTTGAACTTGTCCGATGTCATGAAGCTCGCCTTGCGCGGATGGGGCTCCTCCACATGGATCACCTCCTTGATCCGGCCGGGGCGGGCGGTGAAGACGGCGATGCGATCAGCCAGAAACACCGCTTCCCCCAGACTGTGGGTGACGAAGATGATCGTCTTTCCCGTACGCGACAAAAGCGCGGAGAGATCTTCGCCCAGCACCATGCGGGTCTGCTCGTCCAGCGCGCCGAAGGGCTCGTCCATGAGCACCACGGGAGTGTCGAGGCTCAGGGCGCGGGCGAGCGCCGCGCGCTGGCGCATGCCGCCCGAGAGCTGGCCGGGATAATGGTCGGAGAATTCGCTGAGGCCCACCGCCTTGAGGGCGGCGCGGGCGCGCCCTTCATGGTCAGCCTTGGGCACGCCCTGAAAGAGCATGCCGAGGCGTATGTTTTCGATGATCGTGTTCCAGGGGAAGAGCGCGTTTTCCTGAAAGACATAGGCGATGTCATGAGGCATGGGCCCATCCACGGGCTTGCCGTTGACTGTGGCGACGCCGGTCGTGGGCGTCAGAATGCCGCCGATGACATTGAGCAACGTGCTCTTGCCGCAGCCCGAGGGGCCGATCAGCGCCAGCAACTCGCCGCGATGGATATCCATCGTGGTGTCCAGCAGGGCGCGCACATGTTTAGGCTGGCCCTCGACGCCGAAGCTATGCGAGACATTCTGGATATGGACGGAGACGTCTTGCTTTTGCATCGGCCTGACTGTGATCGAGGGGCTATCGCTTACTTTGGCAGGAAGTCTTCCGTATAGAGCTTGGACATATCCGGCTCGGCCTTGAGAATGTCCAGCTCCACCAGCGACCGCGAGAGCAGCGTCAGCGCCTTGGCGTCGAAACGGCCATCATCGGAGAACATGGGCATCAGCTCGTCATAGACCTTGGCGGTGATCTCTTCGTCCTTGTCCATCACTTCGGCGGCAATCTTCACGGTCTGCGCCTTGTTGGCGCGCATGAAGCGGATGGATTCGAACCAGCCTTCAAGGAAGGCGCTGGTCGCTTTCGGATTTTCTGCGATGACCTTGTTGGTGCCGAAGATCACGTGAATGTGGAAATCCTTGATGTCGAGGAAGCGTACGAGAATGCGGCCCTCGCCCATCTTTTCCAGATTGAGCGCATTGCCGATGTCGGTGATGAGCCCGTCGATGTCGCCGCGCTTCATGGCGGCGATCTGGCCGGGCATGGCGCCCATGGGCTTGATGTCGATGCCCTTGGGCCCCCAGCCCTGACGGCGCGCGGTTTCGCTG
>CANGTC010000238.1 GCA_947456505.1 Beijerinckiaceae bacterium
GCAGCTGACCAACCGCTTCATCGGCGTGCATGCGCTGGGCTTCATGTGGTTCAACATGGTGCATATGACCAACTGGGTGGTGAATGGTCTGCCCGAACGGTTCCCCAAATTGAAGGTCATGTGGATCGAAAGCGGCCTCACCTGGGCCTATAGCCTGATGCAGCGCCTCGACCATTCCTACAAGATGCGCACCTCGGATTGTCCCTCGCTCAAGCGCAAGCCCAGCGAATATATGCGCGAGATGTATTTCTCGACCCAGCCCATGGAAATGCCCGATGATCCCGCGATCCTTGAAGCCACCTTCAAGATGATCAATGCGGAGACGCAGATCGTCTGGTCGTCCGACTATCCCCATTGGGATTTCGATCTGCCGGGCGTGATCTATGATCTGCCCTTCCTCAACGAGCAGTCGAAGCGCAATATTCTGGGCGGCAATGCGGCCAAGCTCTTCAATCTGGATCCAAAGCCAGTGAAGAAAATTCCGCCTGTGGGCGCTTTCAAATAAGACAAAGGCCTGAGCGCAAACTCCGGCCTTTTTATTCGCCTTATGGCGCGCCGCCCTGCTTGGCGCGCCAGCTTTCAAACTCCCGAAAAAGTTTTTCGCGCTGCGCCCTGGTGCGCGGCCCTTTGGGGCCCAACTGCTCCACAAAGGCGTCGAAGTCCGTCCTGGCGGCGGGCGCAGCCTTATCGCTGGCCACAGGCTGCTTCACCAATTCTTCCGCAACGCTGAAACGCGTCCAGCCGGGCACTGAGGCAGTCGGGTTCACATCGCGCCATTTGGGCGAGGAAGGCTCCGTCTGAAGCTTGTCCCATTTGGCGAACAATTGCCGTGTAAAACGCTCCAGACGACGATAATGATCGTTGCTTTTGGGCCAGTTATAGGCCGCGAGCACGGTCGGCACCGCTATGGTCTCCACTTTCTCGCCGGGAGCGATGAGCGTGGGATAATCCTTGTTGTTGAGTTCGCCGATTGTATAGATGTCGTCGAATAGTTTCATGCCGGGGATGGCGAGAAAATGCAGGCCGCCGCCCGCAGGCAGTTTCGCCAATTGGTCGATGGGCTTGCCGACCACGCGCACGATGGCGGCGATTTCGCCGCGCTTCAATTGTTCAAGCCCGCTGGTGTGGTCGATCAGCAGTGGTTCATACTCAATGCCGAGGCGCTGCAGAATGATGGGCCCGGTGAGCGTCGCCGAATTGCCTGGAGGACCGAAGCTGATCTTCTTGCCGCGCAGATCCTCGAATGTCCTGATGTCCGGACCCGCGAGCACATGCAGTTCCGTATTATAAAGCCGCATGATGTAATGAATGCGCTGTTGCAGGTTCGGGATTTTCCTTTGCGTCCGGAAATATTCGAACACATCCGATTGGGTGAAGGCGATGTCCACGCCACGCAGATAAAGCAGATCTTCAAGGTTCGAAGACGCGCCATAGGCGAGCATGGGCAAGACCCGCAGATTATCGCCATCATCAAGCACGCGTTGAATGTCTGAAGCCAGGCGCGGATAAAGGCCTTCGAGCTGGCCGGATTCAAGTCCGATGGTCCATTCGTTGCGCTTGGCGCGGAACTCGGCTTCCGAGCTTGGCGTTGGCGCTTTTGAAGCTGAGGTTTGCGCTGTTGCGGTGAAGGCTGTCAGGCAAGCGGCTATCACGCAGCCAAGCTTCTTGGATCTTTTAGACATGATCAAACCCGATTGGCCCCTTGAGCGCCTTTCATATGAACAATGCGTTTTAATTATGAGGTGAGCAGTAAATATTTTTCCCGGCGCCTCCATTAAGCCACGAGGCCGCGCCACATGAGAGCATCTCACCAGCGGCTGCCAGCAGTCGAGCATGGGGACTGCAATGTCATATTCGCAAGTAACGAGACGCAATCTGCTGAGTTCAATGGGCTCTGCGGCTACGCTTTCCATGCCCTTCATTTCAGGGATGGCGCGCGCAGCGACGCCCCGGTGGACAGCGCGGCAATTTCATAACCAGCCTGCCGCGAGCCCGCTCAATGAGGCGCTTGTCAAGCTCTGGGACAAGGTGGCGAAGGAAAGCGACGGCAGGCTTGTGGTTACGGTGCATCCGCAAAACAATGGCATTGCGGGCTCTGATCCGGCAGCGCTTGAAATGCTGCGTAAAGGCGAGCTCGAATTTTACACGCTGCTGGCGGGCATCTTGGCCAATGTGGTTCCGGCCATGGATATTCAGGGCATGCCTTTCGCCTTCAAGCGATCCGAACAGATCCATAAAGCCATGGATGGCGAGCTTGGCGCCTATCTGCGCGCGGAGTGCAAGACAAAGGGGATTTACCTCTTCCCCCACGGTTTGCTCGAAAACGGATTTCGCGATCTCAACACCGTGTCGAGGCGCGTGCGCGAGGCTGACGACATGGCGGGCCTGCGCGTGCGTGTGCCCGATGGGCAGATCTTCCGCGACCTCTTCACAACGCTGGGCGCGCAGCCTGTGACGCTCAATATCAACAAGCTCTATGATGGGCTGAAGACTGGCGAGGTTGATGCGCAGGAAAACCCGCTGGTCATCTGCGAGACGAACAAGCTTTATGAAGTGACGAAATTCATCTCGACGACCCACCATTCCTGGTCAGGCTTCAACCTGCTCGGCAACGACGACTTCTGGAACTCCTTGCCGGACGATATCCGCAAGATCGTCGGGCGTAATGTCGCCATAGAAGTCGCTGCGCAGCGCCGCGTCACCATGGCGCTGAATCAGGCGCTAGTCGTCAAACTCACGGGGCGCGGCATGACCTTTGATCAGCCTGACATCGCCACCTTCAAGGCCAGGCTTGCGGGCGGATTTTATCCGCGTTGGAAACAGCAAGTCGGCGTCAAGGCATGGACCCTGCTTGAGAAAACGAGCGGCCGCATTGGCTGAGCCTCAGGCCGCCTGTCATTTTTCACCATCAACAAGGTAATCGCTCGGGATTTCGATTCGCCAGATCACGCCTTCGCTGGCGAAGGACAGGCTGGCCTGTCCCTCCAGGGCTTGAGCGGTCAGGCGCTCCAGCACGGTCTGCCCGAAACCTTTGCGCTTTGGCGCCTTGACGCGTGGCCCGCCAGATTCGCGCCATTCCAGCGCAAAGACGCCCTCTGACGTCGCGCTCCAGTGGATGGCCACGCGGCCCGTCGTGGTCGAAAGTGCGCCATATTTTGAGGCGTTGGTGGCGAGTTCATGTAGCGCGAGGCCAATGTTTTGCGCCGCCTTCGGATCGACGATCACATCAGGCCCCTCAAGCGTCACGCGCGTTCTGTCCTGCTCAAGGAAAGGCTCGAGGTGCGACTTGATCAGTTCGCTGATCGGGGCGCCGCGCCAGTTTTGTTGAATGAGTAGATCGTGGGAATGCGCGAGCCCCTGAAGGCGCTGGGTGAAACGCGCGTTGAACTCCGGCAGCGCCGGTGAATTGCGCGCTGTTTGGGCCGCCATGGACAAGATGATCGCCAGAAGGTTTTTCGACCGATGCGCCAGTTCGCGCATGACCAACCGCATCTGCTCTTCGTGCTGGTGCTGCTGGGTGATGTCGCGATGAATCACCGAAAATCCGATGATGTCGCCTTGCGCATCGCGCAGGGGCGCACCGCTGATCGATACCTCGACGAGGCGTCCATCCTTGCGTTGGCGTTGCGTTTCAAAAAAGACCATCTCGCCGCGCAGCATGGCGGCGAACATGGCCTTGGATTCCGCGCGCTTGTCCTGCGGCGTGATCATGCTGATGGGCTGATTGAGCGCCTCTTCTGCGCCGTAGCCATAAAGCGCTTCCGAAGCCGGGTTCCAGCTGGAGATGAGACCTTCGCGCGTCACGCTGAAGATGGGATCGCGCGATTGCCGAACCAGCGAGGCGAGCATGGCGTCGTTGGCCTCGAAGCGTCGACGACGGCGCAGATCGCGAATGATGAAGGAGAGAGCGATGATCTGGTCAAGGCGATCCCGCACGGGCGCTGCGCCAACGGAAACCTGCACCTGCCTGCCCTGATGGTCCAGCAATTCCAGCTCCATCTGGAATTGCTCGCCTTGCATGGCGCGCGCCATCAGCGAGCGTCCTTTCCCGTTCGAAATATCTGTCACAAGCGTCAGCATGGGTTGGCCCACCGCATCCTGTGCGCTCCAGCCCAGCAGTCGCTGAGCGCCATCATTCCATGTCTGGATGACGCCCTGCGGTGAAGTGCTGACGATGGCGTCGCGCGAGAATGAAATGAGCGCCGCCAGCAGCGCTTCCGAGTCGCGTTTTGTCTGCGTCTGAGGCGGGTCGGGTTCCGGGACGATGGAGCTCATGCCGTGGGGCGCCTATGGGGCAAGCCGGAGGGTCGCGCCTCAGGTGTGCCGATCACGTTCATCGCGATGGAGAAGACGCTTGTTGCGCGTAACTTTCAAGCGAGGGCTTGGCGGCGGGCTGTGCGGCGTGAGCCATTCATCTTTCAAAATCGGCTTTATCGACCGTGCTGCAAAGAGAAATGGCCGCGCTTGGCAAAGCGCGGCCATCGAAGGTCAAGCGATCACGAGATTGATCAGTGCGCCGCCGCAGCGCGGGCGAGGTCGCCGGCGTCAGCCAGGTCTTCCATCTTCCAGCACAGTTCGCGCAAGGCGTCAGCGCGGTCCACCGGGAGCACGTCGCGCGCGAGGCTGTCGAACTTGGCGATGAGCTGGTCGCGCGTCATGGGCTTCGCGATGCTGCCGATGGCGTGCTCCACATGCTTCTTCAACACGCGGCCATCGTTGAGGGTGACGGTGAGATAGGCCTCGTCTTCGTTGATGTCGTCCTTCGCCACGGCCTCGACCTTGTCGCGCAGGGTCATCACGCGGGGGTCGCGCACGGTGTCGTCGCCATATTCGTTCTCGCCCGCCGCGCCATAGATGATGGCGGCCGCGCAAGAATGATAGACGCTGAACTTGCCCTCAAGGCCGGTCTGCGGCGTCTTCTTGCCGGTGAGTTCCAGCACGAGGGGATCAACGATCAGGTCGATCTTCGCGATGTCTTCCGCTTTCAGGCCATGCTCGTTGCGCAGCTGGATGCAGCCATCGATGGAGGGATGGATGACGATGCCGCAAGCGAAGGGCTTGTAGGAGTTGAGCGCGGTCTCCCAGACCTTGCCGAGATCGCGGGTGATCTCGTCGAAGTCGCGGGCCACGGACATGACATGGGCGAAGCCGCGGGGGGCTTCCAGCACGCGGTTGGAGCTGGTGAAGTTCTGCTTGGCGAGCAGGGCCGAGGCGATGCCGTTCTGCGCGGCGCGGCCGGGGTGGAAGCTCTTGCACATGGTGCCGAACATTTCGCGGAAGCCGGCGGATTGCGTGCCCGCGATGCCCAGCGCCCAGGTCATCTGCTGCTCGTCAAGGCCCAGCATCTTGCCGACGGCGGCGGCGGCGCCGAACACGCCTGCGGTGCCGGTGATGTGCCAGCCGATGTCATAATGCGCGGGATAGACCGCGTTGCCGATGCGGCATTCCACTTCCACGCCGATGATGA
>CANGTC010000239.1 GCA_947456505.1 Beijerinckiaceae bacterium
ACATTGCGGTCGCACAGTTCATAGATGCGCTGGATATGCTCCCAGCGCACCCGGTCCGCCGACATGGGATTTTCCGGCAGCTCCGCCTTGTCGTGGCGGGTCGCCATGAGCGCATGATAGATTTCATCTGCGTCGGCGGGCTTGGCGAGATAATCGAAAGCGCCAAGCTTCACCGCCGTCACGGCCGTGACGATATTGCCATAGCCCGTCAGAATGATGCCGCGCGCCTCCGGGCGCCGCGCCTTCAGTTGCGAGATCACGTCAAGACCGTTGCCGTCTTGCAGGCGCATGTCGATGATGGCGAATGCGGGCGGTTGGAGCGCGATGGCGGCCAGCCCCTCGGCCACGGACTCGGCGGTGACCACCGCAAAGCCTCGGGTCTCCATGGCCCGGCTGAGGCGGGTGAGGAAGGGCTTGTCGTCATCGACGATGAGCAGGCTGCGGTCGTCGCCCATGGCGAGCCCCAAAGCTCCGGCCTCCTGGCTGGCGAGGCCAGCAAGAGTATCCATTGGCGGAGCTGAATTTTTCATGCCGTCCTCACAAACGAATCCATGGGCGCGCTCAAGCTACCTCTATCTTACGCGGCCTGCGTTCGAAAGAGGCGCGTGGCCAGGTCACCTCCACCCGCGCCCCATGTTCGGGCGCAGGCGCATTGCCGGTGGTCACCAAAGCGCCCGAGCGCTCCAGCAAAGTCTTGGCGATGAACAGGCCAAGACCCAGACCCGAACCCTCCTCCACCTTGGCGCGACGGGAGCCGCGAGAAGTGATGTAAGGCTCGCCCAGCCTTTCAAGTACGTCTGGAGAGAAGCCTGGACCATCGTCAGCTATGCCAATCGTCACAAAGGCTTCGGACCAGCGCAGGGTGATGCGCACCTCGGACATGGCGAAGTCGATGGCGTTCTCGACGAGATTGCCCAGGCCATAGAGCATGCCGGGATTGCGGCGGCACACGGGCTCGGCGCCCTTGCCATCGCTGGAGATGCTGAGCACCACGCCAAAGTCCCTTTGCGGGCCGACCACATCTTCCACCAGATGCAGAATGGTCAGCTCATCCAGCATGCCCGGCCCCTCGTTGCCGAGGGAGGCGATCTTGGAGAGGATCGTGCGACAGCGGGCGACCTCCTGGGCGAGCAGGTCGATGTCCTCGGCCATGGGGTTGTCCGGCTTGACGATCTTACCGAGCTCCTTGACCACCAGCGTGATGGTGGCGAGCGGCGTGCCAAGCTCATGGGCGGCGGCGGCGGCCAGACCATCAAGCTGGGTCAGATGCTGCTCGCGCGCCAGCACCAGTTCGGTCGCCGCCAAAGCGTCCGATAATTGGCGCGCCTCCTCCGACACCCGCGAGGCGTAGACGGCGATGAAGCCCGCCCCCAGCACCAGCGCCATCCAGATGCCCGTCACATAGAGGAAAGGCAGCTCCAGAGGCTGACCGGGATGCCAGGGCAGCGGCACGTGCTGGAAGGCGAGCAAAGTGGCGGCGCCTACCATCAGAACCACAAGCCACAGGGTCCCCTGCCAGGCGAGGGACATGGCCGAAATCATGATCGGGGCCAGAAAGAGGCTGGCGAAGGGATTGGAGAGACCGCCCGTAAAATAGAGGAGGCCAGACAGCTGAATGAGGTCGTAGGCGAGCAGGGCGAAGGCGGCCCGGTCGCGCAGGCGCAGGCTGAGCGGAAACCGCAGGCGCAGGAAGACGTTCAGCCAGGCGGAGGCCGCAATGACCAGAAAACACATGAGGATCGGTAGATCAAAGCCGAGAATGAACCAGGTGGAGAGCACCGCGACCGACTGGCCCGCGATCGCCAGCCAGCGCAGCCGCACCAGCGTGTCGAGGCGCAGGCGCCGGGCGTGACGGCCCAGATCCACGTCGGCGAGATCCACATCGGACGAAATTTGCATCTGACCATCGACTTAAGTTCAGCACAGCTGATCTGTGATGGGCCAAGAGAAGGATTGATTCAAGGCGCCGACTATGTTGCAAGAGGAATAACGATTGCGTGATTTGGCTGACCCGCTCTGATAACCGGTGATCGCATGAACCGAATCCCCTACCAGTTTTACGAAATGGCGCACCTGGCGGTGGCGCCCGCACGCGCCATGTCCGACGCGGCCCGGTTCTTCTTCAAGAGCCCCCTCAACCCCCTCACCCATACGGTCTGGGGTCGCAACATGGCGGCCTCGGCCGAACTGTTCGAGCGGCTGACGCGCCGCTATGGCAAGCCAAGCTTCGATCTGCCCCAGACCAAGATCGACGGCGTACCCGTGGATGTGGTTGAAGAAATCGTCTGGATAAAGCCCTTCTGCCGGGTCATCCATTTCAACCGCCAGACGAACAGGCGCGATCCGCGCCTGCTGATCGTGGCGCCCCTGTCGGGCCACTACGCCACGCTGCTGCGCGGCACGGTGGAGGCCTTTCTGCCCAACTTCGACGTCTATATCACCGACTGGACCGACGCCCGTCTGGCGCCCATGGCGGTGGGTCCGTTCAACCTCGACGATTACATCGACTATCTCGTCGAGATCATTCAGCTGCTGGGCGAGGATGCGCCAGGCGCGGGTCTGCATACCCTTGGGGTCTGCCAGCCTTCGGTTCCCCTCATCGCCGCCGCCGCCATCATGGAAGCGCGCAAGGATCCCCTGAGCCCCGCCTCCATGACCCTCATGGGCGGCCCCATCGACACGCGCCGCAGCCCCACCGCCGTCAACAAGCTCGCGCAAAAACGCGGCTCGGAGTGGTTCCGTCAGAACTGCATACACACCGTTCCCTTCCCCTATCCGGGCGTGGGACGACAGGTCTATCCAGGCTTCCTCCAGCTGTCAGGGTTCATGGCGATGAATCTCGACCGGCATGTGAACGCCCATCTCGACATGTTCAACCATCTGGTGGACGGCGACGGCGATTCCGCTGAAAAGCATCGTGATTTCTATGATGAATATATGGCCGTCATGGATCTCGACGCCGCCTATTATCTGCAGACCATCGATGCTGTTTTCGTCGAACACGCCCTGCCCAAGGGGAAGATGAAACACCGTGACGAATTGATCGATCTGAAAGCCATCACACGCTGCGGACTGATGACAGTCGAGGGTGAGAAGGACGATATTTCCGGTGTCGGTCAAACACATGCAGCACATGATTTATGTGTGAACATTCCCGAGTCCCGCAAGCAGCATTATCTGCAGATGGGCGTGGGTCATTATGGCGTTTTCAATGGTTCGAGGTTCCGTTCCGAAATCGCGCCACGCATCGGCAAGTTCATCGCATCGATCGATGGGGAATCAGGCAAGACCAAAAAAACCCTGACCCGGATTCCCGCCAAGACATGAGTTGGAACGTGTAGCTTGTCTGCACTAGCGACTCAGCGCGATCACCATTAGTTTGATCTCATGCTGCGTCTTTTCCGACGGATCGCGACTCCGCGCGATCCCATGCAACTGCAAGTTTCGCATGCGGGCGATTCTTATAAGATCGCCCTCAAGCGGGTGGCGGGCGCCACACGCTTCACCATTCGCGTGCGCTCGGCGACGCGCGATGTGGTGCTGACCATGCCGGTACGCGGTTCGCTCACAGCGGCGCGCGATTTCGCCGAACGTCACGCAGCCTGGATCGGCGCGCGCATGCGCCGCCTGCCCCAGCCCATTCCCTTCGATCCCGATGCGACCATCCCCTTCGAGGGCGTTCCTCACCGCGTGCTACATCAACCACTTGCACGTGGAACTGTGTGGCTGGGAATGACTGCGGACAGCAAGCCCGCGATCTGCGTGGCGGGCGACGCGCGTCATGTGCAAAGACGCGTGAGCGATTTTCTCAAGCGCGAGGCGCGCAAACGTCTGGAAGACTCCGTGCGGCGCTATTGCGCGAAGATCAATGTAAAAGCGCGCGACGTGACCATGCGCGACACCACCAGTCGCTGGGGCTCATGCTCGGCCACAAGCGGGCTCAATTTTTCCTGGCGCCTCATCATGGCGCCGCCCCATGTGCTCGATTATCTCGCGGCCCATGAGGTGGCCCATCTCATTCATATGAATCATTCCGATGAATTCTGGACTCTGACCCACAAGCTCTCCAAAGACACCGACAGCGCGGAGGCCTGGTTGAAGGCCCATGGCGCTTCGCTGCATCGCTATGGGGCGCGCAGTTCAAACAAAGATTGATCAGACGGGAACGTCAGTCCGCACGAAAGTGAGGTAGGACGTGGTGCGTCCCTCACGAATCGCTTTTTCTTCATAGCGGGTGCGAGTGAAACCCGGCCATGGCGCGACCCAGTCCTGCGCGCGCTCGGCGCTCCAGGCGAAGAAAGGCGAAGGCAGCACGCGCGCCAGGGTCCAGCCGGTGTAATCATCGATGTCGGAAGCGAAGCGGAACACCCCACCAGGGCGCAGCAGGCGCGCGAATTCGCGCACCGAATGGTCCGACACGAACCGCCGCTTGCGCTGGCGACGCTTGGGCCAGGGATCGGGATAAAGAAGATTGAGACGCCCGAGGCAGCGATCCGGCAGCGCGTGCAGCGCATCGAAAGCATCGCCCGCATGCAGGCGCACATTGTCGAGGCCATCCGTCTCGATGGCCGTGAGCATCTTGGCCACGCCATTGATGAAGGGCTCGCAGCCGATGAAACCCACCTGCGGATTATCCCGCGCGTCCACCGCCAGATGCTCGCCGCCGCCAAAACCGATCTCCATCCAAAGATCAGCCATGGGCTTTGGAAACAGGGCTAAGGGGTCGATGGGCTGGCTCACATCCACCTTGATGCGGGGCAGCAGCGTCTCGCACAGATCGCTCTGATGGGCGCGCAGCTTCTTGCCCTTGCGGCGGCCATGGAGGCCGGGGCGGATGTCGAAATCCTCGAAGCCTGGAGCGGGAGTGTCGATCATGGACCCATCAATAAAAAGCGCCGGACGAATCCGGCGCGATTGTTGTCGTCAGCAGAGAGCCGGGCTCAGGAGAAGTGGGACTTCAACTGGGCCGCGAGGTCCGTCTTCTCCCAGGAGAAGCCGCCCTGCGCATCGGGCTCGCGGCCAAAGTGGCCGAAGGACGAGGTGCGGGCGTAGATGGGCTTGTTCATCTGCAGATGCTCGCGAATGCCGCGCGGCGAGAGGTTCATGACCTCCATGAGCACCTTCTCGAGCTTGTCCGTGTCGATGTGGCCGGTGCCATGCAGATCGGCGTAGATCGACAGGGGCTTGGCCACGCCGATGGCGTAGGCGAGCTGCAGGGTGCAACGGTCGGCGAGACCGGCGGCCACCACGTTCTTGGCGAGATAGCGCGCCGCATAGGCGGCGGAGCGGTCGACCTTGGTGGGATCCTTGCCGGAGAAGGCGCCGCCGCCGTGGGGCGCCGCGCCGCCGTAGGTGTCCACGATGATCTTGCGGCCGGTGAGGCCGCAGTCGCCATCGGGGCCGCCGATGTAGAACTTGCCGGTGGGGTTGATGTGCCAGACCGTGTCCTTGCTGATCCAGCCATCG
>CANGTC010000240.1 GCA_947456505.1 Beijerinckiaceae bacterium
CGCGGCGTGCTGCTCGTTGGCCCTCCGGGCACCGGCAAGACCCTGACCGCCCGGGCGGTCGCGGGCGAGGCCAATGTGCCCTTCTTCACCATCTCGGGCTCGGACTTCGTGGAAATGTTCGTGGGCGTGGGCGCGAGCCGCGTGCGCGACATGTTCGAACAGGCCAAGAAGAACGCGCCCTGCATCATCTTCATTGACGAAATCGACGCAGTCGGTCGCCATCGCGGCGCCGGCCTTGGCGGCGGCAATGACGAGCGCGAGCAGACCCTCAACCAGCTGCTGGTGGAGATGGACGGCTTCGAGGCCAATGAGGGCATCATCATCATCGCCGCGACCAATCGTCCGGACGTACTGGATCCCGCCCTGCTGCGTCCGGGCCGTTTCGACCGTCAGATCGTGGTTCCGCTGCCGGATGTGAACGGCCGCGAGAAGATCCTGAAGGTGCACGTGCGCAAGGTGCCCCTGTCCCCCGACGTGGAGCTGCGCACAGTGGCGCGCGGCACGCCGGGCTTCTCGGGCGCGGATCTGATGAATCTCGTCAACGAGGCGGCCCTCATGGCGGCGCGGCGCGGCAAGCGCATCGTCACCATGTCCGAATTCGAGGACGCCAAGGACAAGGTCATGATGGGCGCCGAGCGCCGGTCCATGGTCATGTCCGAGGATGAAAAGCGCCTCACAGCCTACCACGAGGCGGGCCATGCGGTGGTCGCCCTCTCCGTCCCCGCGAGCGATCCCGTCCACAAGGCGACGATCATTCCGCGCGGTCGGGCCCTGGGCCTCGTGATGCGCCTGCCCGAAGGGGACCGGCTCTCCAAGCGTTTCATCGAGTTCACCTCGGATCTGGCGGTCGCCATGGGCGGACGCGTGGCCGAGGAGCTGGTCTTCGGCAAGGAGAACATCACCTCCGGCGCCTCCAGCGACATCGAACAGGCGACCCGCATGGCCCGCGCCATGGTGACCCGCCTTGGTTACTCCGACGAGCTGGGCACGGTCGCCTATGGGGACAACAATGACGAGGTCTTCCTCGGCATGTCCATGGGCCGTCAGCGCGCCGTCTCCGAGTCCACCGCCCAGACCATCGACGCGGAGGTTCGCCGCCTCGTCCAGAATGGCCAGGAAGACGCCCGCAGGATCCTCACGGAGAAGCGTGAGGGGCTGGAGACCGTCGCCAAGGCGCTGCTCGAATACGAGACCCTGACGGGGGACGAAATCATCGGCCTGCTGGAGGGACGCCAGCCCGTGCGCGACTCCTCGGAGCCGCCGAGCACCCCTCGCTCCTCGACCATGGTTCCCAACGCGGGCAAGACCCGCAAGCCCGGACCCGATTCGCCGGGCGGGCTGGAGCCCCAGCCGCTGGCCTGAGCCTTGGCTGACGAACAAGCGAAAGGCCCGGATCGCTCCGGGCCTTTTTGCTTTTCTGGCTATTGTCGCTCAGATCTCCACGATCTCATGCACCCGCTCCAGAGGGCGGCACAGGCGCACGCCCTTGTCGGAGGCCACGATGGGCCTTTGCATGAGGATGGGATGGGCCTCAAGCGCGTCGAGAATCTGGTCGTCGGTGAGGGCGGGATCGTCAAGCCCCAGCTCATCATAGGGCGTGCCGCTGCGCCGCAGGATGTCGCGCGGCTTCATGCCCATGGCGGCCAGCAGCTCCTGCATCCGCGCCCGGGTGGGCGGCGTCTTCAGATATTCGACCACCTGCGGAGCCAGCCCCGCATCCCGCAAAAGGCGCAGAACATTGCGGGAGGTGGTGCAATTAGGGTTATGGTAGATAGTCAAGCTCATGATTGTCATCCCATAAATGCTGAGGCGCCCCGGCCTTTCGGACACAATACAGGACCTGCGGCCTGAAGTAGACTACCCGGGTCTGTTAAGCTTGGTGACAATTCGTGATTCGGGAAAGCTTCGCGCGCCGGTGAAGGCGCCTGGCTCATGGACTATAATCGCTTCGTGGAGAGCGATCGAAAGATCAGGATCGGGAGCCGATGGCTAAAAAATTCTTCGGAACGGATGGCATTCGCGGTCGTGCGAATTCGCTCATCACCCCTGAACTCGCGCTCAAGGTCGGGCAGGCCGCTGGTCTGGCGTTCCAGCGCGGCGACTACCGCCATCGGGTCGTCATCGGCAAGGACACCCGCCTCAGCGGTTATATGATCGAGACCGCCATGGTCGCGGGCTTCACCTCCGTGGGCATGGATGTGCTGCTGCTAGGCCCAGTGCCGACGCCTGCGGTCGCCATGCTGACCCCCTCCATGCGCGCGGATCTGGGCGTGATGATCTCCGCCTCCCACAACAAATACGAGGACAACGGCATCAAGCTCTTCGGTCCCGATGGCTACAAGCTCTCCGACGAGGTCGAGCATGAGATCGAGGCGCTGCTTGGCGCTGATCTGGCGCCGCGCCTCGCCCAATCGCGGGATCTGGGCAGGGCCAAGCGGGTGGAGAGCGTCGACGCCCGCTACATCGAATTCGCCAAGCGCACCCTGCCCCGCAACCTCTCGCTGGAAGGCCTGCGCATCGTCGTCGATTGCGCCAATGGCGCGGCCTACAAGGTGGCGCCTGCGGCCCTGTGGGAACTGGGCGCGGAGGTCTTCTCCATCGGCGTCGAGCCCAATGGCTTCAACATCAATCAGGACGTGGGCTCCACCTCCCCCGAGGCGCTCGCCGCCAAGGTGCGGGAGATGCGCGCGGACATCGGCATCGCCCTTGATGGAGACGCGGACCGGGTGCTGCTGGTGGACGAGCGCGGCCATCTGGTGGACGGCGACCAGCTCATGGCCGTGGTGGCCCAGAGCTGGAAAGAGGACGGCCGCCTGTCACGGCCGGGCATCGTGACCACGGTCATGTCCAACCTCGGCCTTGAACGACATCTCGCCTCCATCGGGCTTGAGATGCCGCGCACCTCGGTGGGCGACCGCTACGTGCTCGAACATATGCGCGAGCAAGGCTACAATCTGGGCGGCGAACAGTCCGGCCATATCATCATGTCTGATTACGCCACCACGGGAGACGGCCTGGTGGCCGCGTTGCAGGTGCTGGCCGTGGTGCAACGGCAGGAGAAGCCCGTGAGCGAGGTTTGCCACCTCTTCGAGCCCCTGCCGCAGATCCTGAAAAATGTTCGCCACGGCGGCGGGCAGCCGCTGCATGCGAGCCATGTCAAGGCGGCCATCGCCGAGGGCGAGGCGCGGCTGGGCAAGACCGGTCGCCTGGTGATCCGCCCCTCCGGGACCGAGCCCGTCATCCGCGTGATGGCGGAGGGCGACGATCACGCCCTCGTGGAGACTGTGGTCGACCAGATCTGCGACGCCCTGCGTATGGTCGACAAGGCGGCGGCCGAATAGGCGCGCGTTGCTATTTCAGCGCGTCGATCTGCATGACGTCGGCGAGCTGTTTCTCGTTCAACGGCTCCGTCAGGAATTTGAACTGCACCGCATCCTGCATGCTCTCGGGAAGGCCTGAGATCCGATCGATCTGCAGGCTCTCCTTGGGGATGAACTCCGCCAGCATCTGCCGCACGGAAGCCTCGGGCAGGCCCGAGAAAACGATATAGCGCTGCACCGCGTCCTCGGAGGCGTACATCCAGTCGAGCGTCTCGCGATAGGCGGCGAGATAGCGCTTGATGAGATCCTTTTTCTTTTCCAGCGCCTGGGCGTTGACGATCTGCAAGCGGATTGTCTGGCCGCGCACGCGGGAGATGTCGCTGCCCTTGGCGAGCAGGCGGATCTCGCCCTTTCGAAGCGGTTCAAGATTGAAGGGCGCGACGCACCAGCCGATATCCACCTGGCCGGACATGACCTGCGTGATCGTGGCGGAGACATCGCCAGACGCGACGGCCTTGGAGTCCTTCAGGCCATATTCGCTGATGAAGCGCAGCGCCGTGATATGGCTGGAGGCGCCCGTGGTGGAATAGGAGATGGTCTTGCCATGAGCCTCGCGCATGGAGGTGATGGGCGAGGCGGCGCGGGTGTACCAGAAGACCTCCTGCGACCCCGTGGAGCTCGCCCCGATGATGCGGATCGGCGCCCCTTTGGAGAAGGCGCCAAGCGCCCCGGCGGCGCCCGCGCTCAGACCAATGTCCACCGCGCCTGAGATCACCACCTGCAGGGTCTCGCCCCCGCCGGAGGTGTAGAGAATGTCGAGATCGACGCCGTGCTTCTGGAAGATGCCCGCCTGCTTGCCAAGCTCGGGGATCGCCCCTTCCCAGCTGCCCCGTTGGGGCGAGGCGACCTTCAGAGGTTCAGCCTGCGCCGCCGCGCCCAGAAAAAGCGCCAGCACAGGCGCGATGCATCGTCCGAGCAACCTGGTCATCCCTTCCTCCCCTCCGCCTTTGGCGGTTCTTATTTCAGCCCGCCGATCTGGATCAGCTCGCCAATCTGCTTGTCGTCCAGCGGCGCGTTCAGGAATTTGAATTGCACCGCGTCCTGCATCGCCTCGGCAACGCCCCTGACCTCATCGATCTGCAAGCTTTCCTTGGGGATGAACTCCTCCAGCATCCGGCGCACCGACGTCTCCGGCAAGCTGGTGATGGCGATATATTTCTGCATGGCGTCGTCGGAGGCGTACATCCAGTCCAGCACTTCGCGATAAGCGCGCAGATAGCGCACGAAGAGATCCTTCTTCTTCTCCAGCGCCTGGGCGTTGGCGATCTGCACGCGGATCGTCTGCTTGCGCAGATGCTCGAGATCGCTGAGGCGCCCGATCATGCGGATGTCGCCCTTGACCAGCAGATCAAGATTGAACGGCGCCACACACCAGCCGATGTCCACCTGGCCGGTCATGGTTTGCGTTGTGGTGCCCACCGCATCGCCGGTGGGCGTGGGTTTCATGTCTTTCAACCCATATTCCGACATGAAGCGCAGCGCAGCGACCTGGGTGGAGGAGCCCGCCGTCGAATAGGCGATGGTCTTGCCATTGGCCTCGCGCAGGGAGGTGAGCGACGACCTGGCGGGCACATAGTAGAAAATCTCGCGCGAGCCCGTGGAGCTCGCGCCGATGATGCGCACCGGCGCGCCCTTGGAGAAGGCGCCGAAGGTGCCCGCAAGGCCCGCGCTCAGGCCCACATCCACCGCGCCCGAGATGACCACCTGCATGGTCTCCCCGCCGCCGGAGGTGTAGATGATGTCGAGATCGAGCCCATGCTTCTGGAAGATGCCGGCCTGCTTGCCGAGCTCGGGAATGGCCCCCTCCCAGCTGCCGCGATTGGGCGAGGCGACGCGGAAGGCGTCCGCAGCGACGGCGGCCTCAGCGAAACCAGCGATGGCGGCGAGGGCCAGCAGGCGCGTGGCGATGGCGCGAATGGACATGGGGCTCTCCTCCGATCAGGCGATGGCGCGCAGCTGCGGCTTCACCGCGCCTTGCAGATGCGGCATGACCTCGCTGGCGAAGAGGCGGATGTTCCGCTCGGTCATGTCGGCGGGCATGGTGGCGATCTGCAGCATGGCCATGAG
>CANGTC010000241.1 GCA_947456505.1 Beijerinckiaceae bacterium
GGTATCACCGGGTCGTCGGCAACAGCCGCTGCCCCATCGTGGACACCTGGTGGCAGACCGAGACCGGCGGCATTCTCATCACCCCGCTTCCCGGCGCCATCGGCCAGAAGCCGGGCTCGGCGACCCTGCCCTTCTTCGGCGTGCAGCCGCAGATCGTGGACGCCGAGGGCAAGACCCAGCACGGCGCCTGCGAGGGCAATCTGGTGCTCACGGATTCCTGGCCCGGGCAGATGCGCACGGTCTTCGGCGATCACGAGCGCTTCGTGCAGACCTATTTCTCCACCTATCCCGGGACCTATTTCACCGGTGACGGCTGCCGCCGCGACGCCGATGGCTATTACTGGATCACAGGCCGCGTGGACGACGTCATCAACGTGTCGGGCCATCGCATGGGCACGGCGGAGGTCGAGAGCGCGCTGGTGGCCCACCCCAAGGTGTCGGAATCGGCGGTCGTCGGCTTCCCCCATGACATCAAGGGCCAGGGCATCTACGCCTATGTGACCCTGATGGCGGGCGAAGAGCCCACGGAGGCCCTGCGCAAGGAGCTGGTGAACTGGGTGCGCAAGGAGATCGGCCCCATCGCCTCGCCCGACGTGATCCAGTTCGCGCCGGGCCTGCCCAAGACCCGCTCGGGCAAGATCATGCGCCGCATCCTGCGCAAGATCGCCGAAAACGAATTCGGCGCGCTGGGCGACACCTCGACCCTCGCAGACCCCAGCGTGGTGGACGATCTTATCGCCAACCGTCCGAAGTGAGATTGGCGGCGACCTGAACAAAAGCGGCGTCCCTCGGGGCGCCGTTTTCCGTTTCCGCGCCCAAGGTGCTACTCCTGCGCTCATGAGCAGCCTCTTTCCCCCAGGCGAATTCGACCAGCAGGAGATCGTCGCCGACGTCCTGACGCCGGTGGCGGTGGATATCGCCTATTCCTATCGCGCGCCGCGGGGCATGGCGGTCGCGGCGGGCGATTTCGTGCTGGTGCCGCTGGGCTCGCGGGAGGTGACGGGCGTCGTCTGGGAGACCCGCAAGGCGCCCGGCGGGAACCTGAAAAGCATCAAGGCCAAGCGCGATCTGCCGCCGCTCGCCGATCCCCTGCGCCAGTTCGTCGACTGGGTGGCCCGCTGGACCATGGCGCCGCGCGGCATGGTGCTGCGCATGGGCGTGCGAGCGCCGGACGCGGTCGGGCCCGAGCCCATCCGCATCGGCGTGCGCCTCACGGGCGCCCAGCCCGAGCGCATGACTCCCGCCCGCAAACGGGTGCTGGCCGCCGCCGAGGGCGGGCTCGCCTTTCCGAAATCCGCCTTGGCCGAGGCCGCCGCCGTCTCGGCTGGGGTCATCGACGGGCTGGTGGACGAGGGCGCGCTGGAGGCCATTTCGCTCGCCGCCGAACCTGTCGCCCTGCCCCCGCAAGCCGATTTCGCCGCCCTGCCGCTGGAGCCCGATCAGCAGGCGGGCGCGCAGGCCCTTCGCCAGAGCGTCGCCGCGCGGAAATTCTCCGTGACCCTGCTCGAAGGCGTCACCGGCTCGGGCAAGACCGAGGTCTATTTCGAGGCGGTGGCGGAGGCCCTGCGGGTGGGCAAGCAGGCCATGATCCTGATGCCGGAAATCGCCCTCACCGCCCAGTTTCTCGACCGCTTCGCGCAGCGCTTTGGCGTGCGCCCCGCCGAATGGCATTCGGGGGTGGCCCCGCGCAAACGCTCGCGCATCTGGACCGGGGTGGCTTCAGGAGAGGTGCAGGTGGTGGCGGGCGCCCGCTCGGCCCTGTTCCTGCCCTTCGCGCATCTCGGCCTCATCGTGGTCGATGAGGAGCACGAAGGCGCCTACAAGCAGGAGGATGGGGTCAGCTATCACGCCCGCGACATGGCTGTCGTGCGCGGGCGCATCGAGGCCTGTCCGGTGGTGCTGGCCTCGGCCACGCCGTCTCTTGAATCCCGCGTCAACGCGCAACAGGGCCGCTACGCTCATCTGCGGCTCGAAGCGCGCTTTGGCGGGCGCACCCTGCCGCCGATCAAGGCGATTGATCTGCGCAAGGAAGCCGCCCCGCGCGGCAAATGGATCTCGCCGCGCCTGTGCGAGGCGGTGCGCGAGACCATCGGGCGGCAGGAACAAGCCCTGCTCTTCCTAAACCGGCGGGGCTATGCGCCCCTCACCCTCTGCCAATCCTGCGGACATCGGTTCCAATGTCCCAATTGCACGGCCTGGCTGGTGGAGCATCGCTTCCGCAAGGCGCTGGTGTGCCATCACTGCGGCCATATCGAGCGGCGGCCGGACGCTTGCCCCGAATGCCAGACGGTTGATTCCCTCACCGCCTGCGGGCCGGGCGTGGAGCGGCTGGGCGAAGAGGTCGCCACCCTCTTTCCAGAGGCCCGCACCCTCGTCCTCTCCTCGGATTTTCCCGGCGGCACGGAGCGACTGCGGCGCGAGCTGGAGGAGATCGCACAGGGCAATTTCGACATCGTGATCGGCACCCAGCTCGTCGCCAAGGGCCACAACTTTCCCCGCCTCACCCTGGTGGGCGTGGTGGATGGCGATGTTGGTCTCTCATCAGGCGATCCACGCGCGGCCGAGCGCACCTTCCAACTGCTGCAACAGGTCACGGGCCGGGCGGGTCGCGGCGACCACCCTGGACGCGGGCTGGTGCAGACCTGGCAGCCCGACCACCCCGTGATGCGTGCGCTGCTGTCGGGCGATACAGAGCGTTTCTACGCTGAGGAGATCGCGTCGCGCGAGCGGGCGGGCCTGCCGCCCTTTGGGCGCCTCGCTGCGCTGATCATCTCGGGCAATGACCGGGTCTCCGCCGAAACCCATGCGCGTGCGCTGGCCCGCGCCGCCCATGGCCTGCCCCCCTCCGACCGCTGGCGGGTGACCGGCCCCGGCGCGATGCCGGGCGCTGACGACATCATGGTGCTCGGCCCGGCGGAGGCGCCCATCGCGGTGGTGCGCGGGCGCCATCGCTTCCGCATCCTGCTGAAGGCGCCGCGCAGCACGGATCTTCAGGGCTTCCTGCGCGCCATGATTGACGCCGCCCCGCCGGAGCGCGGGGGGGTGCGCGTCGCCGTCGACGTGGATCCCCATTCCTTTTTGTGAGTGATTCCCCTGCGCCGGGAAATCGTCTAGCTTGGCTTCGAACGGAGGACTTCCCATGCATTTCGTCGCTCTTTGCACCGACAAGCCCAATGGTCTGGAGATCCGCATGCAGCACCGGCCCGAGCATCTGGCCTGGCTGGAGGCCAACAAGGCGCGGATTCTTCTGGCGGGGCCCTTTCTGACCGCCGAGGGCCAGATGTGCGGCTCCATGCTGGTGATCGAGGCCACCGACGAGATCGACGCCAAGTCCCTGCTCGCGGGCGACCCCTTCGCCAAGGTCGGCCTGTTCAGCGCCTGCGAGGTGAAGCCCTGGCGGCGCACCTTCGGCGCAACGCTGTAAGGGGCGGGCACGATGGCGCACTGGCTGGTCAAAAGCGAACCCTCCGTCTGGTCCTGGGACCATCAGGTGGCGGCGGGGGCCAAGGGCACCCATTGGAATGGGGTGCGCAACCATCTCGCCAAGCAGCAGCTCATGGCCATGAAGATCGGCGACTACGCCTTCTTCTACCACTCCAACGAGGGCAAGGAGATCGTGGGAATCGTGGAGGTCATCAAGACCTTCTACCCCGACCCCTCCGACGAAAGCGGCAAGTTCGGCATGGTTGATTTCAAGGCGGTGAAGCCCCTGCCAAGACCAGTGTCGCTGGCCGAAGTTAAGGCGACGCCGGCGCTGTCCAAAATGTCCCTCGTCACCTCGATGCGCCTGTCCGTGCAACCGGTGACCGATGAGGAATGGAAGCTGATCTGCAAAATGGCGGGGTTATAGGCAGTCGGGCTTCGGCAGTCGGCAGTCGCAAATTGAGCGGAAGACCGACGCATCCCGACTGCCGAACCCCGCCTACCCGAGCAACTCCACCAGCGGCGGAATCAGCGGCTCGTCTGCGGGCGGCATGGGATATTGGCGCAGGTCGCGGGCGCGGACCCATTTCAACGCCTGACCCTCGCGCGATTGTACGAAGCCCTCCCAGCGGCGGCAGACATAGAGAGGCATCAGCAAGTGAAAATCGGGGTAGGCGTAGCTGGCGAAGGTGAGCGGGGCGAGGCAGGCCTCTTTCACCGCGATCCCCAACTCCTCGCGCAATTCGCGGATCAAAGCCTCCTCGGGCCGCTCGCCCGCGTCGATCTTGCCGCCGGGAAATTCCCATAAGCCCGCCAGCGCCTTGCCTTCCGGGCGCTGGGCGATCAGCACGCGATCATCCGCATCGATGAGCGCGACGGCGACGACGAGGAGAATTTTCAAGGCGGCGCTCCGGCGAAAGACGCCCTCGCCTAGCGCGGGCCGCGCCGGGGCGCAACTATTTGCCTGACACGATGACCTTCACCGGCTCGGTCTCGTCGCCCTTTACAGTGACCCTTTCATAGATGAGGCCGCCAGAGGGCAGGATGGCGTTATCGGCGTACCAGGTGGCCTGGGTCCAGATGTAATAGGTTCCCGGCGCCACATTCTCGAAGGTGAAGCGACCATCGGATTCCGCCTTCGTGCTGCGGGTGAATTTCCGATATTCGGGGGCGGACTCCTGGGTCAGGAAGAGCCGCATGGCCTTCAGATATTTCTCCTCGCCAAAGAAGCTGGCGAAACGCGCGTCCGTATAGGCGGTGGAGGGGATGAGATAAACATATTCCCCCGCCGCAAACAGCACCTGCCCCTTCTCGGAGCGGAAGAAGGCATGGCCCGCGATCTTCCCCTTGCCGGGCTTGTGAATGAAGGCCGCTTCGACGGGGTCGAAGGGCACATCAACGTCAGGCTTGGCGCAGGCGCCAAGGCAGGCCGCAAGGGCGGCGACGGGAATAAAGTAACGCATGGGACGCTCGCAACCAATGCTTGAACATGGCTTTATGTTTTGCGCGAGCGGTTCCTGAAATCAAGGGGCCATCAACTCCGGTAATCCCCGTTGATCGCCACATATTCCTTGGTGAGGTCGCAGGTCCAGACGGTGGCGACGCCCTTGCCGCCCACGCCCACATCCACGGTGATGTCGATCTTCTCGCCCTTCATATAGGCGGAGGTCTTCGCCTCGTCGTAGGTTCCGTCCCGCAAGCCCTTGTGGGCTACCCGGAAATCGCCGAACCAGATGGCGAGCTTGTCGCGCTCGGCCTTCTCGCCCGCCTTGCCGACGGCGGCGACAATGCGGCCCCAGTTGGCGTCCTCGCCCGCCACCGCCGTCTTCACCAGCGGCGAATTGGCGATGGACAGCGCGATGCGCTTGGCCGCCGCCGCGCTGGCGGCGCCCTCGACGCGGATCTCCACGAACTTGCGGCAGCCCTCCCCATCGCGCACCACCTGATGGGCGAGATCGAGCAGCACGGCGTCCAGCGCCTTCTTGAA
>CANGTC010000242.1 GCA_947456505.1 Beijerinckiaceae bacterium
CTGGCGGAGACGGTGGGATTCGAACCCACGATAGGGTTTCCCCTATGACGATTTAGCAAACCGTTGCCTTCAGCCTCTCGGCCACATCTCCGCTGGTCCGAACCACCGTGACCGGCGGGCGCGAACGCAGCTTCTATGCCCGACCATGGCGGGCTTGGCAAGCAGGGGGGCGCATTTCCCGGTGTGATTGCTGGGGAGAGCGCATCTGGACTCAGCGTGGATCTACCCGCGCCACGAAGGCTTCGATCCCCGCGAGGGTCGGCTCATCGCGCAGCAGGGGGGCGTGGCCCTGGCCGGGGACGGTCATGGCTGTGAAATTCGGGTGCCGCCGGGCCATTTCGGCCAGGGTTTGCGGCGAGAGCAGGTCCGAATTCTCGCCCCGGATCGCCAACACCGGCACGGTCGCCAGCGCCTCGAACTGGGGCCAGAGGGCGGCGATGGGCTTGTCGAGGTCCATCTGGGCGAAGGCCTTCATGATGGCGGCGTCGTAGCGGGGAGCGAAGCCCGCCTCCGTCTCCTCGAAGGTTTGCCGCGCATAGGCCTCCCAATCCGCCTCGCTCAGCCCCGTGAAATGGGCGCCCATGGTTCCCTTGGCGACGTCCACCGCTCCCGCCCAGGAGCTGGGCCTTGGCAGCTTGCCGACATAGGACTGGATGCGCCGCAGCCCCTCCACCTCCAGCACGGGGCCGATGTCGTTCAGCACCACGGCGCGCAGGGCCTTGGGGCGTGTGCCCGTCATCAGCATGGTGTGGAGGCCCCCGCGCGAGGTGCCCACGAAGATCGCGGCCTCGATGCCGGCGGCCTCCAGCACGGTGAGGATGTCGATATTCTCCACGAAGAGGTCGTAGTGCTTCCAGTCGGGGTCGCGATCAGACAGGCCGCGTCCCCGGTAGTCCAGCGCCACGACCCGGCGCGTGGCGCAGAGCCGCGCGGCCAGCGCGTCGAAATCAGCGGCGGTGCGCGAGAGGCCGGGCAGGCAGACCACGGGCAAGGCGGGGGAGGCCGCGCCCCAGTCCTTCATATGCAACCGCAACCCGTCCTTCGAGGTGAAAAAGCGGCTGATTGGCGTGGGCGTGGTCATAGTCATGGCGCGTCCCCGATGTCACGCCCAGTCTACCGGAGGCTTGCGCGGCGCAAAAGCCTCATCGCTCCGCGCTGCGCAGGGTGCGCTCGATGTCCAGCGTCACGCTTTCGCCAAAGCGCAGGCGGTAGACCTCCAGGTTCTCCGTCACCCGCTGCACATAGTTGCGTGTTTCGGTGAAGGGGATGCGCTCCACCCAGTCGATGGGGTCCACGGCGGGGTCGCGCGGGTCGCCATAGGCGGCGATCCATTCCTTCACGCGCCTGCCGCCTGCGTTATAGGCGGCGAAGGTGAGCATGAGGGAGCCCGGATGTTCCGCCATCAGCTCGCCCAGATGGGCGGCGCCGAGCTGGGCGTTGAAGCTGGCGTCGGTCAGCAGGCGGCGCTCATCGAAGGGCGTGCCCGCTCGCTGGGCGGTGCGGCGGGCGGTGGAGGGCAGCATCTGCATCAGGCCCTTGGCGCCGGCGCCGGACTGGGCTTTGGGTTCGAAGGAGCTTTCCTGCCGCGCAATGGCGTAAACAAGAGCCATGCTGCCGGAATTGGCGAGGGGCTCGAAGGGTGGCACACCGAAGGTTGGGAAGGCCGCTTCATCCAGCAGATAGCCGCGCTGGCCGCCCAGCTTGCCCACCATCAGGGTGGTGCGGGCGTCGCGGGCGCGCGCGACGATGGCGCCCAGGGCCGCCAGCTGGGCCTCATCATTGAGGGATCGCGCAATCTCAAGGGCCAGCGGCGAGGCGAGGTCTTTCTGGTCGAGGGCGGCCAGCAGTTCCACCACGCGGATCGCCAACGCGCGGTCGTCGCCGATTGCGATCTTCGTGGGCTGGCGCATGCCCATCTTGCCCCGGCCCAGACGCGCCAGCGCCAGCTGCCCGTAATAGGCTATGGGCTGGCTTGCGGCTCTCTCATAGAAGCGTTGCGCCTCCGCTTGTTTGCCAAGGGCCTCGGACGCTCGGCCCTGCCAATAGGCGGCGCGCGCGATGGAGATGGGGGTCTCGGCGAGGCCTGCGGCCCGCTCGAAGAAAGGCTGCGCCGTGGCTGGCTCAGACAGGAACCGCAGGGCGATCCAGCCCGCATGAAACTCCGCGTCGACGCGCTGGTCGCGTCCCTGGGCGCTGTGTTCTGCGGCGATGCGGAAGGCTGTTCGGGCGTCGCCCGCATCCAGCGCCTTGCGGGCCAGCGTGCGCCGCTCGCTCCACCATTCATCGCCGCCGATCAGCAGGGCGGGATCGCGCGGCGCTTCAAGCATCGCTTTCAATGCTTCAGCTATCTTGTTGTCTCGACGCAGTTTCTGAATTTGTGCGAATTGCAGGCTTGGGTCCTTGCGTAATTCCGGCGCCAAGGCTTCCAGGTTCTTGTCCATCAGCGTCTCACGCGCCTTCGCCAGGGCCAGCACATCGGGACCGGCGAGGGTCGCCGCCCTTTGGGAGGCCTCGGCGTTCTCCTTGTAGAAGAAGCGATCAGATCGGGCCTTATGGTCGGCGCGGGTGAGGGACCCTGGAAAATCCTTCCGCAGGGAGGCTTCAAGGGAGGCGGATAGATCGGCCTCGCGCCAGATCTCCCGCACGAGGGCGACCGCCCGGGGAGCGGCGCCCGTGGCCTGAAGCGCGCGGGCCAGAGCCCATTTGCCGAGGGGCGTCTCCGGACGGCGAGGAGTGAACCAGGCGATCACCTCGGCAGGCGGGCGCTTGTCGTAATAAATCGCCTCTTCGGCGCGGCGGCGCAGCGGGCCTGAGGCCGCCCAGTCCGGCTGTTCCGTCAGGAAGGAAGTCAGCCGGTCAAAGCCCGTTTCGCGGGGCGCAAGGCGAAGCGCCGCCCATTCGGCCGCGACGCGGGCGAGTTTATTGGTGGTGGTTCGGGCGGCGGCGTCGCCTGCGCGCACATCGCCCGCTCGGTAGGCCGCGATGGCCTCGGGCAGGCCTGTGATGTCCACGAGGATGGGAGGGGCGACGGCGAGGGTCGGGTTTGCGTCGTTGGCGCCGGGCATGGCCTCGCGGGCATAGGCGAGCACGGGGCCGGTTTCGGGCAGGGGCCGGGGCTTGGGGCCTTCAGCGCCCATGATGGCGTCCAGAGCGGAGCCGGGAGCCGCAGCATTCTGGGGAATGCTGGCGGTCGCCGCCACGTCATCGGCGCGGTGCAGGCCCGGCAGGCTGACCGGGGAGGGCGCGACGACGCCAATCCCCAGGCAGCAAGCGCCCAGCATGGCATGCAATGTCGCGCGCATGTCGATCATCAGATTCCTTCGCCCGCTGGCGAACTGAGTGCCGAGTCGCCTGGCTACGGACACGCCTGCAAGGGTAGCGTGACTGATATGGTTTGCATATTCCTTACTTGGAAGTCGTGGCGGAATGGTGTCGGCGCGGCGGAGGATTTTGATCGATCATACCGAGTGCTATAGTTTGTTACTTTGATGATCAAATCCTGATCCGTGTCTTTAAGCCCAGGCCCTTCGCTCGCTTTGCGAGCCATGAAAGGATCGACGAGCCGACCTTGGCGGTGGCGTGATCAAGCAACGGTTGGCGCGGCAAGGATGGGGAAAATCGGGCGGCTTTCGGACCAACATTCTATTCCGGCGAGAAGATAAGGCTTTCTTTGTCTTTGGTTTCGCCAAGAACGACATTGCCAATATTAGGCGCGACAAGTTGAAGGCGTTTCGTATGCTCGCCGAAACGATGCTCGGTTTGGGCGGAGAGGACCTTGCAGTCGCGATGAAGAATGGACCGGTCACGGAGATCAAGCGCCATGGGTAAGCAGTTTCGCAGCGATGCGCTGGCTTCCGTGCACGAGACCGCAGCGGGGCTCGCCGAGGCCGCCCTTCTCGACAAGCAGACGATGAAGGCCTTTGATGCGATGTGCCTGACCCCGGTGGAAGCACTGTCGCCTCTGCAGATTCGGGAGATTCGGACCAGGGAGCGGGCGAGCCAGGCGGTGTTCGCCCGCTATCTCAATGTCACCACGGGGCTTGTGAGCCAGTGGGAGCGGGGCGAGAAACATCCGCGCGGCGCCTCCCTGAAGCTGCTGACCCTTGTCGCGCGAAAGGGGTTGCAGGCTGTGGCGTGAGCGCCTGCTTCGCCATTGAACCCCACAAGCCTGACTTCTGCTCTTTCCTCGCGCCGCCGCAGAGGCTATCTGTGGTCCGTTCCGCTCACGAAGAGCGCCCGGAGATTGCGGCGCGGGCGGGCGCATCTGCCAGTCTGGAGAGATCACATGGCGAAGAAGGCCAATATTCAGGGCTCCATCACCGCCCTCGTCACGCCCTTCAAGGGGGGGCAGCTTGATGAGCAGGCCTTCCGCGCCCTGATCGACTGGCAGATCAAAGAGGGCACCGCGGGCCTCGTCCCGGTGGGCACCACGGGCGAAAGCCCGACCCTTTCCCATGAAGAGCACCGCCGGGTGGTCGAGATCTGCATTTCGGAGGCCCGGGGCCGGGTTCCCGTGATCGCAGGGGCGGGCTCCAACAACACCCATGAGGCGGTCGAGCTGGCCATTCACGCCGAAAAGGCGGGGGCGGACGCGGTTCTGGTGGTCACGCCCTACTACAACAAGCCGAATCAGGAGGGCATGTATCGCCACTTCAAGGCGGTGAACGACGCCATCGGCATCCCGATCATCATCTACAACATCCCCCCGCGCTCCGTGGTCGATATGTCCGTCGACACCATGAAGCGCCTGTTCGAATTGAAGAACATCGCAGGCGTGAAGGACGCGACCGGCAATGTGGCGCGCATCTCGCTCCAGCGTCACGCCATGGGGCCGGATTTCATCCAGCTCTCGGGCGACGACATCACGGCCCTTTCGTGCCTGGCCGCTGGCGCCCATGGCTGCATCTCCGTGGTCTCCAATGTGGCGCCGCGCCTGTGCGCCGAACTCATGAAGGCCTGGTTCGCCGGGGACCCTGCGGGGGCGCTCGCCATTCAGGACAAGCTCGTGCCGCTCCATGCGGGAGTCTTCACCGAGGCGGGGGTCACGGGCGCGAAGTATGCGCTCTCCCAGTTGGGCCTTTTGACCGAGGAGGTGCGTTTGCCCCTCGTGCCCTCGACCGAGCCCACGAAGCAGATCATTCGCGCCGCCATGGCGCATGCGGGCATTCTAAAGTCCTGAAAGGCGCCGTGCGCGCCGGAGACCTCGATTGGCCAAGGACACCAGAGACTTCAAGATCGCGGCGGATAATCGTCGCGCCCGCTTCGATTACGAGATCGGCGAGGTCTTCGAAGCCGGCATCATGCTGACCGGAACCGAGGTCAAGTCCCTGCGCGGGGGCAAGGCGACCATTGCGGAAAGCTATGTCAGCGTGGACCGC
>CANGTC010000243.1 GCA_947456505.1 Beijerinckiaceae bacterium
CCAGGGCAACGCCTCCACCGGCCTTGGCATCGACCGGCGCACCCGCACGGTCTCGACCTATGACGTGCTGATCGGTGAGCGCGAGTTGCAGGAGGTGGTTCTGCCGACCGCCGTTCCCCGTCTCCATGTAGCCCCTTCGACCCTCGATCTTCTCGGCGTAGAGCTCGAAATCTCGTCGCACAAGGATCGCACCTTCAAGCTGCGGGACGCTATCGCCCGCATGTCCGCGAACCGCCATCCCGATGATCCCCAGTTCACCTATATCCTCGTGGATTGCCCACCCTCCCTGAACCTGCTCACCATCAACGCCCTCTCGGCGGCCAATAGCGTTGTGGTGCCGCTGCAGTGCGAGTTTTTCGCGCTGGAGGGCCTCTCCCAGCTGCTCTCGACCGTTGAGCAGGTTCGCAAATCCCTCAATCCCGGCCTGACGATCCATGGCGTGGTGCTCACCATGTTCGACGCGCGCAACAGCCTCGCCAGCCAGGTGGTGGCTGATGTGCGCGAGTTCATGGGCGACAAGGTCTATGACACGGTGATCCCGCGCAACGTGCGGGTTTCCGAGGCGCCGTCCCATGGCAAGCCGGTCCTGCTCTATGATCTCAAGTGCACGGGCAGCCAGGCCTATTTGAAGCTCGCGTCGGAGGTCATCCAGCGGGAGCATCGGCTTCGCGCCGCCTGATAGGGCCTCCCGCTTCGCCTGACAACGCCATAGAACGGAACAGACCATGGCAGACGAAAACCGCCCGCGCCTCGGCCGGGGCCTTGCCGCGCTCATTGGCGACGCCAGCGCTGACATCGGGCGCCCGGATGCGCCCCGCGCGCCCCAGCGCAAGGTTCCCATCGAGTTCCTGCGCCCCAACCCCCGCAATCCCCGCAAGCATTTCGACGAAGAGCACCTGCAGGAGCTGACGGATTCGATCCGCGCCCGGGGCCTCATTCAGCCCATCGTGGTCCGTGCTCTCCCGCAGATGCCTGACGTCTATGAGATCATCGCGGGCGAGCGTCGTTGGCGCGCGGCCCAGCGGGCGGGCGTGCATGATGTGCCGATTCATCTGGTCGAGGCCAATGATCAGGAGGCGTTGGAGCTCGCCATTGTCGAGAATATCCAGCGCGCCGATCTTAATCCCATTGAGGAGGCCGGCGGCTTCGACCAGTTGATGCGCGAATTCGCCTATACTCAGGCGGATCTGGGCAAGGTTCTCGGCAAGAGCCGCAGCCATGTGGCCAACACCCTGCGCCTGCTTCAGTTGTCGCCGTCTCTCAAGGCGAAAGTGGGGAGCGGTCTGCTATCAGCCGGACACGCCCGCGCCTTACTATCGGTTCGCGATCCCGAAGCCGTCGCCGAAATGATCATCAGCAAGGGCCTCTCTGTCCGCGATGTCGAGCGCATCGTTCAGGAGGAGGCGGAGGCGGCGGGCGCCATGCCGCCGCTGGAGCGCAAATCGCGCGGCGCCGGTGGCAAGGGTCAGCCTCCCGCCCAGAAGGACGCGGACACGAGGGCTCTCGAAAAGACCCTGACCGATGCGCTGGGCCTCGTGGTGGAGATCGACCATCACGGCGAAAGCGGCGAATTGCGCATTCGATACAGCACCCTGGAACAGCTCGATGGGCTCTGCCACCGGCTGAACCGTTGAACCTATCGGCGCGGCTTTCCTGCCAAGGCCACTGACCAGAGCGCGCGGACGGCGGCGACATCACTGAGGGCAGGCGCCCGCCGCGTTTTCTGGACCCCATCGGCGAGCGTGGCTATGGCCCGCTCGACCTTGGCCGAGTTCCAGTTTTTCATCTGTGAAATCATCATCTTGGCGCCCAGCCCGAACCTGCCGTATTTCATCGGCAGGCTTTCGGCGTTGGCGCCCTTGTCCGCATCCAGACACATGCGATGCAGCACCAGCGCGTGGCGGATGGCGGCGCCCAGCAGCACGGAGCCATCGCCCCCAGTGGCGAAATAGCGCTGCGCGGTGTCTTCAACTGCTTCATAGCTACCATTGAAAGCGCCATTCACGGCGTCATCCAGAGCCAGAGCGGAGGCGTCGGCCACCAGCAGATCCACATCCTCGCGGGTGATCGTTCCCGCCCCATGGGCATAGGTGATGAGCTTGTCGAGCTCGGAGCGCGTCGTCAGCCGATCGCCACCAAGGCTCTGGACTAGCGCCGCCTTGGCGTCGGGCTCGATCTTGAGCCCGGCCGCCCGCACATCCGTGTCGATCAGTCGCTCCAGATCCTGTTTACTGTCGGGGTAGCACTCGATGGCGGCTGCTTCCCGCAGCCGTTCGACCAGCTTGCGCAGCGCATGGTCCTTTTTGAGAGATCCCGCCTCGATCACCACCAGGCAGTCGGTTGGCGGCGCCGCCACCAGACTTTCCAGCGCCCCGACGAAGGCCTTCGCGCCAGCCGAGATCAGGATCGCTCGCTTGCCCCCGAAAAGGCCTATAGAATTGGCTTCATCGATCAACAGGAGCGGGTCGCTGGCGATATCGTCGCCATTCATGCGGATCAGTTGCATGTCGTCGGAGGCGAAACTCTTCACCAGCAGGCGCGAGCGCTCGCTGATCAGGCCGGAATCGTTGCCGTGAACGAGGTAGAGATAGATATGCGCCGCCCGGCTCGCGATGAACCGGTCGGCTTCGTGATTCTTGATCGCGACCAATCAGATGCGCCCCGGCGTGCGGGGCGCTCCCTTGTTGTCATGTCGAGGTCTACGCGACGACATTCACGATCCTCTGGGGCACGACGATGATCTTCTTGGGGGTGCGACCCTCCAGCGCCTTCTGCACGGAATCGAGCGCCAGAACGGCCGCTTCCACGGTGGCGTTGTCGGCGGTGCGATCTACCGTGATCTCAGCCCGCTTCTTCCCGTTGATTTGAATCGGCAGCGTAACGGTGTCGTTGGTGGCGAGCGCCGCATCGGCCACAGGCCATGCAGCCTCGGCGATCGCGGAGGCATGGCCCAGCGCCTGCCAGCATTCCTCGGCCAGATGCGGCATCATCGGCGCGAAGAGATTGACCAGGACATCGCCGCCCTCGCGGAAGGCGAAGGCGAGGCCAGCATCCACGCCACCTTCCTCGACCTCGCCGATGGCATCGGACAAGGCGTTGGAAAGCTTGCGGATTTCGGCGATGGCCGTGTTGAAGCGCAGACGCTCGATATTCTCCTGCACCCGCAGCAGATGCCCATGGGTCAGGCGGCGGATGGCCACGGCCTTGTCGCACATTTCGGCGGGCGCGTCGGCGCCCACTGGCGCGGCGATCCCGACGATCTCACCGACAAGACGCCACAATTGCTGCACATAGCGCGAGGCGCCCTGCACACCCTCTTCGCTCCAGATCACATCGCGCTCTGGCGGCGAATCCGAAAGCATGAACCAACGGGCGGTGTCGGCGCCGAAGGTGCCGATGATGTCGTCGGGGTCCACCACATTGCGCTTGGACTTCGACATCTTCTCGATGGAGCCGATGATGACGTCGGCCCCGCCTTCCAGCATGGTCGCGCGGCGGCCATTGGCGCTCGCCTCGATCCTGATTTCGCTGGGCTGAACCCATTCGCCATCGGGTCCCTTATAGGTTTCATGAACCACCATGCCTTGCGTAAACAAGCCCTTGAAGGGCTCTGACAGCCCCAGATGGCCGGTCGCCTGCATGGCCCGCGTGAAGAACCTCGAATAGAGCAGATGCAGGATCGCATGCTCGATGCCGCCGATATATTGATCGACCGGTAACCAATGATCCGCCACCGCCTTGTCCGTGGGGCTCTGCTCGTTCCAGGGATCGGTGAAGCGGGCGAAGTACCAGGACGAGTCCACGAAGGTGTCCATGGTGTCCGTCTCGCGCCGGGCGGGCTTGCCGCAATTGGGGCAGGGGACATGCTTCCACGTGGGGTGATGATCCAGCGGATTGCCGGTCACGTCCAGCTGCACATCCTCTGGGAGCTTGATGGGGAGAGACTCTTTCGGCGCCGGAACAACGTCGCAGGTTTCGCAATGGATCACAGGGATCGGGCAGCCCCAGTAGCGCTGGCGGGAGATGCCCCAGTCGCGCAGGCGGAAGTTCACCTGCCGCGCCGCCTGCGGCTTGCCGCCGATATCAACACCTTCCAGCCGTTTCGTGACCTCCTCCTTCGCCGCCGCGATGGTCATGCCGTCGAGGAAGCGGGAGTTGATCATGCGCCCGTCGCCGTCATAGGCCACTGTGCTCACGACGAAGCTGGCGGGGTCCTGCCCCTCCGGGCAGACCACGGGGACATTGCCAAGCCCATAGGCGTTGACGAAGTCCAGGTCGCGCTGGTCATGGGCGGGGCAGCCGAAGATGGCCCCGGTTCCATATTCCATGAGCACGAAGTTCGCCACGTAGACCGGTATTTTCCAATCGGGATCAAAGGGATGCGCCACGCGCACGCCGGTGTCGAAGCCCTTCTTTTCGGCGGTCTCCAGCGTCGCCACCGAAGTGCCCATGCGCCGACATTCCCCAATGAAGGCCGCAAGCTCCGGATTGCCCTCGGCGACCTTCGCCGCCAGCGGATGATCCGGCGCCACCGCCATGAAGCGCGCGCCAAAGAGCGTGTCGGGGCGGGTGGTGTAGACCTGAAGCTCGGTCTCGCCCGCCGGGGCGGTCGCGGCGTCGATTCGGAACCGAACCAGAAGCCCCTCGGATCGTCCGATCCAGTTCTTCTGCATCAGCCTGACCTTTTCCGGCCAGCGGTCGAGGGTGTCGAGGGCGTCGAGCAGGTCCTGCGAGAAGTCGGTGATCTTCAGGAACCACTGGGTCAGCTCGCGCTGCTCCACCAGGGCGCCCGAGCGCCAGCCGCGTCCGTCGATGACCTGCTCATTGGCGAGCACGGTCTGGTCGACAGGGTCCCAGTTCACTTTCGATTTCTTGCGGTCCACGAGGCCCGCCTTGAGGAAATCGAGGAACATGGCCTGCTGGTGCTTGTAATAGCTGGGATCGCAGGTTGCGACCTCGCGCGACCAGTCCAGCGAAAGGCCCATGCTTTTCAGCTGTCCACGCATGGTCGCGATATTGGCGTAGGTCCAGGTTCCCGGGTGGCTCTTGTTCAGCCGCGCCGCATTTTCGGCGGGCATGCCGAAGGCGTCCCAACCCATGGGATGGAGAACATTGAAGCCCTTGGCGCGGCGATAGCGCGCGACGACATCGCCCATGGCGTAGTTGCGCACATGGCCCATGTGGATGCGGCCCGACGGATAGGGAAACATCTCCAGCACATAGTATTTGGGGCGTGGATCATCGTTCCGGCTCTGGAACGTCTGACGGCTCTCCCAAAGCTGCTGCCACTTGGGTTCGGACTCACGGGGGTTGTAGCGTTCGGCATGCATGTGCGGTATCGATCCGATTCAGTTCAAATGCCTGAAAACC
>CANGTC010000244.1 GCA_947456505.1 Beijerinckiaceae bacterium
ACTTTTGCATGGCTCGGGCGATGCCGCAGGCTGGCCAAGGATTGGGAGTGTCTGAACCGCAAGGCGCTCGCTTTCCTGCGATTGGCGTCCATCAGGTTGATGCTCAGAAAGCTATGCAATCCATAATGAACTTCGCGGACAGACTCTAAATTGTAATGATGCGCGAAGTGTGATGGTGATGCGAAGCAGAAATCATAAGCCACGGCGGTAATGGAGATAGGTTCTTTACTGTTCAACATCATGCAACGTGCTGCGTGGAGACGTTGTTTTCTTACCCACTGCTTCGGGGTCAATCCAAAAGAGTTTTGAAATGATCTTTGTAGCATGCGAGCAGACAGACCGCTCAATCGTTCCATCTCGGTTAATGAAATAGCTGCAGTTAGATGGGCGGCTATATAATCACACAATCTGTTCACCTCTGGTCTAACATAGGGACGCTTTCCATTAGGCGTTTCAGATGTGAGAAATATCTCCGGGCAGACAACTCCCGCACATAAGCGATAAAAAGAGTCATCTAGTGCTAGCTTACTGAGGATACGTACGTCACCACCACTTAGCTCAATTTGATAAAACAGACTTCGGAACATTTGGATGAACGGGAGCGCTGGTTGGAGAAGCGATAGGACCCGGGATTTAGTAAGTGTTTCGGCGTCATGAAAAGAGCCCATGATAGTGGAACATGTTTGCGAAAGTTTCTGAATATCTAACCTAAGTCCAATGCCACTGCCTTCCAGATTTGCTCGGTGTTCCTCGCCAAAACTACTGAGTGCTTCTGTGAGTGCGCTGTATCTAAACCTAACGCCGTCAACCTCCGTGTAGCCACTTGCTGCTAACAAAAATACGAAATAGAGAGTTTCGGAGTCCTTTTTTCCAAAATGAATTCCACTGCTCACAATTGAATTCAAAAAAAGATCATTAATTTTAATAGATGACGATTTCATATAAAATTTTTTTTTGTCTAGGGGTGAAAAGCGATTCATTTCGGGGAACCCTTTCGCCAGTTTCTCACCAGCAGCCAGAGCATCTGTCATAGAGGTTGTTGTTCTCTCATTGAAGGCAAGCACAGGAAGCATTTGCTGTTCCTCTCCCCGCCATTATGTTTTTCATAAAGGCGTCACACTACTAAGCGGACACGAATGTTGTCAGGACTTCAATAGCAAATTATGCTATCACACTCCCTGCTACCAAGTTAAAAGTAGACGTTGTCAAACTTGTGTCGTTTTTCATATATTTAGTGTCGTATTTTATGTCCGTTCTGTCCGCTGTCGGATTTTAACAAAGCAAAGCTATAATTCGTTTTCCATGTAGGTATTTCGTTATTCATGCAATGGCAGTTGGACATTCGTTTTTGGTTTGGCTGATTCGGGTGCTGTGTGCTTGACCTTGCCCCCAACTTTTATTCCCTCTGAAGTTCGCTCAGGCCGTTGGATTTGCCGCGGAGGATGAGTGTAGCGCCTGGAAGCCGCGCGTAGCTGGTGGGGTCGCGCAGCGCCGTCCTGCGCTGCGTGAACGTCTTGGCGAACGCGGTTGGGGTCCGCCAGCCAAGTTGGGAGTGAGGGCGAGAGTTCTTGCAATCCGAGCTCTAAATTGCCAAGTCCATGTAGGCCTGATCAAGGGTCGAGAACAGGGTCTCGTTGAGCAGTTCATCAAGCAGGGGCCCATTGAAGCTCTCGATGAAGCCATTCTGCATGGGTTCGCCAGGCGTAAGATAACGCCATGCGATACGCCGCTCCTCCGCCCAGCCGACTATCCCATTGCCGGTGAACTCCGCGCCGTTGTCGCGGATCAACATTTTCGGCTCGCCTCTGTTGGCGACGATCCGATCAAGCTCCCTAAGGACCGGCTGGTCCCACCAAGACGTGTCGGCGGTGAACCCTGTGCATTCGCGCGCGCCTGCATCGACGATAGTCAGGATCTGGAACCGACGACCATCATGAAATTGCTCGGACACAAAGTCGAGCGCCCGGTGCTGGTTGGGCGCGGCAGGCTCCGCCAACGACCGCTCGCCGGGCCATCAAAGCCTTTGAAAAAACGCGATAATTTGCGGAATTATTGGTGCCCAGGAAAGGACTCGAACCTTCACCTCTTGCAAGACTGGTACCTGAAACCAGCGCGTCTACCAATTCCGCCACCTGGGCACTGGGGCGTCTCATACGTGGGCCGGGCGTGGCTTGTCAATCGCAAGCTGGCCCTGACGCAAGAATTCGCTTGTGGGGTGAAAAATCGCCCCTATATTATCAGAAGGTTCGTACCTGCTGGAGGCGTCATGTCGCGTTCCTCACACCCCCTCGTCCGCCGCATCCGCGCTGTGACAGCAGCGCTGGTCGAGGCTCTGCGCGACCTTGTGGCGCCGCCTGCGCGACCCATTCCGATCCCCGTGCGGGTGCGCCCGCGTCGCGATCGCCGCTGATCCGCCCCTTGCGACGAAGGGCGCCCTGTACAGCGGGGCGCTCCTTGACTATGGAACCTCCAGCACAACGGCTGGATGGACCAGAGGTCTCGCATGTCTGATGAATTGATCAAGACCGGACGCATCGTCACCGTCTTTGGCGGTTCAGGCTTCGTCGGCCGCCATGTGGTCCGCGCCCTCGCCCGGCAGGGCTGGCGCATCCGGGTCGCCTGCCGCCGCCCTGACCTCGCCAATCATCTCCAGCCGCTCGGCCGCGTCGGCCAGATTCATGCGGTTCAGGCCAATCTGCGCTACCCCGCCTCCGTCGCCGCCGCTCTGCGCGGGGCCGAGGCCGTGGTCAATCTGGCGGCGGTGTTGACCGAGCATGGCGCCCAGACTTTCGGCGCCCTGCATGTGGGCGGCGCCCGTGCGGTGGCCCAGGCGGCTGCGGCGGCCGGGATCTCCAATATTGTTCATGTCTCGGCCATCGGCGCCGACGCCGGGTCCGATTCGCTCTACGCCCGCACCAAGGGCATGGGTGAGGCTGAGATTCTGGCGGCTTGCCCGGACGCCGTCATCATGCGGCCCTCCATCATCTTTGGGCCTGAGGATTCCTTCTTCAACCGTTTCGCTGCGCTCGCCCGCATGTCTCCGGCCCTGCCTCTGTTCGGCGGCGGGGAGACGAAATTCCAGCCGGTCTATGTGGGCGACGTGGCCGAGGCCATCGCCCGCGCTCTCGCGGGTCAGGCTGAAGCCGGCGCGGTCTATGAACTGGGCGGGCCTGAGGTGAAGACCTTCCGCGAACTCATGCAATATGTCTGCGAGGTCACGGGACGCCGGCGCCTGCTGCTGCCCCTGCCCTTCGCAGCGGGCAACGCCATGGCCTTGGGCACGGAACTGGCGGACAAGCTGAGCCTTGGCCTGTTCCCCAAGATGCTGTTGACCACCCGCGACCAGATGAAGCTGCTGGCGGTGGACAATGTGGTGAGCCCACAGGCCGTCGCGACCCATCACACCCTGCAGGATCTGGGCATTCATCCGGAGGCCATCGAATCCATCGCGCCGACCTATCTGACGCGGTTCCGCAAGTCAGGTCAGTTCGAGTCTCACAAGACCGCCTGAGTCGCCTCATCCTTGAGCGGCGCCTGGGGAAGGGGCGCGATGCGCTTGTGAATTCGCACCATGAAGGCCGTGGCGAAGAGCGGCGTCAGCAGATTCACCACCGGAATCGCCACCAGCGCCGCGATGAACAACCCGCAGGCGAAGAGATAGAGTCCATGGGCGCTGCGCATGGCCCTCACCTCCGCCAGGGGCCGGTAGCGAAGGGCCGCCAGCTCGAAATATTCCCGCCCCAGCAGGTAGGCGTTGGCGCCGAAGAAGGCGATGAGGTTGATCCCCGGCAAAAGCAGCAGGGCGAGGGCCAGCAGATTCACCAGCACAGAGACGGCGGCGAATTTCACCGCCAGCCACATGGCCTGCCCGCCCGGCAGCGCCCGCCCCACCCGCTCCGGCGCGACGGAGCGCTCCACGGTCTCGGCGAGTTCATCAAGATAGAAGCCCGCCACCAGGGCGGACACCGGCGCAACGAGAAAGATGAGACCCACCAGCAGCCCCAGCGCCGCCGCAATGGCGATGAGCATGTCGAGCCAGGGCCAGGGCGTGGTCATGTAGGAGGTCGCCAGACGGTCGAGGCCCACCCACACCAGCGCCAGCAGGGCGAGGGTCAGGGCGAGGCTGCGGACGAGCACCTTTCGGAAGGGCGGCGTGAAGATCTGGTTGAAGGCGTCGACGGCGTCCGAAAACATGTTGGGGCTCCTGCCGGACAAATGGGCTTCGCCCCGGGTTTCGCAAGATGCGGGACTTTCGCCCAAGGCGGGTTCACGCGCGCGTGAGATGGCGATACCATGCTATGGAAGGTGAGACGACAGGGGAGAGCGACGTGACCACGGCTGCGCGGCAGATGAAATTGGGGCTGTTCATCAGGCCTTGCGGGCATCACATCGCTTCCTGGCGCCATCCGCGCGCCCAGGCCGATGCGGGCGTCAACTTCCAGCATTTCGTCGAGATGGCCCAGCTCGCCGAGCGCGGGCTCTTCGACATGCTGTTTTCCGCTGATTCGCTGACGGTCTGGACCGGCGGCGAGCAGGGCATCGATCTCGTGCATTATGTGGCCTGGATCGAGCCCTGGACCCTGCTCAGCTCCCTTGCCGCCCATACCAAGCGCATCGGGCTTGTCTGCACCGCCAGCACCAGCTTCGAGCAGCCCTTCTCCGTGGCGCGCAAATTCGCCAGTCTCGACCTCATCAGCGGCGGGCGCGTGGGCTGGAATGTGGTGACCTCGGGCAACGAGACCGAAGCCCTGAATTTCAGCGACACCCCCCATCTGCCCAAGGTCGAACGCTACAAGCGCGGCCGCGAATTCGTGGAGGTGGTGCGCGCCTTGTGGGATTCTTGGGATGGCGACGCTTTCTTGCGCGACAAGGAAAAGGGCGTCTTCTCCGACAGTTCGAAGATGCATGTGCTGAACCATCACGGCGATTATTTCGACGTGAAGGGGCCGCTCAACGTGGCCCGCTCGCCCCAGGGCCAGCCGGTGATCGTGCAGGCCGGCGCGTCGGACGATGGCCGTCAGCTCGCGGCCGAGACCGCAGAAGTGGTCTTCACCGCCCATACTGTGGTGGAGACGGCGCGCGTCTTCTATGCGGACGTCAAGCGCCGCATGGTGGAGGCCGGGCGCGACCCCGATAGTCTCAAGATTTTGCCGGGCCTTTCGGTCTATGTGGCGCCGACCCGCGAGGAGGCGCAGGCGAAATTGCAGGAGTTGCAGGACCTGCTGCATCCGCAGCTTGCGGTCTCCCTGCTTTCGCGCCGCATCGGCCATGATCTCTCGGGGCTCCCGCTGGACGAG
>CANGTC010000245.1 GCA_947456505.1 Beijerinckiaceae bacterium
GCCGGTCTGTTCGGGGGCGCTGCGCTGGGCGTTGATGACCGTGCGGTAGATGGAGTCCCGCTCCACCTCCTCGGCGATGCGGTTCATGGTGGCCACCGCCTCGATGGGATATTGCCCGGCGGCGCTTTCGGCCGAGAGCATGACCGCGTCCGCGCCTTCGAAAACGGCGGTCGCGACGTCCGATACTTCGGCGCGGGTCGGCACTGGCGTAGTGATCATGGATTCCAGCATCTGGGTCGCCACGACCACGGGCTTTCCGAGCTTCCGCGCCATGCGGGTGATGCGCTTTTGCAGGCCGGGCACCTTCTCCAGCGGCATCTCCACGCCCAGATCGCCGCGCGCCACCATCAAGGCGTCGGAAATCTCCATGATCTCCTCCAGCCGCGCGATGGCCTGGGGCTTCTCGATCTTGGCCAGCACCAGGGCGCGACCGCGCACGATCTTCTTCACATCCGCGATGTCGTCTGCGCGCTGCACGAAAGAGACGGCGATCCAGTCGACCCCCTCCTCGAGGGCGGCGTCGAGATCGGAGCGATCCTTCTCGGTCATGGCCGAAACGGGGATCTCGGTGTCGGGAAGGCTCACGCCCTTGCGATTGGAGATGCGCCCGGCGACATCCACCACCGCCACGGCGCGCTTCGGGCTCGCCTGGGTGATGTGCAGGCGCACCTTGCCATCGTCGATCAGCACCGTATGGCCTGGCGCCAGCGCGCGAAGAATCTCGGGATGGGGCAGATGGACGCGGGAGGCGTCCCCGGGGGTCTTGTCGTCGTCCAGAACGAAGGTCTGCCCGGACAGCAGCTCCACGCCGCCATCCTCGAATTCGCCTACCCGCAGCTTCGGCCCTTGCAGATCCACGAGAATGCCGATTTCGCGACCATAGTGTTTGGAGAGCGCGCGGATCATGCGGATGCGCTCGCGCATGGCGTCATGGTTCGCGTGGCTCATGTTGATGCGAAAGACGTCCGCGCCCGCCTCGAACAGCCGCCCGAGTGTTTCGCTATCTTTTGAAGCGGGGCCAAGCGTGGCGAGGATCTTCACCCGGCGCAGTCGTCTCATGGGAAAACCCTTCGGTAAAATCAGCGTGGTTGCTGGGTCGCGTCCGTGAGCTGCACGGTCCAGTTCTTGGCGTCCCTGCCGGTGTCGATCTCGAAGAAGCCGGTGCGGTCAAAGCCGCGCACCAAACAGTTCTCGCGTCCTTCAATATGAAATTCGCGGTCCCGCGTACACATGTAGGACTTGCCCTTCCATTCTCCACCACGCTCGTCCATGGCGTAGATGTAGTAGTACTGGGCCGCCAGATTGCCGCGCAGCAGCACTTCGCAGGCGTTGCTTTTCAGGTTCCACCAGCCCTCGCTCACCCAGGTCTTGCCATTGGTATAGGCGATGGCGACGCTCACGCGGCTCGTCGCATTGTTGCAAAGCCGCATGTCCGCGCGCGCGAGGCCGGGCAGGGCCAGGGTCGCAGCGAGGCTGAGAAGGGGGAGAATGGCGCGGCGTGTAATCAGCATGGACCAACAAATCTGATGCGAATCAGCCAAATCGGCTGGGTTCCAGAAGGAATCATGGGCAGGGGCCGTGTCAAATCTGTGTCCCCTGAGGTCCCTCCCGATTGACCGGTCTGGGCGAACGGGGGAGAAAGCATCATGGATGATCCGGTGGAAGAAATCGATGGGCCGCAGGGGGCTGGCGTCCTGTTTCTGTGCGACCACGCCTCGAACGCCCTGCCGCAGCGCTATGGGAGCCTGGGGCTCGCCCCCGCCCAGTTCGAGCGGCACATCGCCTATGACATCGGCGCGGCGGCGCTGACACGGGCGCTGGCGGCGCGGTTTGGCGCGCCGGCCCTCCTCACCCGCTTCTCGCGCCTGCTGATCGACCCCAACCGGGGGGCGGACGATCCCACTCTCGTGATGCGCCTGTCGGACGGCGCCATCATCCCCGGCAACGCAGACATCGGCCCGGAGGAGATCGAAGAGCGCCGCCGTCTGTTTTGGCGGCCCTATCGTGACGCCGTGCGGGCGCGGCTCGACGCCATGCTGGCGGCAGGACCGGTTCCCGCGATCATCTCCCTCCACTCCTTCACGCCAGTCTGGAAGGGCGTTGCCCGGCCCTGGGAGGCCTCTGTGCTGTGGGACGCGGATCCGCGCCTGCCTGAGCCTCTGCTGGCGGGCCTGCGGGCCAGGGGTGTCCCTACGGGCGATAACGAGCCCTATGACGGGGCGCTGGAGGGGGACACGCTCTTCGAGCACGGCACCGCGCGCGGCCTGCCCCACGCCCTCATCGAGTTGCGGCAGGATCTGATCGCCCGGCCCGAGGGTGTCGCCCATTGGGCGGGCGTACTGGAAGAGGTTCTGCGCCCTGTACTCGCCCGCCCTGACGCCCATATGATCCACCATCACGCCAGCCGCACCCGGCGGCGCAACAGGGAATGACGCCCATGACACTCGATCCGCAGGCCCGCCTTGAACTAGAAGCCGCCGCCTATCGCCGCCTGGTGGAGCATCTGCGCAAGCGCACGGATGTGCAGAACATCGATTTGATGAACCTCGCCGGTTTCTGCCGCAACTGCCTGTCCAAGTGGATGAAGGAGGAGTCCGACAGCAAGGGCCTCGGCCTCAGCCTCGATCAGACCCGCGAAGCCGTCTATGGCATGCCCTATGACACCTGGAAGCAGCTCTACCAGCGTGAGGCGGGCCCTGATCAGCAAAAGCAATTCGCCGCCGTCATGGCCGATCCGACGAAACACAGCTAGGGCGCCTATGGGGGAAGGTTTTCCCCATAATTCTCTGCAAATTTTGTTTTTGCGCGCTCGGGCTTGACCCGCGCGCGCCGGGGCCGCATCCAGACGCTTCGCTCAATGCCGATCTCATGTTTGGACAGGCCCGATGAACAAGCCCGAAATGATCACTGCAGAGTCCTCGGATGTGGACGGCGGCCATCTGCGCGCCTTCATCGAGCGCATCGAGCGCCTCGAAGAGGAAAAGCGTACGATCGCCGACGACATCAAGGAGGTCTACGCCGAAGCCAAGGGTAATGGCTTCGACGCCAAGATCATGCGCAAGATCGTCTCGATCCGCCGCATGGATCGGGAAAAGCGCATCGAGGAAGAGACGATCCTCGATCTCTATCTTCAGGCCTTGGGCGAGATCTGAGCCGCGCTCACTTTTTCCCGCGTGGCGGGATCTGGATCAACTCCGCGATCTGCTCAGGGGTGAGCGGCGCGGAGATGTATTTTGCGTCCAGCGCCGTGCGCATGTTCTGGTCGATGCCGCGCACCTCGTCGGTCTGAACGGCGGCCTTGGGCAGGAACTCGGCGAGGGAGCGTCTGCCGATGGCCTCCGAAACCTTCGCCCAGTCCGCATAGGCCTTCACACCCTCGGGCGTATCGTAGATCCAGTCGATGGTCTCCCGATAGGCGTCCATGAAGCGGGCGTAGAGATCAGGCCGCTTCTTCATGTCCTGGATATTTGCGGTGACGACGCGCGAGGTCTGGCCGCCCATGGTCGTGAGGTCCGAGGCCTTCATGATGAGGCGGATGCGTCCAGCCTCCAGCATGTCCACCGCGAAGGGCGCCCCTGACCAGCCCACATCTACCTGGCCGCTCATGACCTGGGTCAGGGTGGCGGGGCCACCGCCCGTAGCGGTCGCCTTGAAGTCGGTGTCGAACTGCTTTCTCGCTTCCAGCACCATCATGTGCGAGGAGGAGCCGGTGTTGGAGAAGGCCACCGTCTTGCCCTTGGCGTCCTCGACCTTGCGGATGGGGGAGTCCGCAGGAACATAGAGAAACATGTTGGAATCGCCGGTGAAGGAGGCGCCGATGATGCGCAGCGGCGCCCCTTTCGAGAATGCCGCCAGCGCCCCCACCGTGCCGACCGCGCAGCCGATGTCCACGCCGCCCGAGAGCACCGCCTGCACGGTCTCCGCGCTGCCCTGGGTGTAGAGGACCTCAAGTTCGATCCCGTGCTTCTGGAAGATGCCCTGCTTCATGCCGAGGTCGGGAACCTCGGTCTCGCCAACGCCCGGATTGCCGATGGCGACCTTGATCTTGTCGAGCGCAAGCGCTGGCGCGGCGGTCAGCGTGAGGCTCATGGCCAGCAAGGCGGCTGAGCTGATCTTAAGGGCGTGACGACGTGACCCGAACATGGTGTTTCCCCGATGGTTTTCTGCGCGCCACCGTGCACCGGCGCGGGCGAAAAGTCACGGGAAACGAGCAGCCTCAGGCGGAGGTGCCGGTCACTTTGCCGAGAATGAGATTGCCGACGCCTGCGATGATGAAGACGATGATCAAGAGGCCATAGAGCGATGGCATGTCGAAGCGGGCGTAGATCTGCATGATCATGTAGCCCAGGCCCTGATTGGAGAGCTTCGTCTCCGCCAGCAGGCAGGTCACCGTCGCCGTGCCGAAGCCAAGGCGAATGCCGTTCAGCACGGGCGCCCGCATGGCTGGCAGATAGATCTTTGTCGCCATCTGCCAGGGCGTCGCGCGAAAGCTGCGGCCGACCCGGATCAGCACCTTGTCCACCTCGCGCATGCCCCCCGCCGTGGAGAGCGCCACGGTGAAGAAGCATGACAGCGCCCCCAGGGCGATCTTGGAGGCGACGCCCACGCCAAACCACATGATCATCACCGGAAAGAAGATGATGCGCGGGGTTGGCGCGAGATAATAGACATAGGGCTCAAAGGCCGCGCCCAGAAAGCGGTTCGCGCCAAGGATGATGCCCACCGCAACGCCCAGCCCGCTGCCAATGGCCAGCGAGGCGAAGATCTCCCAGGCCGTGACCTGCAGATTGGCGTAGAAAACAGGATTGGAGACGAGCTTCCAGATGGAGGCCCAGATCGAGAAGAGCGAGGGCACCACGTCGCGGAACAGCAGTCCCGAGCGCGACAAGGCCTCCCATGAGATCGCCATGCCGAAGAAGATCCCGGCGCGGATCATGTTGGTCGAGCGCATGGAGCCCCGGCCGGTCTTGGCCCAGCCCATGGTCGCGGTGGGGTTCTTTACTTGGCCGGTCGCAGCCATGTTTCCACGCGCTCCAGAATCATGAAGAAGGCGACGCTGACGAGGATCACGAAGCCGATGGCGCCATAGGTGCCCGGCAGGTCGTAACGCTCCGAAAGGTCGTTGATGAGTTGGCCAAGGCCGCCCAGATTGATCAGGAATTCGATGCCCACCACGGAGA
>CANGTC010000246.1 GCA_947456505.1 Beijerinckiaceae bacterium
GCTCCCGGCGGCGGGGTGGATCTGGTCGCGCGCACCATGGGCGAGCGTCTCGGCGAGGTCCTGGGGCAGCCCTTCGTCATCGAGAACCAGAGCGGCGGCGGGGGCCTCATCGCCTCCCAGACGGTCACCAGGGCGGCGCCGGATGGCTATACGCTCATGCTGGGCTATGTGGGCACCCATGGCACCAATCCGGCGGTCCGCAAGCTTCCCTATGACGCCGTGAAGGGCTTCACCGCCATCGGCATGGTCGGCGGCACGCCCAATGTGCTGGTGGTCTCGCCGGAGACGCCGGTGAAGTCCGTCAAGGAACTGATCGCCTACGCCAAGGCGAACCCCGCCGCGCTCAGTTATGGCAGCGCAGGCGCGGGCACTCTGACCCACCTGGTGATGGAGCAGTTCAAGGAGGCCACCCAGACCTCCATGAGCCATGTGCCCTATCGGGGCATTTCGCCCGCCATCATGGATGTGCTGGGCAACCATACTCAGGTGCTCTTCCCTGGTCTCGCCGCCGCCCTGACCCAGATCAAGGCTGACAAGCTGCGGCCTCTGGCGGTGACCGGCGCGCGCCGCCACCCCCTGTTGCCGGAGGTTCCGACCCTGGAGGAGCTGGGTCTGTCAGGTTTCGATGGGGTGCAATGGTATGGAGTCATGGGCCCTCCCAACATGCCTACCGCCATCACCGAACGGCTCAACGCCGAGATCAACAAGCTGATCACCGCGCCCGAACTCAAGGAGCGTCTGTCCGGCGAGGCGCTGGAGACCATGCCCATGACCCCCGCCGAGTTTACCGATTATGTGAAGAAGGACATCGCCAAGTGGACGGCGCTGGTGATCGCACGCAAGCTTGAGATGGACTAGGGAGCTTCGCGCTCGCGGTCGCCGTATCTCGTCCCCGGGGCGTAACCTCTCCATTGACGCGGGCGAGCGGTGCGTCGCCCCGCTTGTTGGAGGCGTGAGGGTGGTGATCGGCCGCTTCCACGTCAGGCCAACTGCGCCTCGTTCAGCAGCGCATAGACGCCGGCCTTTTCCATGAGTTGCTGGTGCGGTCCCTGTTCCAGCACGCGCCCGTCGGAAATGACGCAGATCTTGTCTGCGCTGCGGATGGTGGAGAGACGGTGGGCGATGACCAGCGTGGTGCGGCCTTCGCGCAGCCGTGACAGGGCGTCCTGAACGGCGCGCTCGGATTCGGTGTCGAGCGCCGAGGTCGCCTCATCCAGCAAGAGAATGGGCGCATTTTTCAGAAAGGCGCGCGCAATGGCGATCCGTTGCCGCTGGCCTCCGGAAAGCTGCATGCCATGCTCGCCTGCCTTTGTGTCGTAGCCATGGTCGAATTTTTCGATGAATTCGTGGGCATGGGCAGCTTTGGCCGCCGCCAGGATCTCCTCCTCCGTGGCGCCCTGCTTGCCGATGGCGATATTGTCGCGAATGGTGCCGGAGAAAAGATAGGTGTCCTGGCTCACATAGGCGATCTCGCGACGCAGAGACACCCTTGAGACCGCCTTGATATCTTGCCCATCCACAAGGATCTGGCCCGTCTCCAGGTCCCAATATTGGAGCAGCAGGGACATCACCGTGCTTTTGCCGCCGCCCGAGCGCCCGACGAGGGCGGTCGTCTTGCCGGCCTCCGCGACAAAGCTCAGGCCGCGAAGCACCGGCTCCCCGGCGCGATAGGAGAAGACCGCATCCCGAAACTCGATTTGGCCTTGCGAGACTTCAATCGCGGGCCCCTCGTATAGATGGGGCTCGACTTCCTTCTCATCGAGAAACTCATAAAGCATCGACACGCCCAGAAGGGAGGCGTTCAGATCCACGTTCATGCGCGCCAGACGTTTGGCTGGTTCATAGGCCAGAAGAACAGCGGTGATGAAGGAGAAAAACGCACCCGGCGCCTGGCCATCGACGATGACGCGCAAGCCGCCATAAACAATAACCACCGCGATGGCGAGGCCGCCCAAAGCCTCCATCATCGGGCTCGAGCGCGCGCTCACGGCCGCCAGCTTGTTCGCCGCCTGCTCCAGATTGCCAATGGCCTCGCTCTGGCGGGCGCTCATTTGCTTTTCAAGCGTGAAGGCCTTGACGATGCGAATGCCCTGCACAGCTTCCTGCATGGATTCCATGATCTGTGCGAAGCCGGTGAATTCCGTAGTCATGACCTTGCGCACGCGCACCGCCAACTTCCGCGAACTGATCACCGCAATCGGCATGAATATCAGCGCCAGAGCCGCCATCATCGGGTCTTGAACCACCATGACGGTCACAAGGCCGATGAGGGTAAGCATGTCGCGCGATAGGGCGGTGATGATGACGTTCAGGACATTTGATGCGGATTGACCGATAAAGGACTGCCTCGCGATGAAATCGGTCGAGTGCCGCGTGGTGAAGAACCCGACGGTCATCGACAGCATCTTGTCGAAAATCCGGCGCTGCACGTCCGCCACAATCGCATTGGCGACCCGGGCCAGAGCCACCTGCTGGCCGTAGGCGGATAACCCTTTCAATATGCTGACGAAGACCAGGAAGGCGGCGATCTCCCAGAGAGCCACCATATCCTTGGCGATGAAAACCTTGTCGATGACGTCCTTCATGACCCAGGCTGATGAGGCCGTGGATGCCGCCATGGCGCCCATGCAAAGGAAAGCGAAGGCGTAGCCGCGCCAGTGTCTGGCGCCCTGTTCGCGTAAAAGGCGTCCGATCAGCGCAAAGGATCCGTTTGGATTCTTCAACAATTTCCGCAGCGCCCAGATAAAGGGACCCTTCACAATATCTAGGAGCACGATAAACCGTCTTTCGGTTGCCAATGACGCAAGCCGCGCGCCGTTCGCTCAGGCCTGGTTCCGGGACTTTGCGGCTGCGCTCCACGCCCGGGGCGCGGCCAGAAAGCCAAACTACTGTTCTCGCTCAAGCCGGTCAAGAATGCGGCCGCGGACCCCGCGCGCCGCTCTACCGGGAGGCAAGGGTGGACGCGACGCGTGTGCGTATCTGGTCGGCCATCGCCTTGGCGTTGCGAATTTCGGCGTCTCGAGCGGCCCTGACGTTGGCGAACCTGTTGCTGCCGCGATCATAGTCGGCGAGGGAAATGACGTATCCCTCCGTGAGCGGGGCTCCGCCGCCGGCTGGAAGCAACTTGTAGTTGGCGCGCACTGAGAGGGAGTTGGAGGTGGCGCGCCCTGTCACCGTGTCGACCAGACTGGTTTGCCCGGATTGGGAAAAGGTCACGACAAGACGGTATTTGGGCGCGGTCTCTTCGCCAGTGCCGTTGAGCAGGAAACGCAGCTCTTCAGTAAGATAGTGGCCCAGTCTGCCCGGGACCGGATCGATGGAGATCCCCCGTAGTTCGCCGCGCGGGTCGAGCCCGGCCTGCGGCGCATACATGGGCTGGAAGCACCCGGCCAGCATAAGGGAGATGGCGGCGGCGGCTCCAAGGTTGATGGTCCTGCGAACAGAGTTTCTTCCGCTCAATTTTCCACTCCAGTCGAGGTCGCAAGGTAACATTTTGTAAACCATAGCGCAGAGCATCATGCGAGCTCAATTGTCAAGCTTGCGTATGTGCGATATTGTGAGCCTAGCAGTATTTGTTTCGCTTTTACACCGCTTTCGCAAATTTTCAGCATCAGGAAGACGCGAGACGCAAACGAATTAAATGATTGTAAAAACGCAAGAAAATGGATTTCGTCAACCCATGGGCCTGGTTAGTGGAGCTGCAGAACGGCGAGGATCCACGAGGTTGTCGATTTTGCAGCCGCTTCCAGACCACTCCCAAATCATGAGTGGCCTCGATAGGCCTGGGTCGCGCGTCGAGAACTCATGGAGGTTGGGCATGCCTTTGTCACCTGCGCCCCGCTAGCCGATCAAGGGGATGTTTCGACCGACCACCGCGGGTGAGGGGCTTGGCGTCCTGATAGCCAGCGGTGGACCTCGCCCAAGGGCGCGAGGCCGCCACCGTGCCCTTAGTCGCCATCTATGGACGTCGACAAGCCCGTTCCAGCGCCGGACCCCGGCAATTTGGCCAACGCCCAGTTGGCGGCGTGTCATTTCAAACTGACCCATTTCTCCAAGTGAGCGTCATGACCAAGGTTCAACTCAGCTTCAACCCTTACATCGACGGTCTCACAGGCCCTGGCACCACTGTGGGGCCCGCCATTTTCACATTCGCCTTCGCCCAACTCGCCACGGAAGTTGGCCTTGCTGCTGGCGACCCAGCTTTCGTTCCTTTCACGGCGGACGAACAAAAAAATTTCAGGCTGGCGCTCGCGCAATATACCTCAGTTGCAAATATCACCTACACCGAGGTTGGCCATGCGACAGGGCTGGATCTGTTCGTGGGCTATCAAACCAATGGCCCATGGAGCGGCCTGACGACCGGTGGCTACCCCGTCAAAGGTTCCAATCTTAAATTCAACACAGCTCCAAATCCGCTCCCCGGCACCTTCCAGTTCCATGACTATCTTCATGAGTTAGCGCACTACCTTGGTTTGAGGCACCCCTATAATAACGGGGGTGAATGGACCATCAATCTTCCGGCCGATCATTTGGCGCGTGATTACAGTGTCCTGTATTCCATGAACCATGTGGTTGGAGGGAACACTGACGACAATAGCGCCTTGCAGACGCTTGGCCTGGATGATGTTCGCGCCATTCAATATGTGCGCGGGGCGAACTTCAACACCAACGCCGGGGACACTACCTATACTTGGGACCCGATGACAGGAGTGGAGTCGATCAATGGGGTGGCGCAGAGCGAACTCGCGACGATCACGACAGCCTCGGGCCAGATTCTGCATACACTGTTTGCAGTGCTCTGGGATGGCGGGGGCGTTGACACCTATGATCTCAGTAATTTCAGCACCAATCTCAACATAGACCTCAGGCCAGGGAACTGGAGCACCTTCTCGCCGGACCTGCTGCCCCATGGCGCTTCCCCGGGCGCCATCCTTCCCGGCAATATCGGCAACGCCTATCTTTACACTGATCCGGTCACTGGCCTTGGCGATCAGAGATCCCTGATCGAGAATGCCGTTGGCGGATCAGGCGATGATCTGCTGGTTGGCAATCAGGCGAATAATAAGCTCATCGGTAACGGCGGTAACGACACGCTCGACGGCGGCGCAGGCGCTGATACGATGATCGGCGGCATCGGCGACGACACCTATGTCGTGGATA
>CANGTC010000247.1 GCA_947456505.1 Beijerinckiaceae bacterium
ACGCCCTATCCCATGACCTTCAACTGGGACGCGAACTACTACGACATGTTGAAGAACGTCGATCCCAAGCCCAAGACCATGTTCTGGATCACCCAGGACAATCCGGTCTACAAATCCGTGCGCGACATCTGGGCCAAGAAATACGAGGAGATCGGCATCAAGATCGTCGGCGACGAGACCTTCCCGAACGATCTGAAGGATTTCAGCTCCATCGTGCTGAAGGTGCGCTCGGCCAAGCCCGACATCATCTACATCAACTCCTTTGACAACGTCGCCACGCCCTTGATCCAGCAATTACGTCAGCAGCGCATCAAGGCCATGGGCATCCACTTCCCCATCGTATCGCTGGAGCTGGGCCGCCAGACAAAGGCTTACGGCGGCATCGAGGGGATCACCGGCGTCGTCGGCTGGATTCCCGGCGTGAAGAGCGAGTTCGCGGACTTCATGAAGACCGTGCTCGACAGGTCCGGCGTCAACGTGCTGGAGAGCGCGACCGTCATGCCGCGCTTCACCTCCTACATGCTGATGATCCAGGCCATCGAGAAGGCGGGCGCCGTGGACCGCGAGAAGGTGCGCGAGGCCCTCTTCAAGGGCGCCTTCCGCGGCCCCACCGGCCCCATCACCTTTGACGAAAAGGGCCAGCCTGACACCAAAACGCTTGTGACGCAGAACATCGATGGGCAGCCTGTGGTGGTCTGGCCGCCGGATCTGTCCACCGGCAAGCTCAAGTGGCCCTCGCCATCCTGGCAATAAGGGGCTGCGGAACAGGGTTCAGGCGCCTGGGGAAACTCTGGGCGCCTGAATTTTTCAGCGTCCCGCGACACCCAGCAGGGCCGCCATCTTTTCGGGCGCGGCGGCGAGCTCGCGGCTTGGGCCTGAAAATACGATGCGCCCGCGATCCAGCACAATCGTGTCCTCCGCGAAATCAAGCGCGAGGCGGGCGTGCTGCTCCACCAGCATGAGGGCTGTGTCGCCCTCCTTCTTCAGCCGCTCCAGCCCATCGAGCACGGCGTCCACGATGACGGGCGCCAGGCCCTCCATGGGCTCGTCCATCAGAACAAACGACGGATTGCCCATGAGGGCGCGACCGATTGCGAGCATCTGCTGCTCGCCGCCCGAGAGCTGATCGCCCCGGTTTTTCCGGCGGCGGGCGAGCGACGGGAAGAACTCATAGACCCGCGGCAGCGACCAGCGGCCCGCCCGTTCGGCGACGATGAGATTCTCCTCCACCGTCAGCGACTTGAAGATCTCGCGCTCCTGCGGCACCAGCGCCAGTCCCATCAAGGCGCGGCGATAGGGGGGAAGCCTGCTGATCTCCTCGCCATTGAAGCGGATGGAGCCGCCATGCATGGTGGTGTGGCCCATGATGGTGGAGAACAGGGTCGTCTTGCCGACGCCGTTGCGGCCAAGCAACGCAAGCGTGGCGCCGGGCGCAAGGCTCAAGGAGACATTGTCGATCACCACGGTCTCGCCATAGCCCGCCCGCACATTGGTGAGCACGAGGCCTTCGCTCTTTGCGCTCATCAGTGTTTGCTCTCCCCAAGATAGACTTCGCGCACTTTGGGATCATCCGCGATCTGCGCGGGCGGACCCTCCACCAGCAAGGCGCCCTGCACCAGCACGGTGATGCGTTGCGCGACGCGAAAGACCAGCTCCATGTCATGCTCGATGAAGAGCACGGCGATGTCGGACGGCAGCTTCTCGATGGTGTCGATGATGGCGCCTGTTTCGATGGGCGGCACGCCGGCGGCAGGCTCGTCGAGCAACAGCACCTTCGGCTTCAGGGCCAGCGCCATGGCGATCTCGATCATGCGCTGGCGGCCATAGGCGAGTTCGGTGACCGGACGCAGCGCCTCGGGGCCAAGCCCCAGCGGCACCAGCAGGTCATAGGCCTCCTCGATGAGGGCGCGATGGTGACCAGCGGGACGCAGGAGATCATTGGCGACGCCCTCGCGCTCGGCGATGGCGAGAGTGACGTTTTCCAGAACCGTGAGCTTCCTGAAGAGCGCGCTGATCTGGAAGGTGCGCACCAGCCCGCGCTTGACCCGCTGGGCCCGCGTGAGCGAGGTGATGTCGTCCCCGCCCAGCAGAATGTGCCCGGAGGTCGGCGTCAATACGCCCGTCACCAGATTGACGAAGCTCGTCTTGCCCGCGCCATTGGGGCCGATGAGCGCATGGCGGGCGCCGCGCTCCAGTTTGAAATTGATGTCGCTGGCGACGGCAAGGGCGCCAAAGGTCTTGCACAGGGATTTCGTCTCAAGAGCCAGCGTGGACATCAGCGGCTCCTCCGTCGTTCCAGAAACCGTCCACACAGGCCCAGCACGCCGCCACGGGCGAAGACCACGACGAAGATCATGAACAACCCGATCCAGAAATACCAGAAGATCGGATCAATCTGCGAGAACCGATCCTGCGCGATCATATAAAGCGGGACGCCGATGAAGGCGCCGTAAAGCTGCCCGACGCCGCCGATGACCAGCATGATGATGAGTTCGCCGGACTTGCTGAGCGCCAGCGTGTTCAGGCCCACCAGGGCCGTGGTCTGCGCGATCAGGGCGCCCGACACGCCCGCCAGCGCGGCGGAGATCGTATAGATGGCGATCTTGCGACCCTCCACCGGGGCGCCGATGGCGTGCATGCGATTGGTGTTCTCGCGGATGCCCGTGAGCGAGCGCCCGAAGGATGAGTAGACGATGTTGCGCGCGATCAGCCAGCCGATGAACAGGATCGTCAGGCAATAGACATAGGCGGTGTCGCCGAAGAGATCGAAGCGGAAGAGACCGAAAACCGGATCAATCTTCATGCCCAGCAGGCCGTCCGATCCACCGGTCACCGAACTCCATTTGTTGGCCAACTCCTGCAGCAGCGCGGCGACAACGAGGGTCTGCATCAACAAGGTGAGGCCCGCCGTCCGCAACACGATGAGGCCGGAGGCGAAGCCGACGACGGAGGCCGCAGCGGCGGCGACGAGCAACTCGCTCAACGGTTCGTGCCACCCATTGGCCGCCATGATTCCCGCCGCATAGGCGCCCACGCCAAAGAAGGCGGCGTGGCCCAGCGTCACGACGCCCGCAAAACCGATCAGCAGATCCAGCGACAGGGCGAAGAGAATCGTCGCGAAGATCTGGGCGCCCAGCGCATGGTAGCTGTCGAAGACGAAATAGGCGGCGAGAGCCGCCACCCAGGGAACCGCCTCATACCATTTGAAGCGATGGCGGCGCGCGAAGGCGTCGATGACCGCCTTGCGGTCCACTGAGGAGCCGGGAGACACGGAGTCCGTCATGCGGATTGACCAAAGAGGCCGCGAGGACGCCACAGCAGAATCGCCATGGTGATCGCGTAGATGAAGAAGGCGCCATATTGAGGCGCGAGATATTTGAAGGCCGTGTCGCTCACGCCCACGATCAGGGCGGCGACGAAGGGCCCGCGAATGCTGCCGAGCCCGCCGACCGCCACGACGATCAGAAAATAGACGAGATATTCGAGCGCATAGTTGGGGCCGACATTGAGAAAGTCCGCACCGAGCCCGCCGCCCAGGGCCGCCAGTCCGCTGCCAAGACCAAAGGCGATGGTGAAGAGCCGCGAGGTGTTGATGCCGAGCGTCTGCGCCATGCGCAGATTGTCGACGGAGGCGCGGATCTGCGCGCCGAACCGCGTGCGCTCGAGGCCGAGCCAGAGGGCGGTCACCAGCAGGGCGCCGCAGAGAATGAGAAAGCTGCGATAGGTCGGAAAATCGCGACCCAGAAAATTGATCTGCCCGCGCAGCATGGCGGGCGGCTCCAGCGATTGCGACACCGGCCCGAAGAGCCATGTGGCCGCGCCCACCGAAGCGAAGATCAGGCCCATGGTCATGAGCACCTGATCAAGCTCGCCGCCGCCATAGAGGCGCCGGTAGAGCAGCCGTTCTAGGATCAGGCTGAGGGCCACGCAGATGACGATGGCGGCGATCAGCGCCAGCCCGAATGGCCAGTTCTGCTGCTTCATCAGAAGCACGAGCGTATAGCCCCCGGCCATGGCGAAGGCGCCGTGAGCCAGATTGACGAATCCCATGAGCCCCATCGTCACCGAGAGGCCCACTGAAATGAGATAGAGCACCATGGCCATGGCCAGGCCATGAAACAGGATGCTGATGGTGATGGAGAGAATGTCACTCATGGCGCATGCCGACGCGGGCCCCTCGCGGAGCCCGCGTCGCTGATCTTATTTCTTGGCGGGGTTGAGGACCTTCCAGGGGTCCTTCACGTCGGGGATGGTGTCGATGTCGATATTGACGAGCTTGCCATCCTTCATTTCACCGCGGCGAATATAGACATTCTGCACGATGTCGCGCTCTGCCGGATCGATGGAGATGGGGCCACGGGGGCTCTTGTCGCTCTTCCAGGTGGAGAAGAACTTCATGGCATCGTCGCCGGTGAACTTGCCCTTGGTGGCGTTGATCATGTCGAAGACCATCTCCATCCCGTCCCAACCGTCCACGGAGAGGAAGTCAGCGATGACCTTGCCCTGATATTCCTTCTCCCAGGCCGCGAGAAAAGCCTTGTTGGCGGGCCGGTCGGAGGTGCTGGTCCAGTTGCCCGCGCTGATCACGCCATCGCCGACCTCGCCGATGTTGGGGAGTTCTTCATCAGGCACCAGATCCTGCGTCGCGACGATCTTGGTGCCGGCGGTGCGCACGCCCAGATCGCGGATCGCCTTCAGCATGCCCGAGGCCTGCGCGCCTGCCGGCACCCAGAGGAAGGCGACGTCCGGCTTGGCGTCCTTGATGCGCTGCACGAAGGGCGCAAAATCCGGGTTGGCGGGCGGGAAGCGCAGGGCGCTGAGCACCTTGCCGCCGCCTTCCGTGAAGCCCTGGGTGAAGGCGCCTTCCGCGTCATGGCCGGGGATGAAGTCGCTCACGGCGGTGATGGCGGTCTTCCAGCCCTGCTTGGCGGACCATTGGCCCATGGGGACGGCGAATTGCCATTGGGTGAAGGAGGCGCGCACCACATAGGGGGAGATGCGGGTGATGGCGGAGCCCGCCGCATTGGTGATGACGAG
>CANGTC010000248.1 GCA_947456505.1 Beijerinckiaceae bacterium
AATGGTCAGGAGCGCGGGCTCGCCTGCGGGGGGCTTGGCCACATTCAGCACATTGACGATGATGGGCCGCTGGTCGCGCACCAGCTTCTGCTGGCCGCGAAAGGCCGACATCCAGGCGCCGCTGCGCTTGCTGGCGCGGGCGAAATAATCACCCAGGAACAGCGCAACATGGCGCCCCTGCGCATCCTTCGCCTCGAAGACGCGCACGTCGGGGTTGTAGGCCGGCAGGCCCTTGAGCTCCTCAAAGCGCAGCCCAAACAATTCGCCCGCCACATGGAAGGCGGCCTCGATCATGCGGTCGAGGGGGAAATAGGCGCGCAGGGCCGCATCGTCGATGGAATATTCGGCGCGGCGCAGCTTTTCGGCGTAGTGGCGCCAATCGTGAGGCGCGAGTTCGAAATTGCCGCCCTCGGCCTCGATCATGGCCTGCAACCGGCCGACCTCGTGCCCCGCGCGAGCGCGCCCAGCGGTCCAGACCTGATCGAGCAGCGCGCGCACCGCGTCCGGCGTCTGCGCCATGGTGTCGTCGAGCTTGTAGTCCGCATAGGTCTCATAGCCCAGCAGGCGGGCGCGCTCGGCGCGCAGGGCCAGCGTGCGGGCGATGACGCCGCCATTGTCAGTCTCCCCGCCGCTCTCGCCGCGCAGGGACCATTGGCGAAACAGGGTCTCGCGCAGATCGCGCCGTGCGGAATGGGTTAGGAAGGCCTCCACATTGCCGCGCGCCAGGCTCACCGCCCATTTGCCCGCATGACCGCGCTCGGTGGCCAGAGCCGCAGCGGCGGCGCGGAAATCGGCGGGCAGTCCCGCCAGATCCTCCTCGGTCTCCAGCACCAGCACAAAGCTCGACTCATCCTTCAGCACATTTTGCGAAAAGCGGGTGCCGAGGGTCGCCAGTTCCTCGGTGATGGCGCTGAGACGCTTGCGCTGCGCCTCCCCCAGCTTCGCCCCGGCCCTTACGAAGGCCTTGTGCTTGCGCTCGAGGACCCGCAGCTGCTCAGGGCTGTAGGCGATCTTCGCGCGCCCCTCGAAGACCGCGTCCACGCGGGCGAAAAGCGTAGGGTCGAGAAAGATCTCGCTGTAGTGGCGCGCCAGCAGGGGCGACATCTCCCGCTCCACCGCCCGCAGCGCCTCCGTGGATTCGGTGCCCGCAAGGTTCCAGAATACGGAGCCGACGCGCTTCAGGGCCTCCCCCGCCCGCTCCATGGCCACGATGGTGTTCTCGAAATCGGGCTTGGCGGGATCGTCGGTGATGGCCGCGATCTCGGCCTTGTGGGCGGCGAGCGCCACGTCATAGGCCTCGCGGAAATGCCCGGTCTCCACCCTGTCGAAGGGCGGAATCTCGAACGGGGTGGTCCAGGCTTCGAAGAAGGGATTGGCGGACAAGGCGGGCTCCGGGGACTGAGTCTCCCCGCAAGCTAGGAACTGGCGCCCCTCAGGGCAAGCCTTGACAAAGGGGTGAGCGCAATCAGGTCCCGAAGGGCTTCACGTCGCTGACCGCCCACAGGCCCTCGGCGCCCCGGCATCCGCGCCCCTGCAGGCGCCTGACGGGCTCCTTACCCCCGATTTCCGCCAGAAAGGCGCGGCAAACCTGACCATCAGCCACATAAACCGCCCCAACCGGCGTGATCTCACCACGCGCGCCTGAGACGGGATTGCTCCAGACCACGGCCACAGAGGCGCCTTGCGGATCAAGCGCCCGAGCGAGCGCACCCTGAGCATAGGCCCAGTCATCCGGGCTGAGCGCCATCTGGGCTGGCGCGGAGGCGGTGGCTTGGGAAGCTGCAATGGGGATGGAGCCAGTGACGTCATCCGCTGCGGTCAGGCTGGCGAAGGGCCCCACGCTCGAACAGCCGCTGGCGACAAGACAAAATGACAGAACGGCGGCCCGCGCCAAAGCATGGCTGGCCCCCCCGCTCACCTGACTGTAAACTGCACGCATCACCGACGCCCCGATACGCCGTGTCGGACATTCCGACCCAACGACAGAGGTTGCCTTGGAAGAATTAACAGACCGTGAGCGCGCGCCGGAAAACGAGCCCTTTGAGCGTTTCGCAGAGGCCCTGGCGCTGGCCACCGAGAGCGAACCCAACGATCCCACGGCCATGGGCGTCGCCACCGTCGACCCGCAGGGCATGCCCAATCTGCGGATGGTGCTGATGAAGGACTTCGATCTGCGGGGCTTTGTCTTCTATACCAATCGGCAGAGCGCCAAGGGCTGCGAGCTCGACGCCAGCTTCAAGGCCGCCGCCAATTTCCACTGGAAGAGCCTGCGGCGGCAGGTGCGCCTGCGCGGCGAGGTGGAGGAGGTGACCCTGGAGGAATCCGACGCCTATTTCGCAAGCCGCCCCCGCAACAGCCGCATCGGCGCCTGGGCGAGCCAGCAAAGCCAGCCCATGGAGAACCGTTTCGCCCTCGAAAAGGCGGTCGCGGTCTACGCCGCCAAATTCGGCCTCGGCGAAGTGCCCCGCCCCCCGCACTGGATCGGCTACCGCATCAAGCCCGTTTATATCGAGTTCTGGACCGACAAACCCTTCCGCCTGCATGAACGCATCGTCTATCGGCGCGAGTCGCCGCAAGGCGACTGGGCGGTGACGCGCCTGTTCCCGTAAAACGAGACAGGCGGCGCGCGGGGATTGATTTGTCCCGCGCGCGGCGGCATGCTTGGCGGCATAAACAAAAAAATACGCCAGGGAGGGCCGCACAGATGTTCACACGACGCGCTTTTTCCGCCATGGGCCTCATGGCCTTCGCGCCGCTCGCCAGGGCGCAGACGCCCGCCCCGACCATCAAGGTCGGCACCCTGAAAATGGCGTCGCTGACCAACGCCTGGGTCGCGAAACAGGCCGGGTTTTTCGAACGCAACGGGCTCAATGTGGAGCTGGTCGAATTTCGCAACGGCAATGAGGCGGTTTCGGCCCATCAGGGCGGCGCGGTCGATCTCATGCTGACGATCCCCGGCACCTCCATGTCCGCCATGGAGCGGGGCTTCGATCTCGTCATGATCATGCAGAACGAGACTGCGCGAGAAAAGGGGCCGGATGTCGGCGCCATTCTGGTGCGGGCGGATTCCCCCTTCCAGTCGCTGAAGGATCTGGAAGGCAAACGCGTCGCCCTCGGCTCGGTCAAGAGCCAGTATTCCGTCGCCATGGAAAAGGCGTTCACCCTGAAGGGCGCCGACCCCAAGAAGGTGCAGTTTGTCGAAATTCCCTTCTTCACCCAGTCCGACGTGCTGCGCGCTGGCGGCATTGACGCAATCGGCGCGCTCGACCCCTGGGTGACGCAACTAACCTCCTCAGGCGCGGCCCGCGTGCTGTCGTGGATGTATGCGGAATCGGTGCCTCTGCAACCCGTGGGCGCCTGGTACGCCAAATCCGCCTTCCTCGAAAAGAACGCTGATGCGACCAAGCGCTTCGTCAAGGCGATGCAGAAAGCCATCGATTATATGCACGCGGACGAGGACCGCGCGCGCAAGAATGTCGCGGCCTTCACGGGCATGGACCCGGCGCTGGTGCAGAAGATGCCCATCAACGCCTGGAGCTACAAGATCGATAAATCCAAATGGCAAGCGGTGGCGGACATGCTCACGGAGAATGGCCTGCTGGAGAAAAAGCACGGGGCGGACGAGTATATCTCCGACTATGCGAAGCCCTATGTGGTTGGGCCCTGAGGAGGGCAGAAAACGATCATTGGTCAGGCGTTTTGCGGCGTCAGTCAAACTGCCGGTTACGTGTGGCTAACAGCTTCTTGCCCCGCGCAATAATCTTGTCTCTATCAAATTTTTTGATCCGCCCGGCGGCCACGTCCGCCAAGCCCGTTTTAATGTCCGCTTCCAACGGCGCATAGGCGCGAAACCTATTGACGAGGCCCGATACATCGACCCGGCTCTCATCGCCAGTGCGCCAGCGAATGCGCAAAGTAAATGGCTCCGCATCCACTGTGACCGCCGCGATTCTCACTATGGCGCTCATCGCCCCACACTCAAAAATTCTGCGCAATCTTTCGCAACCGTTCCGACACGCTGGCGGGCATGGAATAGACGCGCTCGATATGCGCCTGCAGCTGCTCCCCGCTGCGGGGCTTGTCGACCTGCAATTGCTGTTTGGCCGCCTCCGCGAGAAATTCGGGATCCTTGAAGGCGTCGAGCATCGCCTTGCGAAGGGCGAGGGTGCGCTCGGGCGGCAGACCCGGCGGGGCGACGAAGGGGCGACCTGCGGCCAGCGGCGCATAGGCGGCCTCCATCAACAGGCGATCCTCCTCTTTGGCGATGAGGTCCGGACCGAAGGGCACATCGGGCAAGTCCGCTTCCTTCTCCGGCCCATATTGCAGGAGGATGCGGATTTTCTTGTCGCGCAGCCAATTTGGTTTGGTGGAGGTGAGCGAAGACCAGAAGGTCACGCCATAGCTGTCGAGCTCGCCGCGCTCCATGGCCAGATAGGCCTCGTTCTGGCCGGGAAAGCCCGCGATGACCTTGATCTTCGCGCCCAGCACTTCATTGAGCAGACGGGCATAGAAACTGGGCGTGGAATTGGCGCCCGAGGCGCCCGCCGTCATCTCCATTTTCCGGGCGTCGGCGAAGGTCATGACCGGGGAACTGTGCCAGACGATCAGCAATCCCGTCTCGACGGAAGGCGTGCCCAGCCAAGTCATTTTGGTGGGGTCGTAATCCGCCTCCTTGGTGCCGAAGAGCGGTTCAAAGGGCGTATTGTTCTGCACGCCGGCGATGGTCAGCCCATCGCGCGGCGCGATCTTGTTGATGAAACTGGTCGCCACTATGCCGCCCGCGCCGGGCATATGGCGCACCACAACCACCGGATTGGGCTGGAGCACGGTTTTCTGAGACATCGTTGAGCGCTACTTTCTGATCAATTGGAGGTAGAGCATGAACGACAAGAACATCGAGAAGTCAGGCGCAATGGAGGCCCCGACGGCGCCAGCGCGCGCC
>CANGTC010000249.1 GCA_947456505.1 Beijerinckiaceae bacterium
AAGGTCCAGACAGAGACGAAGCCATGGAGCTCATACGCTCCATGATCGAGCGCGTAGACCTCCACCCGCGCGAGGATGACACAGGACTGGACGCGATTCTGCATGGAGATCTCGCCGCAATCCTCGCGGCATGCGCGGGAGCACAAAAAACCAACACCCCGGACCTTATGGCCTCAGTGCGTCAACTCTCGGTGGTTGCGGGGAGTTGAAACCGATAGGTCAAAGCCAATGTCCAAAGGGCTTCGTGACAACAACTTGAACATGAGATTAAATGGCGGTGGCTTCAAGAGAAATTTTGCCTATGGTGAATCATATATTACTTTTTTTGAGCGTTTGACCCTGAAAGGATTGTCTGTGGCGCCTCTGGACAAGCCCCGGGGCTCCTTCCCACATGAACGGGGGGCGGGGGACGCAACGGCCACTGGAGACGCCCATGACCTCCTATTCAAGCCATTCCTCTCAGGACGCCAGCCCCGGGGAACCCCGCCACGGGTGCTGCGGCGCGCGATCCACGCGCCAGGGTTTCGTCTGGCGCCCCTTCGAACTGCTGGCGATGGTGCTCGGCTTCATCGCCTTCTGGCCTATCGGGCTGGCGGTGATCGGCTTCAAGATCTGGCAACGCCGCAGCGACTATCCCGGCGACCTCTTCAGCTTCCTGCAAGAGCGCGTGGAGAGCCTGCGAAACGCTTGCAGCGACTGGCGAAACACCACCTGGAACAGCGCCGCCTGGCAAAGCGCCTGGGAGGCGCCCGACAGCCCGCGCCAGACCCGAGGCGGCTGGTCGCCCTTCGGCGGCATGCGGCCCACAGGCAACCGGGCCTTCGATGAATGGCGGGACTCCGAGCTCGCCCGCCTCGAGGAGGAGCGCCGCAAGCTTGAGGAGGCCGAGCGGGAATTCGCGGTCCATATCGAAGAGCTGCGCCGCGCCCGCGACCGGGAGGAGTTCGAGCGCTTCATGAAGGCCCGCCACAATCGGCCCACCGGCGAGACTTCGTAATCCACTTCTTGGGAACGGCGCGGGCGCTCTCGCGCCGTCAACCCTTTGTTAACCGAGAAACTTGAGCCGGAATTAAGCCTTTTCGCGCATGACCTAGGGGATGGCGCGACGTATCCTCTCCCTGGCTCTCATCACGGGTCTGGCCCTGCTTCTGGCGGGATGCGGCCTGTTTCGGCGCCCTGAACGCCCGGCCTGGCGCGCCCAGGCGGACAAGGCCTGTTTCGCCCAGAAGCGAGTGACGCCCTCCCCCTATATCCAGCCCGCCAGCGCCATCGACGGGCCGGGCATCTGCGGGCTTGAGACGCCGCTGAAGGTGACCGCGCTGGCTGACGCCACCGTGGCCTTCAACGGCGCCCAGACTCTCGACTGCCCCATGACGGCGGCGCTGGAGGACTGGTTGCGCGATGTGGTGCAGCCCATAGCCATCGCCCGCTTCGGCCAGCCGGTGGCGCAGATCGACACCATGGGCGCCTATTCCTGCCGCCCGATCGATGGCCACCGCAGCAATCGCCTCTCCGAACATTCTTTCGGCAACGCCGTGGATATCGGCGCCTTTCGCCTGGCCGATGGCGCCCGCATCACCATTGAAAAGGGCTGGACGCGGGGCGACGCCCAGCAGAAGGCCTTCTTGCGCGAGGTGCAGGCGGGGGCCTGCAACATCTTCACGACCGTGCTGGCGCCGGGGTCCAACGCGGATCATTACAACCACCTGCATCTGGATCTGGCCATGCACGGCCAGACCTCCACCGGCCCGCGTCGCATCTGCAAGCCCCTGCCCTCGCCGCAACTCCTGCCCGCCCCGCAGCGCCACGACGACCTGCCCGATGCGCCCGACATCGACGACGACATCGACGTGGCCCAGGCGGGCGGCGCCAACCTGCCCTCGCGCACCGCCATGACGCTGGACACCGCCCTGCCGCCAGCGCCCCTTGCACGGCCGCAGGCGCCACTGACGCGCAGCGCAGCCCTGTCGCCGCCAGCGCTTCTGCCGCCCCTGCCAATGCCCCCCGCGCCCATGCCGCAGCCCCGGCCCATAACCCGCGGCTATCTTCGGTCCGATGGCGTTTTCGTTCCGGATAACGCCTCGGACGCCACCGCGACGCTCAGGCCACGCCGCTGAGGCGGTTTGCGCCACGCATCGCCCGTGCTAAAGCGACCGCATGATGACCCGCCAGCGACGACCCACCCCCTGATCGAAGCGCTCCCCAGCGCCCCCCGACCCTGCGCGTCTCGCCTGCCGGATGATCCATGACCGACCTTTCCCTGACCCTCAGCCCCCTGACCGCCGCCGACATGCCCGCCATCGAGAAACTCGATGAGCGCGCCTTCGGTCCCGGACGTTTCGCGCTCAGCGCCTATCGCCTGCGCGAGGGCGTGAGCCCTGACCCTGATCTTTCCTTCGTCGCCCATGTGGGCACCCTTCTGGTGGGCGCCAATCGCATGACGGCGATCACGGCGGGCGGCGCGCCCGCCCTGTTGCTCGGCCCTCTGACCGTCGATCCGCCCTTCCGCTCACGCGGCATCGGCGAGGCCCTGATGATGAAGTCCATTGAGGCCGCCCGCGCTTCCGGCCACCGTCTGGTGATCCTCGTCGGCGATGAGCCCTACTACAATCGCGTCGGCTTCAAACGCGTCCCCCACGGCCGCCTGACCATGCCCGGCCCGGTGGATCCGGCGCGCGTGCTCTACTGCGAATTGGTGGAAGGCGCCTTCGAGGGGCTGACGGGGTCGATTGCGCGGGCTTAGTTGACCCTCCGCAGCCGACCCTCCCACAGCCAGCCCGCCAGCACGCTGCCCAGCAGCGCGATCAGGCCGAGAAAGCCCATCGCCAGCGGCGCGACCCCGACGCCTGTCACCACACTCGCGCCCGTGCGCTTCACGCCCACATAATCGGCGCCGCCATAGAGGGGGCTGTCGCGCATGGCCACGAAGCGCGGCAGGGTGATGGCGTCGCCTGCGCCAGCGCTGATGCGTCGCACCGTGCCGCCGGTGGCCTGCGCGAGGGGCTTCAGCTGGTCGGGGGTCGAGACCACGTCCTGAAACTCGCGGGGGTTCTCGGGGCCCACGTTCACCAGCGTCGAGAGTTCGCCGTCGCTCAATTTGTAGAGGCCGAATTCGTCCACCGTCACCTGCGCGCGCGACAGACCGGGCTCGGCGCCGGCCAGGCTCACGCTCTGGGTCTTGCCGGTGGGCGAGGTGACGATGACTGCGGGGATCGACGGTTTCAGGCTCTGGCGTTCGATGGAGAGTTCCTTGCCGCGCGCGCTGGCGCGCAGGGCCTCCTCCTCCAGCTCCGGCTCCTTCATCAGCCAATGGCCAAGACGGCGCATGAGATCGAGATGCGGTCCGCCGCCCTGAAAGCCCCGCGCCCAGAGCCAGATCTGGTCGGAGAGCAGCAAGCCCACGCGCCCCTTCTCCTCACGCGAGAGCAACAGCAGCGGCAGGTTGTCGGCGCCCGAGAGCACAGAGACGCCGCGCAGTTTTTCGCTCGCCACCTGGCGATACCATTCGCCCCAGGCGGGCGGGCTCTGTTCCGAGCCGGGCAAGCCCCGCGTCACCGGATGTTTGGCGCCCTCATCGGAGATCGCGGGGCGGAAGAGGCGCTGCACGAGAGGCCCTTGGGGACGCGCAGGGGCGATCTTGCCCAGGGGCGAGAAATAGAGCCCGTCGCGTCCGGAATAATCAGGCCCCGTCGCCATCAACAGGGCGCCGCCCTCGCGCACATAGCGCACGATGTTTTCGAAATAGACCTGCGGCAGCACCGTCTGGTTCGAATAGCGGTCGAAGATGATGAGATCGAATTCTTTTATCTTCCGCCCGAAGAGATCGGCGGTAGGAAAAGCGATCAGCGAGAGTTCGTTGATGGGCGTGCCATCCTGCTTTTCCGGCGGGCGCAGAATGGTGAAATGCACCAACTCCACATTGGCGTCGGACTTGAGCAGATTGCGCCAGGTGCGTTCCCCCGCATGGGGCTCGCCCGACACCAGCAGCACCTTCAATTTGTCGCGCACGCCTTCGATGGTGACGACGGCCTTGTTGTTGATCGTGGTCAGCTCATCGGGCAGGGGCGCGATATCCAGCTCCACCACATTGGGCCCGCCATGTTCGATCATGACGGGCGCGCGAACGATCTGGCCGGGCGCCGCGCGAATGGTGGCGATCACTACGCCGTCGCGCCGGATCGTGATGGCGACTCGTTCGCCCTTGTCGGCGGTGTCGAGCACGCGCACCGCGATGGTCTGCTCCTTGCCGACGATGCCGAAGCGCGGCGCCTCCACAAGCTCGATGCGTCGGTCGCGCTCGCCCGCATGGCCCGTCACGAAGACATGCAGGGGCGCCTTGAAGCCGAGGTTTGCGGCGGAGGCGGGGATATCATGCACCACGCCATCGGTGACGAGAATGGCGGCGCCCACGCGCTCGGGCGGCACATCGGCAAGGGCCGCATTCAACGAGGAGAAGAGGCGCGTGCCGTCATTGCCCGTGTCGGTCGCGCCGCCATCGATGAAGCGCGTCTCCACATCGCCGAGCGCCTCCAGCGCCTTCTCGATCTCGACGCGCGCCTTGTCGGTCTGCGCCTTACGCTCGCCGATGGTCTGGCTGGCGCTGCGGTCGAGCACCACGGCGACCACATCCTTGAGGGGGTTCCGATCCTCGCGCACCAAGGAGGGGTCCGTCAACGCAGCGAGCACCAGCGCGAGGCCGATGGCCCGCAGCCAGGCGCCGCGCCGCCGCGCCCACAGGCCAAGGCCCACCACGATCACGGCGCCGAGCGCCAGCGCGATCAGCAGTGGGATCGGAATGAGGGGGGCGATCTGGAGGTTGAAGGAGGTCAATGGGCCAGCCGCTCCAGGAGGTCACGCACATGCACCTGATCGGCCTTGTAGTTGCCGGTGAGGGTGTAGATGACGATGTTGACGCCCGCGCGCAG
>CANGTC010000250.1 GCA_947456505.1 Beijerinckiaceae bacterium
ATCGAACTGGGCGTCACCCATGTGATCCGGGGCGAGGACCATGTCACCAATACGGCGGTGCAGCTCCAGCTCTTCGAGATCCTGGGCGATCCCGCCCACGCCCCCAGCTTCGCCCATCACAACCTGCTGACTTCGTCCTCCGGCGAGGGCCTGTCCAAGCGCAGCGGCGCCCTCTCCATCGCAGGCCTGCGCGAGGCGGGCGTGGAGTCTCTGGCTGTGGCGGCGCTGGCGGTGCTGACGGGCTCCTCCGATGCGGTTTCGCCCGTGCGCTCGCTGGACGAGCTTCAAACGAAGTTTGACATCACCCATACCTCCCGCGGCGCCGCCAAGTTCGATCCTGCGGAGCTCGACTCCCTCTCCGCCCGCACCTTGCATGGTCTCGACTATGAAGCGGTGCGCGAGCGGCTGGCGGCGCATGACATCGTCGGCCATCGCGCCGAGCCTTTCTGGCTGGCCGTGCGCGGCAATCTCACAACTTTCCTCGACGTGGCCATCTGGTGGCGCGTGGTGGAGGGGGAGATCGCCCCGGTGATCGAGGACGCCGCCTATTTGGCGCAGGCCCTCGCCCTGCTGCCCCCCGAGCCCTGGGACGAGAAAACCTGGAGCCAATGGACGGGCGCCCTCAAGGAGGCAACGGGCAAGAAGGGCAAGGCCCTTTTCCATCCGCTCCGCCTCGCCCTGACGGGCCGCGATCAGGGACCGGAGCTGGCGGCGCTGCTGCCTCTGATCGGTCGGGCGAAGGCGGCGGGGCGGTTGGGGTGAGGTTCAGGGCCTATTCCCATGGAGGGGGCGTTCGCATCGTGCGGCGCATCCAGACGGGCGATGACGGCCTCGAAGGTTTCAGCGTTCGCGAGGACGATGGCCCGATCCAGCAAGGTCTCCTCGTCTAACCGGCGCTCTGCGCCCAGCATGTAGCCTGGCTCCTTCAAGAGCCTGCTCTCCGCCTACAGCGTCGGCCCCACAATTCTGACCTTGCGCGTGCCCGTCGCCGTGCCCTGTTCGCGCATCTGGCCATCGGTCAGGCCATAGGTCTTGGCCGTGCCGCCCGCATTGGCGGCGATGCCTGCGGAGTCGTTGCTGGCGGTGGGGGCCTTGGCGTTGGCGGCGGCTTCGACCGCCAGGGTCGTGTCGGCCTCCGGCTTTGCGGGCGCGCCGGGTTTGCCGGGCGGGGTCTTGGCGGGGGGCGTCTTGGGGGCGGGGGTCGCGTTGGCGGCGGATGCGCGGGACATCTCCTCCGCCTTCTGCGGGGTCACCACAATGTCCGAACGCGAGCGCCCCAACAGCGCTTCGGCTTCCGCCAAGGCCTGAACCCAGCTCTTGTCCGCCGGCTTGCAGGTGCAGCTTGGATCGAATTTCGTTCTGAATTTCAGCGCGTTTGGCAACGACTTGTAGGGCATGCCATCGGCGCTGACGGCCTGGTCGATATCGCCGGAGGCGTAATAGGTGAAGACCCGCGTCTCCACATTCGGGCAGAGCGCCCGGCACATGTCCGCCATGCCCTCCGGCCCGCCGCGACGGGCGGCATTCGCCAGCGGGAAGAAACCGCCGTCACAGGTCCGCACGCAGACCGTCTTTGATCCGCCGCGGGCCGGATCGTCGGGAGCGGCCGGATCCAGAGGATCAATGATCGTTTCGCCTGGAAGGTTCACCCCCGGCAGGCCGTTCAAATTCGCCCGTCCGGGCAGGGCCTGTTCGCCCCGGCAGGTGGCGTTGAAGCGGGCCACCAGTTCCGACCGTCCGCCATCCCCAGCCCTGCGTTGCTGGGCCTGCAGGCTCGCCACATTTTCACGCATGCGCTGGATCTGGGTCTGGAGACCGCCACACTGGGCGGGCGGCGGGCTGCCGAAAAACAGGAATTGCTTGTTGTTGCAGCCGATGCCCTGCGCATAGGCCTGGGTGCGCTCAAGCTCATATTGCTGACGGCGCGCCGCATCGGCGAAACCCGCCGCAGCGCTGGCATCGCCCGGACCCATGCTGGCGATCTGCGCTTGCAGTCGCGAGCACTCAAGACCCTGCGCGGCGGCCATGGACAGGCTCGCCGCCAGGGCGAAAGCGGCCACGCCCAGACGAAACAGGGGGCTGGCGCTGGAGGCTCGGAAAGAAACGGCCATCAAATCCTCTGAATCACGCCGACGCTGCGGCGTCTCTGATCTTCCAGAACGCCTGCGAAGAATCAACCGTGGCTTTTATCTCGCTTTCCTTCGTGACGGCAATGAGGCGAGGGCGGCGCAGGTCCCACCTTTCAGCGGCGCAGGCGCGCAACCATATGTCCGTCAGTAGCCAGGCGATCGGGAGACCCGCCATGATCCGTTCATTGATGACCAGCCTGATCCTGTCCTTCATCATCACTGGGGCCGCAAGCGCTGCAGGCGATGAGCCGGACCTGATCTTTCGCAAGTCGACCGTCTTCAAGCTCCTGACGCCCAATGACAAACTGGCGACCTACGCCATCGATGATCCGGAGGTCGAGGGGGTCGCCTGCCACTATACGGTTCCCGAGCGGGGCGGGATCGCGGGCGCGCTTGGGGTGGCGGAGCAGACATCGGACGTATCGCTGGCCTGCCGCCAGTATGGGCCGATCAGGTTCACCACGAAATTCGCCCAGGGCGACGTGGTGCTGCGCGAGCGCCGGTCTTTGATCTTCAAGAAGATGCAGATCGTGCGGGGCTGCGACGCCAGGCGCAACGTGCTGGTTTACATGGTCTATAGCGACAAGTTGATCGAGGGGTCGCCGAAGAACTCGACTTCGACCGTGCCGATCATGCCCTGGGGCGCGCAGGGGGAGGCGCCCCGCTGCGCGGACTGGCTCAAGGGTTGACGGTGGTTTGATCCGTGCAGGTGATCAACATGGCGCGCGGATCACGCGCCACGGCGGCGGCCGCCTCGGTGGGGATGCTGGCCGTGATGTCGGAGGCGAGCCCGAAGGCTTTGGCGCGGCCATATCCGTTGGATTGGCACCAGGCGTCGGCCATGACCGGGCCGCAGGCCGCCCCCTGCACGAAGCAGTCCGAAATCCCGTAGCCATCCGAGGAGCCGATCACGAAGGCCGCGCTTTCTGACGCGCCTTCCGCCGCTCTGGCGGGGCCGCTCAATGACGCAAGAGCGGCCAAGGCGGCCACCAGATGCGAGATGGTGGCGGCGCGGAGAGCGGAAAGGGGCATGGGATCAGCTCGAAATATTGGAAAACAATGGGAAAATGCTCCACTGAAATGAACAAAAGATTAATGCGAATTTTGCTGCTAGACATGATTCCATGAAAACCATTTCCCGGGAAACGCTCGGCCTCCTCCTTGGCTTTTGCGGCATCTGCATGCTCGGCGCGACCTTGCCCATGACGCGGCTGGCCGTGATCGACTTCGATCCCCTATCCATGACCGCCCTGCGTGCAGTGCTGGGAGGGCTGATCGCTGCAGTGGTGCTGATCGCCACCGGCCGAAAATTGCCGGAACGCCATCTGTGGCCAAAGCTGCTCTATCTGGTGGCTACGGTCGGCACGGGGTTTCAAATCGCCAGCGCCATGGCCTCCATGACTGTGCCCTCCGCCCATGGCGGTGTGGTGATGGGCCTGCTGCCGCTCTGCACCGCGCTGGTGGCGACTATGTGGTCGGGGGAGCGGCCGAGCCCTGGGTTCTGGGTCTGTAGCGTTGCGGGGGCGGCGATCATCGTCGCCTATGCCCTGCGCCAGGGCGGGGGCGGCTTGACCATGGGCGATCTGTGGCTGCTGGGCGCGATCTATTGCGCCGCCACGGGCTACGTCGCTTCGGCCGAACTGGCGCGAGTCATGCCCGGTTGGGCCGTGATGTCCTGGGCGCTGGTCCTGAGCCTGGTGGTGAGCATCCCCGCCGCCATCTGGCTCTGGCCGGAGGATCTTACCCGCGTCACCCCGCGCGGTTGGGGCGCTTTCCTCTATCTGTCCGTCGTCAGCCAGTATTTCGCCCTCTTCGCCTGGAATGCGGCCATGGCCATGGGCGGAACCGCCCGCGTCTCCCAGATCCAGCTGCTCCAGACCTTCATCACCATCGGCTTCGCCGCCCTTCTGGCGGGCGAGACCATCGACGCGCCGACTATGCTGACCGCTGTGGCTGTGGTGGGGCTGGTGGTGTTCAGCCGGAGGTTCAGGGTGGGGCGGGGGGTAATGAAAACTTAAACATGGCTTTATTGTTTCAGGGTGAATTTACTGAGATGGTGAAGGCTGGGCAGTCGATCAGGGAAAGGGGCTGCCGGAATCAGAAAGCCTCAAAATGCCAATCAATTTTTTCCACGCATGGGCCAAGCGTTCGTTGGAGATTTTTCTGACCAGAACCCGCCAGAGATCAATGAGATCAGGCCGGTCGTTGTGGTCTCGCCAAGGCTACTTTAGCGCTCAGGGCTGGTTGCTGTGGTTCCCATCAGCCTTACCGCGCCACGACGCCAATTGCCGTCTTGCTTCAGACTTTCCAAGAATTATCATCCACTTGAACCTGACGATCTCCCTTGTTGGGCCAAGGCTGATCTGGTCATGAACGTCAGTATCCCGAGGCTTGACGGCTTCAAAATCGGGAAGCGGCAGTGGGAAATGTCCTTTAAGCCTCGCTTCGGCGGGGCTTTTTGTTGGCCCTTCAGCTCACCCTTGACGCCGCCGCGCCCCTGCATCATTGTCCCGCCCATGACGCGCCTGTTCCGCCTCTGCCGGACCATTATTATCAGCTAGCGATCTCGCTGGCCGGCGCCGACTTGTCCTCATGCAAGTAGCAACCGAGCCAGCGAGGCTCGGGGACCCCATGTCTTTACGGCTTTACAATACCCTCACCCGCTCGAAGGAGGCGTTCCGCCCCATCGATCCCGCCCATGTGCGCATGTATGTCTGCGGCCCCACGGTCTATGACCTCGCCCATATCGGCAACGCC
>CANGTC010000251.1 GCA_947456505.1 Beijerinckiaceae bacterium
CGCGATCAGGTGCTGGAGGAGGAGGAGCGCGACCGCCACAAGCTCGACCGGCAGATCGCCAATGAAGAACATTGGGTGCGCCACGGCGTCAGCGGACGGCGCAAGCGCAACATGGGCCGCATGGGCCGTCTGGCGGAACTGCGCTCCCAGGTGCGCGAAGCTCGCAAGCTCGTGGGCGACGTGCAGATCAGCGTCTCAGAGGGCGTGGTGTCGGGCAAGCTCGTCATCGAGGCCGAGCATGTCTTCAAGTCCTATGGCGAGCGCACCATCGTCGCTGATTTCAGCACGCGTATCCTGCGCGGCGACAGGGTGGGCGTCGTTGGTCAGAACGGCGCCGGCAAGACCACGCTCATCTCCATGCTCACGGGCGCTCTGGAGCCCGACAGCGGCAAGCTGAAGCTGGGCGCCAATGTGCAGATGGCGAGCCTTGACCAGAAGCGCCTTGCGCTCGCCGCCGATGAAACCCTGAAGGATGTTCTGACCGGCGGCGGCGGCGATTTCATCGACATCAATGGCGAGCGCAAGCATGTCATCAGCTACATGAAGGACTTCCTCTTCACCCCCGAACAGGCGCGCACGCCGGTGTCGCGTCTGTCCGGCGGCGAGCGCGGGCGTCTCGTGCTGGCGCGGGCCTTGTCCTTGCCCTCCAATCTACTGGTACTCGACGAGCCCACCAATGACCTTGATCTCGAAACCCTTGATCTCCTTCAGGAGATGATCGCCGATTATCCTGGCACGGTTCTGGTGGTCAGCCATGATCGTGATTTTCTCGATCGCGTGGCGACCTCGGTCATCGTCAGCGAAGGCGAGGGACGCTGGATCGAATATGCCGGGGGCTATTCGGACATGGTGTCCCAGCGCGGTTTTGGCGTCGGCGGCGAGGCGCCCTCGCGCAAGCAGGAGCGCGAGAAAAAACGCGCCGCCGCCGCAGTCGCCGCGCCACCCAAGGCCAAGGGCCGTCTCTCCTTCAAGCAGAAGCACGCGCTGGAGACGATCCCCCCGCGCATCGACGCCTTCCGCGCCCAGCAAGCCCTTCTGCAAGCCAAGCTCGATGATCCCAATTTCTACAAGAAGGATCAGTTCGCCTTCGCCAAGGCCACCACGGATTACGGCGAGTTGCAGGCGAAGATCGACACGCTCGAGCAGGAATGGCTGGAGCTGGAGATGCTGCGCGAGGAGCTGGAGGGGTAGGGGCAGCTTGCCATCTCCCCCGCTTGGGGCGATCATGTCCGCGCAATCACGAAAGGGAGGTCCCCATGAGAGCCGCAACCTTGTTCGCCGCCGTCCTGTCTGGCGCTATCGCCTTCGCCAGCTTCACGGGCGCCGTGTATGCGCAGGACTACGCCGCCATTCTCGCCGCCCCTGACCGCACGGATGCGGATCGGCAAAATGATGGCAAGCGGCAGGCCGCTCAGTTCCTGCCCTTCATCGGCGCGAAGACGGGCATGAAGATTCTCGATCTCGGCGCTGGCGCTGGTTACAGTTCCGAATTGCTGGCGCGCTCGGTCGGCGACAGCGGCAAGGTCTATGCCCAGAACATGAACAAATCCGAAAAGCTCGAAGCGCGCATGCAGACCCCCGCGATGCGCAATGCGGTCGCGCTGGCGCGCCCCTTTGAGGATCCGGCCCCTGCGGAGGCCGGCGCTTTCGACATGATCACCTTCTTCTTCGCCTATCATGACACGATCCATTTGGGCGTGGATCGCGCGCGCATGAACAAGGCGATTTTCGCGGCCTTGAAGCCCGGCGGTTATCTGGTCATCGCTGATCATTCGGCTCTGCCGGAAGATGGGGTCAATGTCAGCAAGACCTACCACCGCATCGGTGAAAGCGCCCTGCGCGCGGAGATCGAGGCGGCCGGGTTCAAGCTGGTCGCCACTGGCGATTTCCTGCGTCACCCCGAGGATCAGCGCACGGCGACGGTGACTCGCAATCCCACTCCTGTGGATGAATTCGTCCTCAAGTTCCAGAAGCCGTAAGCGGCTGCATCACTGGGGTCATGGCGGCGCGCTCCGCCGCCGGGCCCATCCCGCGCGACAGATTGACGGCGGTGTTGATGAGCCCCACATGGCTGAAGGCCTGGGGGAAATTGCCGAGCATTTCGCCAGCGTCCGGATCATATTGTTCCGCCAGCAGGCCCACGTCGTTGCATAGCGTCAGCAGGCGTTCGAACAGGGCGCAGGCCTCCGCGTGGCGACCGGTCAACGCGAGATTGTCGGCGAGCCAGAAGCTGCAAGCCAGAAAGCGCCCCTCGCCGGGCGGTAGACCATCCGCCACCACATCGGTTTCGTAGCGTAGCGTCAGGCCATCGCGCACCAGGCGTTTTTCGATGGCGGCGATGGTGCCCAGAATGCGCGGATCGTCGGGCGGCAGAAAGCCCACCAGCGCCATCTGCAACAGGCTCGCGTCCAGCCATGGCTTGCCATAAACCTGCGTGAAGGCGTTCTGCGCGGGATCATAGGCCTTCTCGCAGATTTCCGCATGGATCTCCTCGGCGATGGCGCGCCAGCGGCGTTGGTCCTGCCGGTCGCGCTCGGATTGGGGCGCAAAGGTAAGGCCTCGGTCGAAGGCCACCCAGGCCATGACCTTGGAATGGGTGAAATGCTGGCGCCCAGCCCGCATTTCCCAGATGCCTTCATCGGGCTCGCGCCAAATGGTCGACAGATGCTCAAGGCTGGCGCGGCGCCATTCAGCGCTGCGGGAATGGGGAACGATGGCCCCTTTCGTCGCCTGCGCCATGGCGTCGATGACTTCGCCGCGCACATCAAGCTGCATCTGTTCGGCCGCCGCATTGCCGATGCGCACAGGCCGGGAATTGCGAAAGCCCGAGAGCCAGGGCGCTTCCCATTCGGCGAGGCGCCGTTCGCCGCTCACCCCGTACATGATCTGCATCTGCGCTGGATCGCCCGCGATGGCCCGCATCAGCCAGTCGAGCCAGGCGCTCGCTTCCTCGAAATAGCCAAGGCCCATGAAGGCCTGCAGGGTGAAGGCGGCGTCGCGTAGCCAGCAGAAGCGGTAGTCCCAGTTTCGTGTTCCCTCGATCTTCTCGGGCAGGGATGTGGTGGGGGCGGCGACCATTCCTCCTGTCGGTCCAAAGGTCAGGGCCTTCAGAGTGATGAGGGAGCGCTTCACCTGATGGGTCCAGGGCCCCACGGTGGGACAGCGGTCGGAAAAGTCGCGCCAGTAGCGCTCGGTATTTTCCAGCGCCGTCACGGCCTCCACCACGGGCGGGCGCTCGGAGAGCGAGACGCGATGGGTGAGCGAGAAGGGCGCGCGCTCCCCCGCCTTGATCGCGAAGACGCCTTGGGTGCGCATGTCCTTTCCATGCAGGCGGATGGGTGTTTGCAGGAACAGGGTGTTCGGCCCCGCCACCGCCATGAGCGTGGTGGGATCGGCATGGGTCACCCAGGGGATCGTGCGTCCGTAGTCGAAGCGGATCACCAGTTCCACATCGAAGGTCACCGAGCCCTGAATGCCCTCCACGATGCGGATGAGATCGGCGTGCTGGTCGCGCGGCGACATGAAGTCGATCATCCGCGCGGCGCCCGTCTTCGTGACGAGATGGGTGACGAGGATCAGCGTGCCATCCCGATAGGCGCGGCGGGTCTCGATCACGTCGCGGGCGCAGATGGACCAATGGCCATTGTCCCGGTCGCCCAGCAGGCGCGCGAAGCAGGCGTCGGAATCAAAGCGAGGCAGGCAGAGCCAGTCGATGGAGCCCGCGCGATGCACGAGGGCCGCCGTCTCGCAGTCTCCGATCATGGCGTAATCGGCGATGCTCGCGTCCACGCTCGCTCCCTTCGCTGTCTCCCATGAGGGATCTAGGGCGAAGGGAGGCGATGGCGAGGCTCAGGCGCGCACTTCCTGCCGCTGGAACATCACATAGGCCACAGTGAAGAGGCCGATGACGGAGGCCAGCAATCCGGTCACTTGCGGCCAGACCAGCGCCACGCTTTCGCTGAAGGGCAGCGGGCCGGAGATAGCGCCCTGCATTTGGGACTGCAGCACGAGACCCAGCGAGCGCGTGCCGGGATTCAGGAAGGCCATGGTCGTCTCGGCGAAGAGCGTATTGGGCGAGAGCCGCGACAGGGCCTGTCCCACCTCCACCGTATGAAGCACCGACATGGGATTATAGGGGTCCACCGGCGCGATGATCGGTGTGATGACCGTAATCACCATGTTCCAGAAAAAGGCGAAGAGCAGCCAGACCGCCAGCGATGCCAAAGCCGCCGTGGCGGCCGAGCGGAACTGCACTGAAAACAGCATGGCGAGCCCGAGCCATACGCCCCCATAGGCGATGGCCGCGATGAGGAAGGCGAAGCCGCGCAGCACCTCCTCCGTGCCTGGCGGCAAGCCCAGCATGAAGATGGCGAGGCCGATGACGAAAAGCCACAGCGCGGCGAGCATCACCGCCAGGGTGATGAGCCCCGCCATGAATTTTCCAAAGAGCAACGCGTCCCGATAGATCGGCTGCGCGAGGATCCGGCTCATGGTCTTGCCATTGAACTCGCTGTTCACGCTGTCAAAGCCCAGCGCGATGGAGACGATGGGGATCAGAAAGCCGAGGAAAGCCGCGAAGGAGGGCAGGGTCTCGCCCTTCGAGGTGGTGAAGATGCGAAGGAACACGAAGGGGTCTTCCCCCACCACGTCCCGCACCTCGCCTATGGTGGCGAAGACCGCGCCCGCGCCCGTCAGGAAGACGAGCAATTCGAGCAGGCGCATGCGGGTGCTGGAGAGATTGTCCCCCAGCTCCTTCATCATCACCGTTCCAGCGCCCGCAAGGGCCGAGCCTTCACGCCGCATTGGGGAGCCCCTCGAAAAAGCGCGCATAGACGTCGTCCAGGCTCGCATGGCCTGCGTCGATC
>CANGTC010000252.1 GCA_947456505.1 Beijerinckiaceae bacterium
CAAGGCACATAGTCGAGCTGGTGCATCTCGACCTTCATGTCCTCCATCAATCCCGCCAGCGAGATCCACGATTTCAGCTCGGAGGTGCCGGACTGCAATTGCGCCAGGGGAATGGAGCACAAATAGTCCTTGTCGCCATTGCGCAGGGCCGTGATGAAACGCTGGTCAAAGTCTTCATCGATGACGAAATGGCTCATGCCGCCGGAGGCGAAGACGGCCACTTTCTTGTCGGAGGCCCAGCTGTCGATGGCCCTCTTCACCACCTTGCCGAATTCATAGGCGCGTCGCGCGCTGGGCTGGTTAGGCGGAAAGAATGTGTTCTGGATCACGGGCACATTAGGGACAACCTTGTCGCGCATCACCTGACGATAGATATGACCAAAGGCGTGCGGCGCCCCATTCTTGGCCTGTTTGGGCCAGATTTTCGAGGAGGCCACATCAAAGTCCGCCGCGCACAATGTCTTGATAATGTGTTCACCAAGTTCAGGCAGCGCATCATACTCGGTGTAGGTTTCCGTCGCATGGCCAAACTCCGCCTCCTTGATGCCGGGTGGCGATTTGGCCCGGCTTTCCTCGGTCTGCGGATAGTTGGGAATCCTTTCGCCATGGAAGACGAAGAAGGCTGGATTGAATTCGTCGTTGAAGACCTCGCGCTGGTCGTTACCCAGGATCACCGCCACATCGGCGCCGATCTCGGCCCATTTGTCGGCGAGTTGCTCCATGGCGACATGGCAGCGATGGTGGGATGCGCGGATGCCCTCGCTGGAAGATTTTTCCGCAAGGCCTTCGGCGCTGCGTAGATTCACCAACTCATCGAAGGAGTGAACGCCATCCCTGTAGGGATGTTTGCCCGCCTTGTCGGCTGGCAGGCGCAGCAGCCATTGCTCAGGCGTCGTATGCAATTGGGGACCATGTGTGGTCGCCATGGTGAGAACGATTTCCGCCATTTGGCCCTCTTATCATTCAAGTCTTCAGGGAAAGCCAGATTACTTCCAGCGCATCATGTTGAGTTCCGCGCCATAGACGCCGATGGAGCCCTGATCAATTTGAAGCTCCTTCGTATGAACGAAGACAGCGGGCTTCGTGGAAATCGGCAACACATAAGCCTGCTCCACCGCGCGATCATAGATGCGCGTGTAGAACTCACGGCGCTTGGCGTCATCGAGATTTGATACGGCCTGCGCCGAGAGCGTCTTGATTTCCGCGTCCTGCCAATAGTCACGCGGACTGTCGCCAAAGAAATAATCCACGGTCGAATAGGCGTCCGGCAGGCCGCCGGAACTCCACTCGTTGATGAGAATCTGCTGCTTGCCCAGGCGCTGTTTATCGCGATAGGCGGTGAAGGTGGCCCGATCAACCTTGGCGCGCACGCCGATCTTGCGCATTTCGCCCGCCAACGCCTCGGCGAGACCAAAGACGCTTGGGGTCGCTAGCAGCTCCACCTCAAACCCGTCGGGATAACCCGCCTCCGCCAGCAACGCTTTTGCAGCGGCGCGATCGAAGGGCTTGGGCTTGGCGGAGAAGCCGCAGCCAAACTGGGATTTGAAGCATAACTCGTCCAGCACTTTGGCTTCGGCGCCGCCAGCCACTACGCTTTTCGTTATGAGATCGCGATCAATCGAACGGAACAGCGCCTGGCGCACGCGAATATCGGCCAGCGGTTTGTTGCCTGATCGACCACTGGCGTCGATGGCCATGTAGTTGAAGGTCTGGCCCTGCGTCGCGGTGACAGCCAGGCGTGGATCGGCGCTCAGAAAGGCGACCTGATCCTTTTCTGCGACCTTCAGATAATCGACGCCGCCGACCGCCAATTGCGCGATCTGCGTCTGCTGATCAGGGATGGACAAGATATGGGCGCGGCCGATGGAGGCGGCGGGTTTGCAGGCGCTGGCCTGGGGGTAACGGGGGTTTTTGACCAGCATGATCCCCTTGTTGGCGTCAACGAATTCGGCCTTGTAGGGCCCGGTGCCAATGGGCGTCTTGATGCCGAATTCGCTGCGGCGCGCAGGATCGCCATGGACGGACTTCGGAATCATGGGCATGGAGGTCATCGCGAGACGCACAAGAGCTGGCGCAAAGGGCATCTTGGCGTGAATGCGCACCTTGTAGCGATCCACCAACTCCACGCTGTCAATCCATGACCAATTTTCGGTGAAGCGGAGCTTGCTGTTGGGGTCGAGCAGCCAGCTCAGGGTGTAGACGACATCCTCACCAGAAAAATCCGATCCATCGTGAAACTTCACGTCTTGCCGCAGATTCACTTCCAGCAGGCGATCATTGACCCAGCTCCAGGATGTCGCCAGCAGGGGTTCGAGCGTTCCCTTGCCTGGATCAAAACACATCAGGCTGTCGAAAACGGCGCCTGCTGTCAGGCCGGTCTCTGGTTTTGAATCTTCGTAGATCAGGATGCTGCCGATGGGATCCGCGAAGGCCAGGCGCAGGGTGTCCTTGGCCTTTTGCGCCTGCGCGCTCGCCAGCGGAAGGGCCAGGGATGCGAGGAGAGCCGCGCAGGTGAGGCGGGTGACGGATCTTAAAAAGGTCTTTCGTGTCATGGATGCGCCTCCGGTGGATACAAGTGGCATGCGATGAGGTGATCTTGCGCGCGCGCGGCTTGCGGCGCCCTTGTGGAGCAGATGTCGCGCGCCTTGGCGCAGCGAGGATGAAAGGCGCAGCCCGCCGGGGGATTGAGCGGATCGGGGAAGCCCTGCGCCAGATCGAGATCCGGTAGATTGAGATGGGGATCAGGCGTCAGGATCGAGCCAAGCAGCGCCTGCGCATAGGGGTGGCGTGGGGCTTTGAGAATGTCGCTGGTCGGACCCAGCTCCACGATGCGGCCCATGTACATGACCGCCACCCGGTCGGCCATATAGTGGAGCACGCCCAGATCGTGGGTAATGAAGATATAGGTCAGATTGAAGGCCGCGCGCAGGTCCTTGAGCAGGTTCAGGATTTGCGCCTGGACGGAGACGTCGAGCGCGGAGGTCGGCTCGTCGCAGATGAGGATCTCCGGCTTCACCACGAGGGCGCGCGCGATGGCTACGCGCTGGCGCTGCCCGCCAGACAACTGGCTGGGATAGGAATGCTGCAGCCGGGGCGGCAGGCCGACTTGCGCCATGATCTGTTCGACAGCGGCGTTGCGGTCCTTGCCCGTGCCTACGCCATGCGCCTCCAGCGGCAGGCGGATGATCTGGCCGATGGTCTTGCGCGGATTGAGCGAGGAATAGGGATCCTGAAAGATCGGCTGGATCTTGCGCGCCAGTTCATGCCGATCAATGCTGGCGATGCCGCGCCCGTCAATCCTGATTTCGCCCTGGGTTGGCTGCATCAGGCCCAGCATCATACGCGAAAGCGTTGTTTTCCCGCTTCCCGATTCACCAACGATGCCGAGGGACTCGCCGCGCTGGACGCTCAGATTGATATCGTCGACGGCACGTAGCTCCTTGTCTTGACGGAAAAGCCCGCCGCCAACGGAAAAGCTTCGGGAGAGGCCGCGCGCTTCAAGCGCAGGGGGCAAAGGTCGATTGTCATCGTTCAGGGGCGCGGTCATGAAAGCGCGTGCTCCCCGCCGAGCTTCGCGGCCTCGCCCGGTTCCAGACGGCAGCGATAGCTGTGCCCTCCCCCGAGGGCCCGCAGCCCAAGGTCGCCGCTGGCGCAATCGGCTGTGGCGAAGTCGCAGCGATTGCGAAAGCCGCAGCCCTCGATCTTTCCGATCAGGGAGGGCACCAGACCGGGGATTGAGCCGAGGCGCTGATCCCCGCCACCCCCGCCATAACCGGGCATGCAACGCAGCAACCCACGCGTATAGGGATGCTGCGGATGGGTGAAGACCTCCATGGCGCCGCCGGTCTCGATGATCTTGCCCGCATACATGACCGCGAGGCGATCGGCCATGCGCGCAACGATCCCCAGATTGTGGGTGATCAGAATGATCGCCATGCCGAATTCCTGCTGCAGCCGCGCCAGCAGTTGCAGGATCTGCACCTGCACGGTCACGTCGAGCGCGGTGGTGGGCTCGTCGGCGATGATGAGCCGGGGCTCGCACATCAGCGTCATGGCGATCATCACGCGCTGGCGCAGGCCGCCCGAGAGCTGGTGGGGAAATTGCCGCAGGCGCAGCTCGGGCGACATGATGCCCACGCGCTGCAGCAGATATGCCGCCCTTCCGCGCGCCTCTTTTCGGGTGGCGACGCGGTGGCGCAGATAGACCTCCTCCATCTGATCGCCAATCGTGTAGACGGGGTTCAGGGAGGTCATGGGATCCTGGAAAATCATCCCGAGCCGGTCGCCGCGCAAGGTCGCCATGTCCCGTTCGCTCAGGGTCGACAGATCAAGGCCATCAAATTCCATGCGGGTCGCGCTCAGGCGGGCATTGCGTGGCAACAACCGCATCAGGGCGAGAGAGGTCATGGTCTTGCCGCAGCCCGATTCGCCCACGATGCAGAAGGTCTCCCCCGCTTTTACGGCGAAATCGACGTCTCGCACAGCATGCAATTGGCCCGAGGACACGGCCAGATCTACGCTCATGCCCTCGACGCGCAGGATGGGACGGTCGGATGGGGGCGCAGTCTTGTCCATCGCCACCCCTAGTTCCGCCCTTCGGGGGCGGTCACGTCGCGCAAACCATCGCCCGCCATGTTGATGGCGATGACGAGCAGGAAGATGGCGAATCCGGGAATCGCGATCATATGGGGCTTGAAGAACATGAAACTGCGCGCTTCCGAGATCATCAGGCCCCAGGAGGGTTCCGGCGGCTTCACGCCAAGGCCCAGAAAGGACAGCGCCGCCTCGATCAGGATCACGATGGCG